>JAFZRH010000066.1 GCA_017619975.1 Lachnospiraceae bacterium | reverse complement strand
TGGACGTCAAGCGTATCATCAACGAGCCGACGGCGGCGGCGCTGGCCTACGGCCTGGACAATGAGAAAGAACAGAAGATCATGGTCTACGACCTGGGCGGCGGCACCTTCGATGTCTCCATCATCGAGATCGGCGACGGCATCATCGAAGTGCTGGCGACCAACGGCGATACCCAGCTGGGCGGCGACGACTTCGACAACAAGATTATCAACTGGATGCTGCAGGAAATCAAGCGCAGCGACGGCGTGGATCTCTCGAACGACAAGATGGCCATGCAGCGCTTAAAGGAGGCGGCCGAAAAGGCCAAGAAGGAGCTTTCCACCGCGACCACGACCAATATCAACCTGCCGTTCATCACCGCGACGAGCGAAGGCCCGAAGCATCTGGACCTGAACCTGTCCCGCGCGAAGTTCGATGAACTGACCCGCGACCTGGTCGAAAAGACGGCCGTCCCGGTACAGAACGCGCTGCGTGACGCCGGCCTGACCCCGAACGACATCAGCAAGGTTCTGCTGGTCGGCGGTTCCACCCGTATCCCGGCCGTGCAGGATAAAGTGAGAGCGCTGACCGGCAAGGAACCGAACAAGTCCCTGAACCCCGATGAGTGCGTGGCGCTGGGCGCTTCCATTCAGGGCGGCAAGCTGGCGGGCGACGCCGGTGCGGGCGAGATCCTGCTGCTGGATGTGACGCCGCTGTCCCTTAGCATCGAGACGCTGGGCGGCATCGCGACCCGTCTGATCGAGCGGAATACGACCATCCCGACCAAGAAGAGCCAGGTCTTCTCCACGGCGGCGGACAACCAGACCTCCGTTGAGATCAACGTCCTGCAGGGCGAGCGTCAGTTTGCCCGCGACAACAAGAGCCTGGGCACCTTCCGCCTGGACGGCATCCTGCCGGCAAGACGCGGCGTGCCGCAGATCGAGGTCACCTTTGATATCGACGCGAACGGCATCGTGAACGTCTCCGCAAAGGATCTTGGCACCGGCAAGGAGCAGCACATCACCATCACCGCTTCTTCGAATATGTCCGACAGCGACATCGAGAAGGCGGTCCGCGAAGCGGCTGCTTTCGAGGCCCAGGATAAGAAGCGCAAAGAGGGCGTGGATGCCCGCAACGACGCCGAGGCCGCGATCTTCCAGACCAAGAACGCCATGGAAGAGGTCGGCGACAAGCTGGATGCCGGCTTAAAGAGCCAGGTGCAGAGCGAGATCGACTCGCTGCAGAGACTGGTTGATGAAACGAACGGCGCAGACGCGCTGTCTGACAGCCAGATCCAGGGCTTAAAGAACGGCTATGAGAGCCTGATGAAGAGCGCGCAGCAGCTCTTTGCCAAGATTTACGAGCAGGCACAGGGCCAGAACCCGCAGGGCGGCGGCTTTAATCCGCAGGATTTCGGCGGACAGGGCGGCTACCAGGGCGGTCCGCAGGGCGGCGCTCCGAACGGCGGCAAGAACGACGATGACGTGATCGACGCAGATTTTAAGGAAGTGTAATCAGACAGGTGTCATCCTGAGTGAAGCGAACTCTTGCGGTGTCATCCTGAGCGGAGTGAGAAAAACGAACTCTTGCGGAGTCATCCTGAGCGGAGTGAGTGAAGCGAACTCTTCGGTGTCATCCTGAGCGGAGAGAGCGAAGCGAACGGAGTCGAAGGATCTTATCCCCGGATAAGACCCTTCGACTTTGGGCTTTCGTCTGAGTCCTTTGCGGAAACAGATAAAACTATCAGAACAATCAGGAAATTTGAGTATGGCAGACAATAAACGAGATTATTATGAAGTCCTGGGGATCCCGAAGACCGCCGATGAGGCGGCGATTAAGCATGCTTACCGGGTCCTGGCCAAGAAATATCATCCGGATGCCAATCCGGGAGACAAGGAAGCGGAAGCCAAGTTCAAGGAAGCTTCGGAAGCCTATGCCGTGCTGATTGACCCGGACAAGCGGGCCAAGTACGACCAGTACGGCTTTGCGGCCTTCGATCCGGCGGCCGGCGGCCCGGGCGTGGATTTCAACAGCGCGGACTTCAGTGATATCTTCGGTGATATTTTCGGAGACCTGTTCGGCGGCGGCGGTTTCGGCGGATTTGGCGGTTTTGGCGGCTTCGGCGGTTCGAGGAATGCGTATTCCACTTCCGCGCAGGGCGCGAACGTCCGCGTACGGACCCGCATCAGCTTCCAGGAAGCCATCAACGGCGTCGAAAAAGAACTGGAGCTGAATTTAAAGGAACCCTGCCCGGACTGCAAGGGCAGCGGGGCCAAACCCGGCACCACGCCGGCGACCTGCAGTCAGTGCGGCGGTTCCGGTCATGTGACGGTGACGCAGCGGACGCTCTTCGGCATGGGACAGACCATGCGGGTCTGCCCGAGCTGCAGCGGCAGCGGGAAGATCATCAAGGAGAAATGCCCGAAGTGCGGCGGCAACGGGTACGTGTCCCGCCGGCAGAAAGTCAAAGTCAGCATCCCGGCCGGCATCGACGACGGTCAGAGCATTCGCATCCGGGGCAAGGGCGAGCCGGGCTTAAACGGCGGCCCTTACGGCGACCTTCTGGTGGAAGTCATGGTCAGCGAGGACCCGCGCTTTATCCGCCAGGACAACGATATCTTCTCCACCGTGGAGATCAGTTTCGCGCAGGCGGCTCTGGGCGATACGATCCGCATCCCGACGGTCTACGGCGACGTGGAATACGAGCTGAAAGCCGGCACGCAGCCGGGCACGCGGATCCGTCTGAGGGGAAAGGGCGTGCCGTACATCAAGCAGGCAAACGTAAAAGGCGACCATTACGTGACCTTTACGGTGAAGGTGCCGGAACGGATGAATAAAGAACAGAAAGATGCGCTGCTGGCCTACGACGCCGCGATGGGCGGTCATGTAAGCGGGCCGGACGGCAAGAAGAAAAAGAACAGATTCCTGTAAAGGAGAGTATGATGCATCATTTCTTTGCCCCCGGCGGGGACGGAGGAAGCGGCGAGCTTATGATCCGCGGGCAGGACGTCAAGCACATCGTGAAGGTGCTGCGGATGAAAGCCGGGGATCAGCTGATCGCCAGTGACGGGCGGGACCGGGACTATCTCTGCGAGATCGCGGAGACCGGCCCCGACTTTGTGCGTTTGCGCGTGATCGGGGACGAACTGCCTTCGGCCGAATCCAGCCGGCGGATCACTTTGTTCCAGGGGCTTCCCAAAGCCGACAAGATGGACTATATTATTGAAAAGACGGTGGAACTGGGCGTTTCGGAAGTCGTTCCCGTAGAGATGCAGCGCTGCGTCATGCGCCTGGAAGAGGGAAAGAAAGAAAAACGCCGGCAGCGCTGGCAGCTGAAGGCGGAAAGCGCTTCCAAGCAGTCGGGGCGGAGCCTCGTTCCGGAAGTGGGGCCGGTCAGTTCTTTTGCGGCGGCCTTAAAACGGGCCGGAGAGCTGGATCATATCATCGTCCCGTATGAATCCGCCGAAAACATGGAATACACCAGGCAGACGTTTTCCGCCGTGAAAGAGGGGGAGAGCGTTGGCTTTTTTATCGGTCCCGAGGGCGGCTTTGCCCCGGAGGAGATCGAAGAACTGAAAGCGGCCGGCGCGAAGATCGTCACGCTGGGGCCGCGCATTTTACGAACGGAGACAGCAGGGCCGGCGGTGCTCGCCATGGTCAACCTGCTCTGGGAATAACGGCATGAAAGAAATCTATCTGGACAACGCGGCAACGACGGCCGTCTCCCCGAGTGCCCGGGAGGCGGTCCTTTCTGCGCTGAGCGAAAACTACGGCAATCCCTCCTCTCTGCACCGGAAAGGCTCCGAGGCGGAACGCTTCCTTCGGGATACGCGGGAGACCATCGCCGGCGGACTTCGGGTCAAGGAGAAAGAGATTTATTTCACCTCGGGCGGCACGGAGAGCAACAACTGGGCCATCCTGGGCGGCGCCCGTGCGAAGATCCGGCAGGGAAAGCATGTGATCACCTCGGCGATCGAACATCCTTCGGTCAGCGAATCCTTCCGGCGGCTGGAGCAGGAAGGCTTTGAGCTGACGGTGCTGCCGGTGGACCGGGAGGGTTTCATCCGCCCGGAGACGCTGGCGCAGGCGCTTCGCCCGGATACGGTGCTGGTCAGCCTGATGGCCGTCAACAACGAGATCGGAACCGTCGAACCGCTTGATCAGCTGGGGGCTTTGATCAAAGAAAAGAACCCGAAAACGCTTTTCCACGCGGATGCGGTGCAGGCTTTCGGGAAGATTCCGCTCATGCCGAAAAGCTGGGGCGTCGATCTTCTGACCGGCAGCTCGCACAAGATCCACGGGCCGAAGGGCTGCGGTTTCCTGTATATTTCCGAAAACGCGCGCATTCTGCCGCTGATCGCGGGAGGCGGCCAGGAAAAGGGGCTGCGGTCCGGGACGGAAAACGTGCCCGGCATCGCGGGCTTCGGGGCGGCGGCGAAGGAAGCGCTGGCGGATCTTTCAGAAAACGCCGCCTGGATGCGCCGCCTCCGGCAGCAGCTGAAAGATGGCCTGCTTAGGCTGGAGGGCGTCTCGGTCAACGGTCCTTCGGACGAAGCCTTTGCCGCGCCGCACCTTGTCAGCGCGACGTTCCGGGGCGTGTGCAGCGAAGTGCTGCTGCATGCGCTGGAGGAAAAGGGCATCTATGTTTCGGCGGGCTCGGCCTGTTCGAGCCATAAGCGGGAGATGAGCCCGGTCTTAAAAGCGATCGGTCTGGACAAGGCACAGGCGGAGTCGACGCTGCGTTTTTCCTTAAGCCGCTTCAATACGGAAGAGGAGATCGAAAGCGTTCTGGAAACGCTGGACGCGCTGCTTCCGGTGCTGCGGCGATTTACAAGACGGTAAAAAGCCTTTTTGTACTTTACAAATCAAAAACTCATGGTAATATATAGAGGATACTATTTTTTTGGATGGTACAGAACAGCATGAATGTCAATCATAAGAATAAAGAGCACAGAATCCGGATCAGTATGAAAGGCCTGCTTCACAACCCCTGGTTTGAACGTGTGGCAGACGAGATCAAGGCGTCCGGCAAATCCGAGGATACCGATGATCCGGTAGACGTGATCGTCTATAATCCCATTTCCATCCGGCTGGCGCATCTGTTTATCCGCTGGGGCTGGTCCGCCAATGCCGTGACCTGTCTGTCGTTTCTTTTCGGCGTCAGCGGCAGCGTCTTCTTCTATCCGCAGAACCGATGGCTCAATCTGCTCGGCATTTGCTTTGAGGTCATCGCTCTGATCCTGGATTTCTGCGACGGTCAGATCGCCCGTCTGACGCATACCAGCAGTCAGCTCGGACGTGTTCTGGACGGCACGGTGGATATCACCAATTTCCTTGCGGTCTATATCGCCATCGGCTGCCGCATGATGAACGAGACGATTCCGTTTACCGATGAGATCCCGTGGTCCTTCTACATCTGGCCGCTTCTGATCGTGACGATGCTCTGCCACGCGAGTCAGGCCAGGATGGCGGACTATTACAGGGGGCTTCACCTTTTCTTCCTGAACGGCAGAAACAGTTCCAATATGACCCGGGCCAAGATCCTGAAGTCGGAACTGGCGGCGCAGAAGGGCAGCCCGCTGTATGAGAGGGTCTATCGCTTTTTCTACCTGATCTATACCAGTGATCAGGAAAAATATACGCCCCGCGCCCAGCGCCTGCTGAACGCGCTGGAGGAAAAAGGCGGCACCGTTTCGGACGAACTGGCCGAGGCCTACATTACCCAGAGCCGGCGCTATATTCAACTGACGAATACGCTCACCTACCACATCAGAGCCTGCACGCTTTTCGTGCTTCTGATGCTGAGGCTCCATGCTTTCTACTTCCCTCTTGTGATCATCGTCCTGGAGGTGGTCAAATGGTTCATGATCGCCCGGTATGAAAAGATCGCGAAAAATGTTTATGAAAGATTCTGCTTATAGGAAACGGCTATGCAGTACCAGGCTTTGCTTATAAAATACGCGGAGATCGGCGTAAAGGGGAAAAACCGCTATCTCTTTGAAGACCGGCTGGTCAGCCGCGCTGCTGCGGTGCTGAAAAAAGTGCCGGGCCGTTTTAAAGTCTATAAATCCAACGGCCGTATTTATGCCATGGCGTCGGAGCCCTTTGATCTGGACGGGGCTGTGGATGCGCTGCAGCATGTTTTCGGCATCTCCGGCATCTGCCCGCTGGTGCAGCAGGCCGTGGTCGCGCCGGATGAGCTGGTAAAAGCGGCAGCGGATTATTTCACGGAAGCGCATCCGGGGTTTGCCGGCAGCTTCAAGGTCATGGCGACCCGTGCCAATAAAGCCTACCCCTGGGATTCCGATCAGATCAACCGGAAGGTCGGCGAAGCGGTCCTGGCCGCGCTGCCGGGCTGTCATGTGGACGTTCACGAACCGGACGTTCTGTTCCGCATCGAAGTGCGGGAAAACCTGAACTTTTATTCGGAGACGATCCCCGGCCTGGGCGGAATGCCGCTCGGCGGGACCGAATGCGGCATGCTGCTTTTGTCCGGCGGCATCGATTCTCCGGTCGCCGGCTGGATGATCGCCAAGCGCGGCGTCAGGCTGGAAGCCGTCTATTTTCACGCACCGCCCTACACCAGTGACCGTGCCAAGCAGAAGGTCGTGGATCTGGCAAAACAGGTGGCGGCCTACGCGGGACCGATCCGTCTGCACGTCATTAACTTTACGGATATCCAGCTGGCCATCTACGATACCTGCCCGCACGACGAGCTGACGATCATCATGCGGCGCTATATGATGCGCCTTGCGGAGCATCTGGCGGTCGAAAACGGCGCGCAGTGCCTGATCACCGGGGAATCCATCGGACAGGTCGCGTCTCAGACGGTGCAGAGCATGGTCAGCACCAACGAGGTCTGCACGCTGCCGGTATTCCGGCCGCTCATCGCGTTCGACAAGCAGGAGATCATCGATCTGTCCCGGAAGATCGGAACCTTTGAGACCTCGATCCTGCCGTTTGAGGACTGCTGCACCATCTTTGTGGCGAAGCACCCGGTCACCAAGCCGAACGCAGGCATCATCCGCCGCTCGGAGGAAAAACTGCTGCCGGGCATTCACGAACTGGTGGAACGGGCGCTGGCGACGGAAGAGATCATCCTTTGCGAATAAACGAAAAGCGCCGCCCGGCCGGGGCGGCGCTTTTGAGAGGAAAGAAGTTATTCCTCTATCATAAACGGCCGGATCGCTTCCTCGACCTTTCCGTCGGGATCTTCTCCGTAGATGTCCAGCGCGATCGGCTTGGACAGATCGAGACTGAAAATGCCCAGGATCGATTTGGCATCGATGATATAACGGCCGGAATGCATGTCAAAGTCGTTGTCAAAAAGAGTAATGGCGCGGACAAAATCCTTGACTTTATCGATGGAATCCAGCTTGATCTGTACAGTTTTCATATTGACATCAGCTCCTTTTCGTTTAGTATAAGAGACACGGACTCTTCAGCAGCAATATTATAGAATAGTTTAAGGAAAAGTGCAAGACACCATGACGGAATTCGGAGACAGGCGGAAAATCGCCTTTCATAATCTGGGCTGCAAGGTCAACAGCTATGAAACGGAGGCCATGCTTCGGCAGATGCAGGAGCAGGGCTGGGAGATCGTTCCCTTTGAGCCCGGCGCCGACGTTTATGTGATCAACACCTGCACGGTGACCAATATCGCGGACCGCAAATCCCGGCAGATGCTGCACCGGGCGAAGATGATGAATCCGGATGCGCTGGTGGTCGCCGTAGGCTGCTATGCGCAGGTGGCAGGCAAAAATCTGCTGAAAGACCCTGCCGTCGATCTGATCATCGGAAACAATGAGAAAAGCCGTCTGGCGGAACGGATTCAGCAGCGGCTGCAAAATGCGCAGGACGCACTTTTTGCGGAGGAGATCGGCCGGGTAAAAGAATTCGAGGAGCTGCCGTTCGGCGGGGGCGGCGAAAAAACGCGCGCTTTCATCAAGATCGAGGACGGCTGCAACCAGTTCTGTTCGTACTGTCTGATCCCTTATGCACGGGGACGCGTGCGCAGCCGTTCGCCGGAAAGCACGCTTCGGGAAGCGCGGCGCCTGGCAGAGGAAGGCTATCGGGAGATCGTGCTGACCGGGATCCATATGGCTTCCTACGGGCTGGATTTTCCGGGCGATGCCGGCGGCAGCGCAGCGTACGGAGAGCCGCTGGCAGCGCTGATCGAAGCCTTTGCTGAGATCGAAGGCATCCGGCGGATCCGGCTGGGATCGCTGGAACCGCGGATCATCACGCCGGCCTTTGCCGAACGGCTGGCCGCCGTCCCCAAACTCTGCCCGCACTTTCATTTATCGCTTCAGAGCGGCTCAGACGGCGTTCTGCACAGGATGAACCGAAAATACACGGCAAATGCCTTCCTGGGCGAAATAGAGGCCTTACGCGGCGCGTTTGAAAGGCCCGCGTTAACGACGGACGTCATCGTGGGCTTCCCCGGAGAGACGGAGGAAGAGTTTGAGGAGACGGTCCGTTTTCTGGAGCGGGCGAAGTTTTACGAGACGCATGTGTTCCGCTATTCCCGCCGGGCGGGGACCGTTGCGGACCGGATGCCGGATCAGATCCCCGAAGCGGTAAAGGCGAAGCGCAGCGCGGGACTGCTGGCCCTTCATGCCGCCAATAAAGCCGCTTTCGAGCGGGGACTGATCGGGCGGGAGCGGGAAGTGCTGCTGGAAGAGCCGGTGCCGGAAAAAGGAGAGGATTTCTGGACCGGCTTTACCCCGGAATACGTCAGACTGACGGTAAAAGCGCCCGGTGCGCGCCAGGGAGATCTGCTGACCGTGACGGTCGGAGAGGAGATGCTGTGATCGCGGAAAATCTGAAGACTGTTGAGGAAAGGATCCGGACGGCCTGTCTTCGCGCGGGGCGGCCGCGGGACAGCGTGCAGCTGATTGCGGTCAGCAAAACGAAGCCGGCGGAAGCCGTTGCCGAAGCCTATGCGGCCGGGCAGCGCCTTTTCGGCGAGAATCACGCGCAGGAGATCGTTGCCAAGGCGCCGCAGCTGCCGAAGGATATCCGCTGGCATTTCATCGGAAACCTGCAGAAAAATAAAGTCAAATATCTGGTCGGTGTCGCGGACCTGATTCATTCCGTGAATTCGGAAGCCATCGCGGCGGAGATCGAAAAACAGGCGGCCAAACGCGGTCTGATCCAGAACGTTCTGCTGGAGGTCAATGTCGCCGAAGAAGCGAGCAAGCAGGGGGCCTCCCTGGAGGCGCTCGGATCGCTTCTTTCCTTCTGCGAGGCACAGCCGCATCTTCGGCTCTGCGGACTCATGGCAGTGGCGCCGCTGACGGAGGACCCGGAAGAAAGCCGCCCGTATTTTATCCGCCTCAGGCAGCTGCGGGAAGAGCTGGCAAAGCAGCTGAAAGACCCGTCTTCCTTCCGCGAGCTCAGCATGGGAATGAGCGGCGATTTTGAAGTCGCGGTGGAGGAGGGCGCCACCTATATCCGGGTCGGGACGTCGATTTTCGGCCCCCGGTATTATTCCGTTTGATAATAAAAGAAAAGAGAATTGATTCCCGAAAAAAAATAGTCTGATTTGCCTCTTGACTTTTCTTTCTTTTGTGGTATATTAATAAACTAAAGCAGCCATGAATCGGAAAAGAAAGGCGGAGGAAGCTATGGATCGTATTGATCGTGCTCTTGTGAGATATTTGCAGGAAAATGCAAGATATTCCTTAAAGCAGCTGTCGGAGAAGGTTTTTTTATCATCGCCGGCAGTCGCGGCGCGGATTGAAAAACTGCAGCGGGAAGGGATTATAACCGGGTTTCATGCGGATATCGATCTGGACAAGATCGATTATCACATCGTGGCATTTATCAATGTGGAAATGTCCCCGAAAGACAAGCCGGCCTTTATCCTTTTCATCAAAGATGAGCCCAGTGTTCTGGAGTGCAATATCGTGACCGGCAGCTATACGATGATCCTGAAGGCCGCCTTCCAGTCCCCTGTCGATATGGAACGCTTTATCAGCAAGGTGCAGCGCTACGGATCCACCGAAACGCATATCGTGTTTTCCACGCCGATCCCGGCCCGGAGCATTATGCTTCACGACGAAATATCAGAGGAAGAGACGGAACAGTAAAATATGGAACGCGCAGCAGGCGTAGTATTGGCAGTCAGTTCGCTGCCTTCCCCTTACGGGATCGGCAGTTTCGGGCAGGCTGCCTTTGATTTTGCGGATTTTGCGGCAGCCGCCGGCTTAAAGCTCTGGCAGCTGCTGCCGCTGGGACCGACCAGCTACGGGGATTCTCCGTATCAGAGCTTTTCGACTTTTGCGGGCAATCCGTACTATATCGATCTGGATAAGCTGATCGAAGACGGCCTTCTGACAAAGGCGGAAACGGAAGCCTGTTACTGGGGGGAAGATCCCCGGCATGTGGATTACGGCGCCATCTATCAGTCCCGCTTCCGGATCCTGGAGAGAGCCAGAAGAAGAGGCTGGGAACGGGACCGGGAGGCGGTCGCCCGCTTTGAACGGGAGAATGCTTCCTGGCTGCCGGATTACTGCCTGTTTATGGCCTGCAAGCGTCATTTCGGCATGCGGGCCTGGATGGAGTGGCCGGAAGACATCCGTCTGCGGAAAGCACCGGCGGTGGAAGAATACCGGACGCTGCTGAAAGACGACGTCGAGCTTTTTATGTACATTCAGTATCTTTTCTTCCGGCAGTGGTCTGCCCTGAAAGAGTATGTGCACCGGAAGGGTCTTCGTCTGATCGGGGACGTACCGATCTACGTGGCCATGGACAGCGCGGACGTCTGGGCGGATCCGGGCAGCTTCGAGCTGGATGAAGAAAACAAACCGCTGGCGGTGGCCGGTGTTCCGCCGGACTATTTCTCGGAAGACGGACAGCTTTGGGGCAATCCGCTCTACCGCTGGGACCGCATGAAAGAAGACGGTTTCGGGTGGTGGATCCGGCGCATCGAAGGCGCCGGGAAGCTGTATGACATCATACGGATCGACCATTTCAGAGGTTTTGACACCTACTGGTCGGTGCCGCCCGAGGCGAAGACCGCCCGGCCGGGGCACTGGTGCTACGGCCCCGGGATGGATCTGATCGGCGTCCTGAACAGCTGGTTCCCGCAGCTGGAATTCATTGCGGAGGATCTCGGCACGCCCATGGACAGCGTCGAGAAGCTGCTGGCCGATTCCGGCTGGCCCGGGATGAAAGTCCTGGAGTTTGCGTTCGATATTCAGGGCCAGAGCCGCTATGTACCGTACCGGCATATCGAAAACTGCGTCTGCTACACTTCCACGCACGATAACGTGCCGCTCATGGGCTGGGTCAAGGATCAGATCCCGGAAGAGGTGGAGTACATCAAGCGTTATCTGCACATTCTGCCCGGCGAACCCTTCTATGAGGGTATGCTGCGGGGCGGGATGATGAGCGTGGCAAAGTATTTCATCGCCCCGATGCAGGATTACCTCGGTCTGGATGAAAAACATACCATGAACGGTCCCGGGACGGTGAGCGGAAACTGGCAGTGGCGGCTGCTTCCGGGCGAAGCTTCGGAAGCGCTGGCAAAAAAAATAGCCGCGCAGACGCTGCTGTACGGCAGAAGAAAAGGGGAAAAGGTCATAGAGGAAGAATAAAAGACATAAAGAAGAGCGGCAGCGGAGTGCGCTGCCGCTCTTTGTGATTTCAGTTTTTCTTTCGGGCGGAGGCACGGACGATATCGAAGGCTTCCTCGCCCTTTTCCGCGTAGAGCTCCAGGAGGGCCCGCAGTTTTTTCGCCGTCTCGGGGTGCATCAGACGGTCGGTATTGCAGCGGTCGTAATATTCCAGCGGATACCCTTTGTCAAAATGTCCTTTGTGATAGATCTCGCCGGCCGCTACGCGGTCGCAGAACATCTCAACGATATAGCGGTTCGGCATGGGGACCGGTGTATAGACCGGTTCCTTTTCTCCCAGCTTGTAATCCGTCCAGTATTCGTAATGATGCTTGTTCCGGCCCTTGTGGTGCATCCAGGCATTTGAGGCGCCCCAGACGCGCCGCTCCGCGTCGTTCGGAGAGCGGTCCCCCTGAAAGAAGCGCGCCCCGACCCAGAATTCCTGCGGGGAATATTTGGAAAGATCATGAAACAGACCCTGCCAGAAGATCCCGCAGCGGCAGCAGTGTTTAAAAACCAGATAGCGGTGGCTGTTGATGGTTCGTAAATGCCGCCGCACGTTTTTCAGGGTGAGCCGGGGCTCGTTGCTTTCTTTCATAGAATGCCGAAAACCTTTTTATTTCGTTCCGAAGATCCGGTCGCCCGCATCGCCCAGACCGGGGCAGATATAGGCGTTTTCATTTAATTCACGGTCCAGATTGCCGGCGTAGATCTGTACGTCGGGATGCGCTTCATGCAGCTTCTTTAAGCCTTCCGGCGCGGCGATGATGCACATGAATTTGATGGTCTTTCCGCCGTGCTGCTTGATCAGGCTGATGGAGTCCACGGCGGAGCCGCCGGTCGCCAGCATGGGATCCAGCACGACGATCGTGCGCTGCTCGATGGGATCCGGCAGCTTGCAGTAATATTCATGAGGCTCATGGGTCACGGGGTCGCGGTACATGCCGATGTGCCCGACTTTCGCGGTGGGGGTCAGGTTCAGGATGCCCTGCACCATGCCGAGACCGGCCCGGAGAATGGGGACGATGGCCAGCTTGCGGCCGGCGATTACGGGAGACATGCATTTTTCGATCGGTGTCGTGACTTCCACGTCGACGAGCGGCAGATCGCGGAGTGCTTCGTAGCCCATCAGGGTGGCGATCTCCTCGATCAGTTTGCGGAATTCATTGGTTCCGGTGTTGACGTCGCGCAGCATGGTGATTTTGTGTTTGATGAGAGGATGAGTCAGAATGGTTACGTTTTCCATGTCCATGAAAGTACCTCACATGAGATGATTTATTTCCCCGTCATTTTAACAAATGAGCGATCAGGATGCAAGTGAAAAATAAAAGGGAGCTCCGGAAGCTCCCTTCTTATATCATGTATTCTCCGTGCCCTTGCTGTCGGAATCGGATGCCAGCGTCAGCATTTCTTCATCTTTCTGCCGCTCGGCGGGAGAGACGAGACGGGAATACACGTTCCCGTTGTCAAAGGCGATGACCGGGATCTTTCCCTGATCACGGTTCCTTTCGGCTTCGTCAAAGCGGTGAAGATTGCTGATCCTGTCGCGCAGCGCCGCGGCGGAAGCAGGCTCCGGCCGATCGGAAGCGTTTTCCGGCTGTTCGGCAGGAGCGTTTTCCTGCTGTTCGGCAGAACCGTCTTCCGGCGGAATATCGGAGGGATCCGTGAGCAGGATCTCGGGCAGTTCATCCCCGGCCGCAGCTTTTTTCTTCCGGCTCCGGAGTATCAGCGCAATTGCCAGGGCAATCAGCAGGATCCCGAGCCCGCCGAGGCAGAGCAGGATGCCGCTGGCCAATCCTTCCGGAACGTACTTCAGGACGATCTCATGTTCTCCGGGAGAGACCATGACGCCGATAAAGGAATCCTGCAGAGGCGTCATTTCGACAGGCTCGCCGTCCACGGTGAAATGCCAGCCCTTTTCGATCGGGATGGAGAAAACGAGATGAGAAGCCGTATCGGCCTCGACGTGGCCTTTGATCTCAGTCCGGAACGTTTTGTCGGTGAATTCGTCGATCACGAAAGGATGTTCATTCAGCTTGTTGACGGCGGCGGCAAAGTTTTCGACGTTCAGACGGCAGAGCGTGACGGTCATGGTGCTGACATCGGAAGCCACCAGCTTCAGCTCGTCTCCTTTTTCAACATAGCCGAAATCGACCAGATAGTTGCGGTTCAGGGAATCCCAGACCTTGGATTTTTCTCCGTTGACGGTGGCCGTGACTTTCTTGACGTTGCTGCTGCCCACATAAGCGAAATAGTGGCCGGCCTGATCGGCTGTCGCCTTCATGGTCGCTCCGCTTATATTGGTTTTCACCGTGTCAAAGATATTGCCCACGCCTGCGGCGATATTGGCATAGCTGTTCTGGGAACGGAACGGGTTGCTCGTGGTGGGATTCCAGAGCCTGTCGGTATCGGCCGGGATCAGATAGCCCAGCGGAAGCGTATAGAGGTTGTGATACAGATAATTGTAACCGCCTTTTCGGTCCTGACTGTAGCTGACCAGCTCATAGATGGGGCTGTTCGGCAGCATGGCATCCGTCAGCTTGTATTCGATCCCCAGGAAGGCCCAGATGAAAGGGGTCGCGCCGGTGATCGCATACGCGTTGGTGTTTCCCTCCAGTCCGATCTTTTTGTAAAAATCGGAGATGGCCGCGTTGGTGGTGGAGGAGAAGATCGACGCGCTGTTGTAGCCGAAATAGACGCCGTCGTTCTTTGTGCGGATAAACTGCCGCTCGATACGGGTAAAGGTCTTGCCTTCTTCCGCGATGGCGACAAGTTCGTCGATGCTGTCGTTATAGCGCATGAAGTCGGATCGCCGGACGTAGGTGACGCTGGTCACGGCCGTGTTCAGGCCCATCTCGATGATCAGCAGACAGACCCCCATCGCCAGGGCGCTGCTTTTTTCCAGCCGCCCGGTCTTGTGAAGATAAGAGAAGAGCACATAGAGCGCTAAAAAGGCGATGCTGGCATAGCAGGCGTAATACGGGATCTCCGCCGAATCGGTGATGACTTCGACGACCAGGATGGCGGCAACGGCGCCCCAGAGGATGCGGATCAAGGTCGATTTGCCGATCCGCTCCAGTTCTCTGGCCCCTTCAAAGCACATGACCATGATGATAAAAGTGTACAGATAGGACTGCCGGCAGGGGAGAGAGTTGGGGTAATGGAAACCGTGCCAGATATTGTTGAGCACGTTGGTATTGAAGCTCAGCAGCATGAAGCCGATCAGCAGGGTGTTGGCGATCTTTTCCCGGAAACCGACCCGCTTGTTCATGTAATACAGCGGCACCAGCAAAAAGACCAGCACGCCGGAATAGATATTGGGCCAGTGATCCAGACCGATCTCCACGTTCACCACCACCAGATGCCGGGCCAGCATGTCGATGATGCTGAAATAGTTGCTGATGGTTTTCGGGAAGGTCGTGTTGGCGGAGGCGGTTCCCATGAGGGCGTAGGCGCAGGGAACGACGAGAATGGCCGCGATCATGCCGGCCACCAGCGAGAAGAAGCCGAAGCTGGCGATCCGGCCGAGAAGCTTCCGGCCGCGGATGCCGGGCACGGCGATCAGACGGTTGAAGAAATACAGCACCATAAAGAGGCAGAGCATGATGCTGATGTAATAGTTGCACAAAATGGAGAGGGCCAGCGCGATGCAGTACAGGAAAGGCTTGCCGTCCCGGACCAGCCTTTCCAGACCGTAAATGGCGAAGATGGAAAGCCAGAGCACGTCCAGCCACATGATGTTCCAGCTGTAAGCGGCCAGATACCCGCTTAAGGCATAGCAGACGCCGCAGAGCGTGATGGCCCAGTGACGGGTGCCGAAGCGTTTGGAAAGATACCAGGCCATCGCCCAGCCGCAGAGACCGATCTTCAGCACGATCAGATAGGTGATGAACTCGATCATGTATTCCGTCGGGATCAGGAAGGCCAGAAGATGCAGCGGCGCGCAGAGATAGTAGGCAAAAAGCGCCGTGTAATTGCTGCCGAGACCGATATCGAAGGCATACAGAAGGCTCTTCCCCTCCCGCAGCCGGTCGCCCAGATCCTCAAAGAAGGCGATATACTGGTGATACAGGTCCGTGCGCAGGAAGCAGTTGTCCCCGAAGGGCCAGATGCTTTTTCCGGCAAAGATCCCGAGCATGATCACAACAGGCAGCACGAAGGCCGCCAGCAGGGGGAGTTTTTCGCTGAAGGGTCGTTTAGTCTTCATCGGTCTTCTCCTTCTTCGTAAAAATGAACAGTTTGCTGAAAACATAGTTCAGGATGATGATCAGCACACTGACGATAAGCTTCATGATCCTGTCGTTAAAGTGCAGCAGGTCGACGCTGACGTACATCAGCAGTTCCTCCAGCCCCAGCGTGATGAGCCGTCCGGCTACGAATTTTCCGAGTTCCGGCAGCAGCACCGAAAGCGAATAGTCCTTGCTCTCAAAGACAAAATGCTTGTTGGTGAAGAAGGCGAAGGTCACCGCAACGATCCAGGCAATGACGTTCGAGATCAGGTAATTGACGCCCAGGGCGCGCAGCGGATAGTATACGGCGTAATTGACCGCTGTGGTCAGGACGCCGAAGATCACATAGGTGACCGTCTCCCGGTTGACGTAACGCTCCTTGATCTGACGGAGTTTCTCATGCATCGGCGGGATCCTCCGCCCTGTCGTTTTTTGCCTTCGCGGCGGCCAGATCGGTCTCCTTCAGGATATAGACCGGCCGGTCTTTGGCTTCCAGATAGATATGGGCGATGTATTCGCCGACCACGCCGATCGAAAGCTGGACCGTGCCGCCGAGAAACAGAGTCACGCAAAGCAGGGAAGCGTATCCGGGCACGTCGATCCCCATGACCAGCGTTTTGATCAGCGTGATCAGAATATAGATCAGCGAGATCACGAAAAGCAGCGCGCCGAAATTCCGGATCAGCTTGAGGGGCTTGATGGTAAAGGAAGTAATGCCGTCGATGGCATATTTCAAAAGGCCCCGGAAGCTCCATTTGCTGGTGCCGAGCGTGCGTTCCACGTTCTCGTAAGGGATCCAGACGGTATCGAAGCCGACCCAGACGAAGATGCCCTTGGAAAAGCGTTCCACTTCCGAGAGGGAGAGGATCGCGTCGACCATCTGGCGGGTCATCATGCGGAAGTCCACCGCGTTCTGCGGCATTTTCACGTCGGACAGGGAATTGCTGAAGCGGTAGAAGAGGCGGGAGAACAGGCTCCGCAGGCCTTTTTCACCGTCCCGGGTGCTGCGGCAGGCGGCGGCGCAGTCGTGACCCGCTTCGATCTGTTCCACCATCTGCGGGATCAGGGCGGGCGGATGCTGCAGGTCGGCGTCCATGACGATCACGTAGTCGCCCTCCGTATGCTGCAGACCGGCGTACATGGCGGCTTCCTTGCCGAAATTCCGGGAAAAGGAAAGATAATGGACCCGTTCGTTTTCCTGCTGCATCTTCCGCAGCAGGGACAGCGTGGCGTCCCGGGAGCCGTCATCGACGAATATATAGGAGAAACGGTAGCCGCCGAGCGAGGCGGTGACCCGTTCCGTTTCCTGTAAAAATGCCTCGACGGCCTCGGCTTCGTTGTAGCAGGGGACGACGATATCAACAGTTTTCATGCATGCCTCCTGAAGATGTTCTGCCAGTAATACAGCTTTCCATCCGGAAAAGTGGCAAAAACCACTAAACAAATATTATAGATGATTCCATAAGAAAAGTAAATCGGAAAAAATACGCTGCCGCGCCGCGAAATCTTGCCTCGCACGCCGGGAAATGCTATACTCATTTTACCGCCCTGACAGGGGCGGCCAAAAGGAGGAAAGCCATGAAGATCGGTATCGGGTGCGATCATGCCGCTTTTTCCATGAAAGAGGAGATCCGGGCATATCTGACGGCAAAGGGACATGAAGTGACGGATTACGGGACCTACTCGGAAGCACGCTGCGATTATCCCGTTTACGGAGAAAAAGTAGCGCTTGCCGTGAAAAACGGCGAGGTCGAGCGGGGGGTTCTGATCTGCGGGACCGGCGTCGGGATCTCTCTGGCGGCCAACAAAGTACAGGGGATCCGGGCGGCGGTATGCTCCGAGCCGTATACCGCGCAGATGGCGGTCCGGCACAATCACGCGCAGATCATTGCTTTCGGGGCGCGCGTTATCGGGATCGATATGGCAAAGATGATCACGGACGCCTTCCTGGAAGCGTCCTGCGAAGGCGGCCGCCACGCGAAGCGGGTCGAACTGATCCGGGAGATCGAAGCGCGTTTCCGGACGGAATAGACTTCTTATTCGGCAGTGCGGTCCGCCCCCTCTGCTTCGCCGTCCCGGCTGTTTTCGTTTTCCCGGATCTCCACCTTGTTTTTAGAGGCAAGACGCAGGAAAAGAATAAAAACATAGAGCAGGACAGGCAGCGCGACGGTCATGCCGAGCGTGATCTTAAACAGCGGCTGGAGGCTTTCGGAGCCGCTCACGGCGGCAATAAAGCAGATCAGGTACATGGATAACAGCAGGATGATGACGATCACGGCGCCGATCCGTTGAAACTTTTTCATTTTGGGCCCTCATTCGTTGACGAAAGTCTGTGAGAGCATTATAATATCTGTGTTTTTCAAAGTCAATGAAGGCGGTAAAATCTCGTGGCAAAACGCAGAAAAAGCAGAGGAAAACTACTGGTTGTTTCCGGCTTCTCTGGAGTCGGGAAGGGAACGGTTATTAAAGAACTGATGGCAGAACACCCCGACTATGCGTTCTCGGTCTCCGCAACGACGAGGGCGCCGAGACCGGGAGAAACAGACGGCAAGGATTACTTTTTTATTGATCCCGCCACGTTTGACCGGTGGGTCGAAGAAGGCCGTTTTCTGGAATACGCCCGCTTCTTCGACCGCGCGTACGGAACGCTGAAGGATCATGTGGATCAGCTGCGGGATGAAGGGAAAACCGTCATTCTGGATATTGAGGTGGAAGGCGCCATGAACGTCTGCCGGCTGTGTCCGGATGCGGTCTCCGTCTATATCATTCCTCCGGATGCGAAAGAACTGGTCCGCCGCATCACGGGACGGGGAACCGAGACGGAAGAACAGATCACGAACCGGATGAAGAAAGCGGTCCGGGAGGCCGATATCGTGGAACGCTACGGTCATATCGTGGTCAATGATACGGTCCGGGAGACGGCTGCCGAGATCCATTCCTTCGTCAGAGGACGCGGCAAAGACCGGGTCCCGCGGGAAGAAGCGCTGCGCCTGACCCGGGAGGTTCAGAAGGAATTGCGGGAAATCTTGAAAGACAGAGAAAACTGTGATAATATTACTATTTGAATTTATTTAAAGGAGAAACCTTATGTTACATCCTTCGTTTTCCGAAATGATGGCCAAAATCAACGAAGACGGCAAGGAACCCATCGTGAAAAGCCGTTATTCCATCGTTATGGGCACCGCCAAGCGGGCCCGTCAGATGGTCGATAAAGGATATATGGAACTGGAAGATCATTCCCGCAAGCCTCTCTCCATCGCCGTGGAAGAGATGTACAACGGGGAGATCCGTTTCCTTTCGCCCGAGGAAGAGGCGGAATATAAAGAACGTTACGCGGCCCGTATGGCGGCAGAGGCGGAACGGCTGGCCAGAGAAGCGGAAGCCCGGGCAGCGATGGAAGAGGCTTCGAAAAAGCTGAATCTTGACGAAGACGACGACGATGATGAAGACGACGAAGCCGAAGGCGAAGAGATCCTTCTGCCGGACGAGGAAAAAGAGGTCCTTCCGGAGGAGAACTGATGGAATCGGTCTATTTCCTGTCTCTCGGCTGTGACAAGAATCTGACTGATTCGGAAGCCATGCTCGGCCTTCTCAGGCAGGCAGGGTATTCTTTTACGGACGATCCTGCCGGGGCGGACGTGATCATTGTCAACACCTGCGCCTTTATCGGGGATGCCAAACAGGAGAGTATCGGCGCCATTCTGGATCTGGCCCGACAGAAACAGGAAGGAAAATGCCGCGCGCTGCTTGCCGCCGGCTGTCTTGCCGAACGGTATAAAGACGAAATCCTGCGGGAACTGCCCGAACTGGATGCCGTTGTGGGAACGGCTTCGTATCCGCATATCGCGGAAGCGGTCGGCGCAGTCCTGCGCGGTCATCCGAAATCGCTGCAGTTCTTTGATGACGTCAACGCGCTGCCGGCAGTCCGCGAACGGATCCTGACAACGGGCGGCTATTATGCTTATCTTAAGATCGCGGAGGGCTGCGACAAATACTGCACTTACTGCGCCATTCCTTTTGCGCGGGGGCATTACCGCAGCTATCCGATGGAATATCTGCTGGAGCAGGCGGAAACGCTGGCCCGGGGCGGTGTCCGGGAACTGATCCTGGTCGCGCAGGAAACGACGCTCTACGGCACGGATCTGTACGGCCGCAAGGCCCTGCCGGACCTGATCCGCCGTCTGGAGAAGATCGAGGGGATCCGCTGGATCCGCCTTCTGTACGGGTATCCGGAGGAACTGACCGGGGAACTGATCGATCTGATGGCGGTCTCCGGCAAACTCTGCCACTATCTGGATCTGCCGATCCAGCACGCGGCGGACAGTGTGCTGAAGCGCATGGGCCGGAAGACCGATCAGCAGGAACTGCGGGAAAGGATCGCCGCTCTTCGGGAAAAGATCCCGGACATCGTACTGCGGACGACGCTGATGACCGGATTTCCGGGTGAGACCGAGGAAGAACATGAGGAAAACCTGCGGTTTATCGAAGAGATCCGCTTTGACCGGCTCGGCGTATTCTGTTATTCGCGGGAAGAGGGAACTGCCGCATACCGCATGAAAGGGCAGATCCCGAAGCGGGTGAAGGAAAAACGCCGGAAGGAGCTGATGCTCCGGCAGCAGAAGATCGCTTTTGAAAAGGCGAAAGAAATGATCGGCCGCCGTCTGGAAGTTATGGTGGAAGGCCGGATCGCGGAAGAAAACGTTTACGTCGCCAGAACGGCCGGAGATGCTCCGGAGGTGGACGGCTTCCTCTTTTTCGAGGATACCCGCGAATGGGAGAGCGGGGCTTTCCTGACGGTCCGTGTGACCGGCGCGAAAGGATACGATCTGTTGGGGGAAAGAATCAGTGAATCTGCCGAATAAGCTGACAATCGCGAGGATCCTGATGGTTCCTGTGATCACGGCGCTGCTCCTTTTCGCGAAGGACAACACGCTTATCTATCTGGCCGGGATCCTGTTTCTGCTGGCTTCCTTTACGGATTTTCTGGACGGCTATCTGGCCCGGAAAAATAACTGGATCACGAATTTCGGCAAGTTTATGGATCCGCTGGCGGACAAGCTGCTGATCTGCTCGATCCTGATCTGCCTGACTGCGATGGGCCGGGTCCCCGCCTGGGCCGTTATCGTTATCGCGGCCCGGGAATTCGCCATCAGCGGATTCCGCCTGGTGGCCGTGGAAAAAGGCGTCGTGATCGCAGCGGGAAATCTGGGAAAGCGCAAGACAAATGCCCAGACGCTCTGGGTGGCTTTCCTGCTCTTTCCGTTTGAATGGAAATACTGGCAACTGACAGCAGATATTCTGATGTGGCTGGCGGTGGTTCTGACCGTCTGGTCCTTTGTTGATTATCTGGCGAAAAACCGCTCGGTGTTAAAGGATTAAACGATGAAGTGGCTGAAAGATCTCTACGTGGGTGAGAAGGCGCAGGCCCGGGCAAAAGGGCTTCTGCGTACGGCGGAGCGCGGGAAAAAAAGCAGAAACGATAAATGCTGGCTGGTCGCGCTCTCTTCGTATCCGAACGCGCAGCTGGATCTGTTAAGCTTTAAAGAGAGCCGGAACAAGGCGTATCAGGGCGAAAAACTGACCGTTCTCGGCATCGCGGCAAATCGCGCGGAGGCGGTCTCCCTGGTGGAGAAGATGGCGAATGACTGCCTGCGAAACAGCGGCACGGTACAGATGAAAGCTTATTTTGCCGCGCAGCCCGTCGTCAGCTGGAGGGAGGTGAGCGTATAGCTATCGTATTATCGATCCTGCTGCTGATCCTGAAGATCCTCGGAATCGTGCTTCTGGCTGTCCTGGGGCTGGTTTTGCTGATCCTGATCATGGTGCTCTGCGTTCCCATCCGCTATGAGATCCGCGGCCGCATGGCAGAAGAGCTGAAGGCGAAGGCCGGCGTATCCTGGCTCCTGAAACTGGTGCACGTCAAGCTCGAGGCGATCCGGGCACAGATCCGCGTCCGCGTCTGTGTCTTCGGACATGCTTTCAAGAAGATGTATCTGGGAAACTGGGGGGATCAGGCGCCGGAAACGGACAAAAAAGAAGAAAAAACCGCGGAAGAAGCGGCCGAAGCCAAAGAGGAAATAAAGAAGGAAGAGGAAGAGGTCCCCGCGGAAGCGAAAGAAGCTGAGTCGGCCGAACCGAAACAGGAAAGCGCAAAGGCCGCGGAAAACGGAAAAACGGCGAAGACAAAAAAATCCCGTCCGACGCCGAAGGAAAAATACGACGAGCTCTTCGAAGAACTGCAGCGCCGCCGGGAAGAAAAGGAAAGAGCCGAAGCCGAAGCGGCATCCGCGGCAGCGCCGCCGGAAGAAGCAGCCGAAGAAGAAGCGGCTGAAGAAGACGCTTCGTTCCCTGAAAAAGCCGCCGCCTGGATCGAAAAGATCTCGGAATTCTGGGAAGATGAAAAGAATCAGAACGCCGTGTATCTGATCGAACGGCAGCTCCTGAAGCTCGGGAAGCATCTGATTCCGACGAGGTTTCTGCTGCAGGGCGAGCTCGGCCTGGGAGATCCGGCGAAGACGGGACGGCTGATCGGAACGGTCTATCGCTTTTATCCGCTGTTCGGGGACCATATTCAGCTGGAGGGCGTCTTTGACGAAAAGCGGACGAATCTGTATCTGGAACTGAAAGGCCGGATCCGTCTGGGCATTCTGGTGGAGATCGCGGTCAGGCTGCTTTTGAACGGCCGAATCCGGCGCTGGATCCGGACCTTTACCAAAAAAGACAAGAAAGAAAAGACGGAAAAGACAGACAAGAAGGAAAAGACGGAAAAGTCCGCGGCCTGAAGGACCGGACAGAATCCTGGAACAGGACAGATGAACAACGCAGAAAAGCGGGAGGAAATAAGAATGTCGGAGAACAAAAACAGATTTGATACCGCGATGCAGTCCATGTTTGAAAGCATGAACGGACTGATCAGTTCCAAAACGGTGGTGGGGGATCCCGTAATCATTAACGAGGACACCTTCGTTCTGCCGCTGATGGACGTGGCGGTCGGCGTGGGAGCCGGGGCGAACGTGAATGAAAAATCGAACCGGAATCTCGGCGGCGGCGGTCTGGGCGCCAAATTCAGCCCCAGCGCGGTCCTGGTCGTTCAGAACGGAAACGCCCGTATCATCAACATTCAGGAACAGGATAAGCTGGTCCATCTGATCGAGGCGGCACCGGATACGGTAAACCGTGTTTTATCCATGCTGCATAAAAAGAACAGCAAGGTCGATGCGGCCGTAGAAAAAGCTTTTGACGATCTGGAGATCTGATCTTCGGCGGTCCGGACGGGCTTTTTCGCGTTTTTCAAAAAAAATAAAAAATCCCCTTGCTTTTTTACAAGGGTTTTGGTATAGTGCTAACGTTGCGTCGAAAAACGTGACGTTAAGTGTAGTAAGGAGGTGCTGACATGGCGAAATGTGCTATTTGCGGGAAGGGTGTTCACTTTGGCAACAATGTGAGCCATTCTCATAGACGGTCCAATCATATTTGGAAGCCGAACATCAAATCCGTTCGCGTGAAGGTTGAAGGCGGAACACAGAAAATGTACGTTTGCACTTCCTGCCTGAAATCCGGCAAGGTTGAGAGAGCGTAATGATCCGCCCGCTAAAAACAGCCCGCTGACATTCTGTGCCTATGCGGGCTGTTTTTCTTTTATCGCGCGTTTGAGGTTCTTATGAGAAACAGAGACAACAATCAAAGTTCGGCGATCCTGAATGGTGCGCCGTTTAAAACACTGCTGGTGTTTTCGCTGCCGATCATTCTCGGGAATGTTTTTCAGCAGCTTTATAATATCGTAGATGCCATCGTGGTGGGGCGCTTTGTAGGCGATATTCCGCTTCGGGGCATCAGTATCGCGTCGCCGATCATGGACATCTTCTATGCGCTGCTGCTGGGGGTCAGCATCGGTGTGGGCGTTCTGGTCGGCCGGCTTTCCGGCGAGGGAAACTGGGAAAAACTGAAACGGGTCCATATCACCACGCTGTTTGCGGGCGGTGCCGTCAGCCTTCTGTTTACGGCCATCGGCTTTCTGTTCTCCCGCAGCATCCTTCTGGCGCAGGGCTATTCGGAAAAAAGCGTCTCGGAAGCCATGCAGTATCTCAGCATCATCTATGCCGGCCTGATCTTTTGCTTTTTCTACAACTATCTGGCTTCTGCGCTGCGTTCCTGGGGAAACTCGCGTGTTCCGTTTGTCGTTCTTCTGGTATCATCCACCGTGCACGCGGGGCTGGATATCCTGCTGTGCGGCGTTTTCGGCCTAGGGATCACCGGCGTCGCCTGTTCTACGGTTTTTTGTCAGATCCTGTCAACGCTCTGGCTCGCTTTGTATATTGAGAAAAAATGCCCGGCCCTGAGCCTGAAAGGAGAGAAGATCCGTCCGGATCTTACTCTTTTGGGCAGTATCGCCGCGTATGCCTGGGCAGCGGCGCTGCAGCAGGCGGTGGTTACCATCGGACGTTTTCTGGTCCAGGGCATGCTGGCGCCGCTCGGGGAATCGACGGTCACCGGCTACAATATGGGGGTCCGCATCGAACAGTTCCTGTTCTGCTTCTCGCAGGGGATCAGCGCCGCCATGGTGGTGGCTGTCGCGCAGAATATGGGACACGGCAGCGGAAAACGGGCCAGGACTTTTTACTATACCACGCTGAAATGCATGGTGGGTCTTTTGCTTCTGCTCGGCAGCATCGCGTTTTTCTTCGCGCCGAAGCTTGTCGGGATCTTTTCGGATAATCCGGATGTGATCGAAGCCGGGACGACCTATCTGCATATCATGGCCTTTCTGTACCTTCTGGCTTTTTTCGGAGAAGCGATCCAGAGCTTTTTCCGGGGTCTCGGCCGGCTTCGCCTGACGATGATCGCCTCGGTCGGTTCAATTATCCTTCGCGTCGTTCTGTCTTATTTTCTGGTGCCGCTGTGGGGGATCGGCGGCATCTGCGCCGCCGTTGTCTGCGGCTGGTGCCTGATCGTATTCGGCTTTGGTTCCTACAGCCTGTATTGTTCCCGCCGGATCTGATGATTCTGCATTTCCGTCAAAAAAAGATTGACAACCGTGTTGTTCTTTATTAAAGTAATATATGTATTATTATATTCTTAAATTTCGCACACGAAGCTGCGTAGTCTTATGAAGGGGACTCATCATGAAGAAACAGAGCAAAAGAGTTGCCATCACAAAAAACCGTATCGAGACAGCGTATCTTGATATTCTGGCGGAAGAGCCCATCGGAAAGATAACAGTCAAGACCGTCTGCAGCCGGTCCGGCGTCAACCGTACCACTTTTTACAAATACTACAAAGATGCGGCCGATCTGGGCATGATCGTCCGCAAAGGCATGCTGGATGAGGTGGAAGCCTTATTGAAAGAAACAGTCCCGCCGGATTACAGGGATCTCTTTGAGTTCATCTCTCAGTTTGTCTCAAGGATCTACCGGGAAGAGCGGATGCAGCGCTTCTTTGTCCTTTATCGGGAAAATGAATTCCGAAACGATGCGGATCAGCTGGTCAGAAAATATTACTATCTGCCGAAGTACGGCATGCAGCCGACGGATGAAGTCAAGATCCAGGCGGCCTACTGCTATTCTGCCATGATCGGCCTGATGGAACTCTGGATCGACCGCGGCCTGGTGTATTCGCCGGAACAAATATCCAACTGCATCATCTCCAATTCCAAACGGATCATGAATCTATAAACCCGTTTTTGGAAAGAATGCTTGCTTTCTTTCGGAGAGAAGCGTATAATATTATCTCGGTTTTGCACTACTATTAGGAAAGGAGTCCCTTCATGAAAGCCAATATCAAAACGGAAAGAGGCGAAGTGATCATCGATACCGATGTGATCGCCAAATTTGCCGGCGCTGTGGCTGTGGAGTGCTTCGGGGTGGTCGGCATGGCCGCCATGAACGTTAAGGAAGGCATCAATCAGCTGTTAAAGAAAGAAAATCTCTCTCAGGGCGTCAGTGTTCAGATCGAAGAGGGAAAGCTGGTTCTGGAATTTCATATCATCGTGGCGTACGGTGTCAGTATTGCCGCCGTATCGGATAATCTGATCGAAAATGTCAAGTACAAGGTGGAAGCCTTTACCGGAATCCCGGTGGATAAGGTGAATGTCTTTGTAGAAGGTGTGCGCCTTATAGACTAAGACCCCGGGAGGAATTTGGAAAGTGGCAACATACAGAATCGAAGCGGACCAGCTGCTGAAGCTGTTTCTTTCCGGCGCGGCAGCACTGGAAGCGAATAAGACCTGGATCAACGACCTGAACGTTTTCCCCGTTCCGGACGGAGATACGGGAACCAATATGACCATGACGGTCACGACGGCCGTCAAAGAACTGAAGAAACTGGATCATCCGGATCTGGAAGCCGTTGCGAAGGCAATCGCTTTCGGCTCTCTGCGCGGTGCCCGCGGCAACAGCGGCGTTATCCTGTCCCAGCTGCTTCGCGGCTTCTGCAAGGTAAGCCAGGAAAAGGAATATCTGGATGCCGAGAGCATCAACGAAGCCATGAAAAAGGCCGTCGAGACGGCTTACAAGGCTGTTATGAAGCCGAAAGAGGGAACGATCCTGACGGTGGCCCGCGGTATGGCGGAATTCTGGGCCGAGCAGGTCAAAGAGACCGCAAACCTGGAAAGTCTGATGAACGCGACCATCACGCACGGCGACGAGGTGCTGGAAAAGACCCCCGAACTGCTGCCGGTCTTAAAGGAAGCCGGGGTGGTGGATTCCGGCGGTCAGGGCCTGATCGTTTTCTTAAAAGGTGCTTACTCCTGCCTGATGGGACACGAGGTCTCTCTGGACGAGGAACAGGATAAAAAAGACAGCTTCCTGAAGAACGGCGTGATCGAACACGAAGATATCATCTTCAACGAAGCGAATCTGGGCGAGATCGTATTCGGCTACTGCACCGAATTTATGATCCATCTGGACGAACCGTTCACCGACGAGAGCGAGACGGCTTTCCGGGCTTTCCTGGAAGGACTGGGCGATTCCATCGTGATGGTGGCCGACGAAGAAATCTGCCGCGTGCACGTTCATACCAACGACCCCGGCAACGCGATCCAGGAAGCCCTGCATTACGGACCGCTGACAAATCTCAAGATCGAAAACATGCGCTTCCAGAACGATGCGCAGAAGCGCCGGAATTCCGAAAGACGTGCGGCCGCAGAAAAAGTGGTTTTCACTCCGAAAAAAGAAAAGACGGAGATCCCCGAATCGGAGTGGAAGGATTACGGCTTTATTGCGACGGCAGCCGGAAACGGTCTGGTGGAGATCTTTAAAAGCCTCGGCGTGAATGAGATCGTGGAAGGCGGCCAGACCATGAACCCGAGCACGGATGATATGCTGAACGCGATCAAACGCGTGCCGGCGCATACGATCTTCCTGATGCCGAACAACAAAAACATCATTCTGGCGGCGCAGCAGGCGGCCGGCCTGACGACCGATAAGAAGGTCGTCGTGATCCCGAGCACAACGATCCCGGAAGGCATCAGCGCCATGCTGGGCTTCAGCCAGGATCAGGACGTGCGGGATAACGAGTGTATCATGCGGCAGACGATGGAGAGTGTTCAGAGCGCTGAAGTGACATATTCGGTCCGCAGCACGACCATCAACGGCATGAAGATCCGCAAGGGCGATATCATGGGGCTCGGCGGTCCGAACGGCCTGTATGCCGTCGGGAAAAAGCTCGAGGAAGTGACGGAAGCGACCGTCGATGCCATGATGCATGAGGATGCCGCCGTGATCTCGCTGTACTACGGCGCGGATGTCGCCGAAGCCGATGCGCAGAAACTGGCTGACGCGCTGACGGAAAAATATCCGCAGTGTGACGTGGAGCTCTACAGCGGCGCGCAGCCGATCTATTATTACATCATTTCAGTGGAATAACCAATGAGGAGGGGGATCCCTTCGGAAGCAGACAGGGCAGAGGGGTGACCTTTGCCCTGTTTGCCATTCGGGAAAGAAAAGATGGAGCGTGTCTCGGAACTGACAATCGAAAAACTGCAGGGAATCGGCCCCAAAACAGCCGCGCAGCTGAAGGAAGCGGGCCTTCGGACCGCGGAAGATCTGCTGCGGTATTTTCCGGCCGATTATGAGATCCCGGAACCCGTTTCACCGATCCGTACGGCGGAGGCCGGACGGATGATTGCCGTCCGGGCCAGAATTGTTTCCGCGGTCCAGATGCGCGGATTCGGCCGTGATGCGGTTATTTCCTTTCGGATCAGCGACGGGCTTGGCTTTCTGCGGGTCAGCTTCTTCCACATGCCCTATCTGAAAGGGCAGCTCAGGCAGGGACAGGAGCGGATCTTTCGCGGCGTGGTCCGGGATGGCGGAAAATACGGTCTGACTCTGATCCAGCCCCGGCTGTATGATCCGGAGGAATATGAAGGCCTGCAGGGAAGGATCCGCCCCCGGTATGTATTGCCGGCCGGGATCTCGCAGAAACGTTTTTCCGCCGCGGTACGGCAGGCGCTGGATCTGATGAGCGACTGGCCGGATCTGCTGCCGCCCGCTTACACGCAGGAAGAGCGGATCTCGGGGAAAGAGGCTGTCAGACAGATGCATTTCCCCGAGAGCAGGAGCCTGCTGGAAGCGGCCCGGAGCCGATTGGTCCTGGAGGAATTTACCCTGTTTATTCTTCGGGTCAGGCTGATCCGGCAGAGCGGCGAAAAGCAGGGGAATCCCTGTCCCATGCCGCGCGGGGAACTGGCCGCGCAGGCCCTGCAGTCACTGCCGTATACGCTGACGGAAGCGCAGAAAACGGCTTTCGCACAGATCCGCGCGGATCTGTCCGGTCCGCATCGGATGAACCGTCTGCTGCAGGGCGACGTAGGAAGCGGAAAAACGGCGGTAGCGCTGCTGGCTCTGCTGACGGCCGCCGACAACGGCTTCCAGGGCGCTTTTATGGCGCCGACCGAGGTGCTGGCAGAGCAGCATTACGCGAAACTCTCGAAGCTGCTGGCCGAATGGCAGCTGCCGGTCGGGATCGTTCTGCTGACCGGGTCTGTCAAGAGTGCCCGGCGCCGGGACACGCTCCGCATGATCCGGGACGGCGAGGCCGGCATCGTGATCGGGACTCATGCGCTGATCCAGGAAGGTGTCGAATACCGGAATCTGGGACTGGTCATTACCGACGAACAGCACCGTTTCGGTGTGCGGCAGCGGGGACAGCTGGCCGGAAAAGGCGACCTGCCGCATACGCTGGTCATGAGTGCGACGCCGATCCCCCGGACGCTTGCCATTATTCTGTACGGGGATCTGGACGTTTCCGTGCTGCACGAGCTGCCCGGCGGACGAAAGCCGATCCGGAACGCGGTTGTTACCCCTGCCGCCCGGAAAAGCGCCTACCGGCTGATCGAAAAGGAGATCCGCGCCGGTCACCGGGCCTATATCATCTGTCCGTTTATTGAGGCGAGCGAATCTTTAAGCGGTGAAAACGTGGAAGATTACGCAGAAAACGTCAGGAAAGCCTTTCCGGAAGATATTTCGGTCGGCCTGCTGCACGGCCGCCTGAAAGCGGAGGAAAAAAACCAGATCATGCGTGACTTTGTGGCGGGAAAGATCCAGCTGCTGGTCTCCACGACCGTCGTGGAGGTCGGCGTGGACGTGCCCGAAGCCACGGTCATGATGGTGGAGAACGCGGAGCGCTTCGGCCTGGCACAGCTGCATCAGCTCCGCGGCCGGGTCGGCCGGGGAGAGGCGCAGTCATATGCGATCTTTGTGGACGGCTCAGGCAAAAAAGAAAAAAATAAACGCCTGGAGATCATGAACCGGTCGAACGACGGTTTTGAGATCGCGGAGGAGGATCTGAGGCTCCGCGGTCCCGGAGACCTGTTCGGGATCCGGCAGAGCGGCGAAATGCATTTCCGCCTGGGCGATATTTATACCGATCACGCCATTCTGCTTAAGGCCGCAGCGGCGGCTTCCGGAATTTTACAGGAGGATCCGCAGCTTTTGGCTCCGGAGCATGGTAATTTGCGGCAAGCTGTGCTAAAGTATGGATGGCAGGAGGAATGCTTATGAGCTTAGGGGCAAAAAGTCTTCAGGAAATATACGGAACCGGCGCGGCAGAGCAGAAAACCCGCTATGCCGCTTTGGAGAACGCATACCGCCGGCAGTTCGATCAGGCTCCCGCCGCCTTTTACCGGGCGCCCGGCCGGGTGGAACTGGGCGGCAATCACACGGACCATCAGGGCGGTGTTACCCTGTCCGCTGCTGTGGATCTGGATCTGATCGCGGCAGTCTCGCCGTCGGATGACGGATGGATCTGCCTGTATTCGGAAGGCTTCGAGCCGATCCGGATGCGGCTGCATGATTCTGCCTTCCGCAGGGAAGAAGAGGGCAGCACAGCGGCGCTCATCCGCGGCATGACAGACGGGATCCGGCCGCTGGCGGCACATTTCCCCGCGGACGGGCACGGCGGTTTCAGCGCTTTGGTTCAGGGCAGCGTACCGCCCGGCAGCGGGCTGTCGTCTTCCGCCGCTTTTGAGATCCTGATCGGGACGATTCTCTGGGATCTGTACGGGGAGGAGACGCTTTCCTTCGTGACGCTGGCAAAGATCGCGCAGCGGGCGGAGAATCGGTATTTCGGAAAACCCTGCGGCCTGCTGGATCAGATCAGCTGTGCGGCGGGCGGGATCGTTTCCGTAGACTTTTCTGCGGAGGAGCCCTGGGTCCGCCGGGTCTCCGCTTCCTTGGAAGAGTGTGATTATCAGCTCGGTATGGTGTTTTCCGGTTCGTCCCATCAGGACCTGACGGAGGAATACGCGGCGATCCCGCGGGAGTGCCGCATGATAGCCGCATATTTTGGCAAGGACCGCCTGGCAGATCTGCCCGAAGCCGAGTTTTTCGGCAGTCTGGCGGAACTGCGCAGTCTTTTCGGTGACAGACCGGTGCTCCGGGCTATGCATGTTTACGAGGAAAACCGCAGGGCTTTATCGGAGGCGATGTGTCTTTTAAAGGCGGATACGGAAGGTTTTCTGCGGCTGGTCAACGCCTCCGGCAAATCCTCGGCCATGTATCTGCAGAATGTCACGCCGCGCCGCTCGGTCAGCCATCAGGAACTGCTGTTTGCGCTGGGCCTCAGCGAATATATCCTGCGCGGCCGGGGCGCCGTCCGGGTCCATGGCGGCGGCTTCGGCGGGACGGCAGAGGTCTTCGTGCCAAAGCAGGAGTGGGAGAGCTTCCGGCAGCAGGTGGAGACGGTGCTCGGCATCGGCAGTGCGGTACCGCTGCGGATCAGCCCCGCAGGCGGAGCAAAGGTGGATATTCTATGAGCATGCAGTATTTCGGCAGCTGCCCGGCCGGCGAAGTGCACGAGCTGACCATTTCGAACGGCCGCGGTCTGGAAGCGAAAGTTCTGAGTCTCGGCGCGACGCTGCGGAGCCTTCTCGTGACAGATGAAAGCGGCAGGCGGCGGGACGTGGTCCTGGGATACGACAGCGCGGAAGAGTATTTCTTTGGCGAAGCCTATTTCGGCGCGACGGTAGGGCGCTTTTGCAATCGGATCGCCGCCCCCGGCTTTGAGCTGGACGGGAAGTGTTTTGTGCTTCCTCCCAACGAAGGAAAAAACCAGCTGCACGGCGGTCCCTTCGGTTTTTCCCGGCAGATATGGACCCCGCTTCCCGCCGGTGAGGACCGGGCGGTTTTTCGCCTGATTTCGCCCGACGGCGATATGGGCTTCCCGGGGAATCTGATGGTACAGGTCACGTACCGCCTGACAGAGGAGTCCCTCGTCATCGAATATGAAGCGGAAACGGATGCGCCGACGGTTCTGAATCTGACCAATCACAGCTATTTTAATTTGTCCGGCCATGAATCGGGCTCGGTGGGAGGGCACCGGCTGAAGCTGACTGCTGATTTCTTTACGCCGACAGATGAGCAGATGATCCCGACGGGCGAGATCAGGCCCGTCAGCGGGAGTGTGCTGGATCTGAGAACGGAAAAGACGGTCGGCGAGCTGATTTCCGCACCGGAACTGAAAACGACGCAGGGCCTGGATCACAACTTTGTGCTTTCGGGCAGTGATGCGGTTCCGGCCGCCTGGCTTAAGGCACCGGACGGAACACTTTCCGCGGAAGTCTATACGGACCGTCCGGCCATACAGGTCTATACGGCCGGCTTTTTAGGCAATGTGCCCGGTAAAAACGGGGCGGTCTATGCGGATCATCAGGGAATCTGTCTGGAGACGCAGGGGTTCCCGGATGCCGTGCATCATCCGAATTTCCCGAGTCCCGTGCTTCGGGCGGGAGAGGTCTGGCGTTCCCGTACGGAATACCGTTTCCGGGGCGCAAGCAGGGTCCGGCGCCGCAAAGCGGTCATGATCCGGATATAATAAGAAGGAGGAGAAAAATGGAACCCACCGTATTGAACATCTGGTCTGTAGCAGGCCTGATCGTGGATCTGCTGATTGTAGGGGCGCTGGTGTTCAGCCTCATCCACGGAGCAAAGAAAGGCTTCGTCTACTGCGTCGTCTGGCTCGCATCCATCGTGGCGGCGGTGATCGGCGCGCGTCTGGCGACCGCTCTTTTTGAAGATCCCATCACGGAATTCGTCTATTCCAAGTCGGAGACGAAGATCCAGGAGGCCTCGGAGAAAGCAGCTCTTGAGCTGGACAACATCGACTGGGATCTGATGGATTTCACCCCCGGCCGTCCGGAAACGCTGACCGACGAAGAATATGCCCTTCTGATGAAAAACGAGGGCCTGGCCAAGGTGGATGAAGTGCTGGCCAGTGTCGGCATCCAAGAGAACACCCGCCGGGAGAAGTTTTTCAGTCTGGCCAAATCCATTCACGACAATTCCGGAAAAGCCTCGGAGCACATCGGAAAGATGGCGACGGAGCTGGCGCATAAGGCCATCCGCTTTATCGTCCGCGTGCTGCTGATCATTATCGTGTTCGTCGTTGTTCTGATCGTGCTGCGTCTGGCGGGAACGGGTCTTTCCAGACTGTTCGGAAAGATCCCTGTCGTCGGCACGCTGGATAAAGTCCTCGGCGTCGCGGTCAATTTCCTGACTTTCGCGGCCGTGATCCTGGTTGCTTTGTATGCCTGGCAGCATATGTGGCCGGACAGCTTTGCGGGCTTTGCCAAAGGAGCGCCGGTCGTCAGCTTTATCGCGGAACACAATCCGCTGATCGGCTTCTTCGGGGAATAAGAAGAGCAAAAACGAATACGGAGCAGAACAAAAAGAAGAGCCGCCCGGCCAAAGGGGCGGCTCTTTGCCTGTTGTGAAAGATTTGTTTACCGGATGCTTTCCAGCAGCGCTTCCACTTTCTCCGCTACCTCTTTCAGGGCGCCGGGCTCAAAAGGCGAAGCCAGGCCGGCTTCCTTCAAAAGCTGCGGCCAGAGCTTCGTACCGCCCTTCTTGGAGAGGGCGATGTAGCGCCCAAAGGCGTCGTCATAGTTTTCCTGCGAAGCCAGCAGGAACTCAAAGGCTGCGGTCTGCGCCAGCACGTAATCAATGTAGTAGAAGGGGCTCTCGTAAATGTGCATCTGGTACTGCCAGCGGGTGCCTTCCTCGAGGTAAGGAATGCCCTTCGTGGAGATCCACGGGCGGAATTTCGCTTCCAGCCCGTTCCAGCAGGCCTTGCGCTCGGCCGGCGTCATATCCGGGTTTTCGTAAACGAGATGCTGGAAATAGTCCACGATGGTGCCGTAGGGCAGGAAAGTGAAGGTTTCCAGCGCGTGCATGAAACGGTATTCTTTCGCTTTGTCCCCGAAGAACTTGTCCATGTGCGGCCAGGCGAAGAATTCCATGCTCATGGAGTGCGTCTCTGCGGTCTCCATGCCCATGCTCAGCTCGAACGGCTCGTTGTCAAAGCAGAACCAGGCGTTCAGGGCGTGACCGGCCTCATGCGTCATCACGTCCACGTCGCCCGCGGTGCCGTTGAAATTGGCTAAAATGAAGGGCTGTTTGTACAGCGGGAACTCCGTGCAGTAACCGCCGCCCCACTTGTTTTTGCGGGAATCCACGTCAAAGGCTTCGTTCTCCATCATCAGATCGATGAACTGTGCGGTCTCGGGACTCATGGCGTGATACATCTTTTTCGCTGCTTCGAAGATGGCTTCCTTGCCGAGCGGCTTCGGATCGCCGCCCGGGATCACGACGTCGTTGTCGTAAAGCATGAAATCGCCTTCGATGCCGAGCCGCTTCGCGTTCTCCAGACGGAGCTTTGCAACCGCAGGCACGACGTCCTTCAGGATGTTCCCGCGGAAGACGGCAATGCTTTCCTGATCGTAGGCCAGCCGGCCCATGCGGTAGTAACCGAGCTCCACAAAGTTCTTATAGCCCATCTTTTTCGCCATGCGGTCACGGATGTGCACCAGCCGGTCGTAGATATCGTCCAGCTCGGCGGCATGGGCGGACAGCCCCTTTCCGAGCGCTTCGTAGCACTCTTTCCGGGTGGCGCGGTCGTCGGATTTGGCGTAGCCCATCAGGATCGAACGGGGCATCTTTTCACCGCGGAACTCAAAGTCCATGCCGGCCATGAGCTTGCTACTCCATGACCACCTTGTTTTCCTCCACCATGTCCTCGATGATGGCGGGCGACATGCTCTTTAATTCGACTTCCCACTGTTTAAAGACCAGCGTGCCGAGCTTTTCCTCCAGCGCGGGGCGAAGAGGAGATTCCATCATGGCTTTGATGTACTCCTGATTCAGTGCCTGCGCTTCGGGACCGATCTCGTCATAGTATTCGTTCTCGCCGACGTAGAATTCGTCCACGGTGTTTAAGGTGTAGCGCATCTGGGCCAGCGCGGCGTTGGTGTAAAACCGCTTGAGCAGCTTCCGGTAGTCTTCCCGGGCAGCAAGGATCTCCTCTGCCGATTTTGCGCCGCGGATCCTTTCTACGATCTGCGGCATCGCTTCGCGCAGTTCTTCGATCCTGACCCGTTCGTAGGGCAGTTGTGAAACCTTCATGTTTTTCCTCCTGTCAGTGTGATAATCTGCAGTATTCCGCCGCGGTCTTCGCCGCCAGACGGGCATTGTTCAAAACCAGTTCGATATTTGCGGCGAGCGATTCTCCGCCGGTCAGCTCCGCCACCCGGGCCAGCAGGAAAGGGGTGGTCCCTTTGCCCCGGATGCCCTGTTCCCGGCTTTCCCGGATCGCCCGATCGATCGCGGCGTCGATCACTTCTTTCGGCATGGAGTACGGCTCCGGGATCGGATTGGCGACCAGTACGCCTCCCGACAGACCCAGCTGCTCCCGCGTATACAGGATCTGAGCCAGCTGAGAGGGCGTATCGATCCGGTAATCGACCGAAAAGCCGCTCTGCCGCGTATAAAAGGCCGGAAGCTCCTTCGTTTGATACCCCAGCACCGGAACGCCCTTGGTCTCCAGATATTCCAGCGTCAGGCCCAGATCCAGAATGCTTTTCGCGCCGGCGCAGATGACCATGACCGGCGTTTTAGCCAGCTCCTCCAGGTCGGCGGAGATATCCATGGTCGTCTCCGCTCCGCGGTGCACGCCGCCGATGCCGCCGGTCGCGAAGATCTTAATCCCGGCCATATGCGCGATGATCATGGTCGTGGTCACGGTGGTGGCCCCGTCCTCGCCGCGCGCGGCAAGCACAGCCAGATCCCGCCGCGAAGCCTTTGCGATGGCCCGGCCTTTTTTGCCGAAATATTCGATCTCTTCGGGGCTTAATCCTGCCTTCAGGCGGCCGCCGATGATCGCGACCGTCGCGGGAACGGCGCCGTTTTCGCGGATCGTCTGCTCGACCTTAAGAGCCGTTTCGACGTTCTGCGGATAAGGCATGCCGTGGGAGATGATGGTGGACTCGAGGGCAACGACGGGCCGCTTCTGGCGTACAGCCTCCGCCACGTCCGGATGGATATCAAGAAAAGGATTCAAGGAAGAACCTCCTGTTTATTCGGATGGCTGTATTATACCCGAAAGGAAAGCTTTTGTACAGCGCAGGGAGGCGGGAAATCGGGCAGACGGTGCGAAACCGGATTGTCACAGAGGCGGGAACATGGTATGATGAACAAAAGAAAAGCAGGAGAAAGGATGACGACATGTCAACGGTACTTCAAACCTACGGTCTGACCAAAGCCTTCGGCTCCAAACTGGCCGTGGACCATGTGGATATGACCATCGAACAGGGCGATATCTACGGCTTTATCGGGAAAAACGGCGCCGGCAAGACTACGCTGATGCGGCTGGTCTTATCGCTGGCTCTGCCGACTTCCGGAAGCTATGAACTGTTCGGTGCGGCACCGACCGCGCAGAGCCGGCGGCGCATCGGTTCGCTGGTCGAAACGCCCGGTTTTTATAAAAACTGCAGTGCGCAGGAGAATCTCACGCGCTTTGCGGGGCTTTACGGAACGGATCTTTCGGAAGTCAAGGACGTGCTGGGGCTGATCGGACTGGAAGGCACCGGCAGCAAAAAGGCCGGCAAGTTCTCTTTGGGCATGAAGCAGCGCCTGGGCATCGGCATCGCGCTGTTAAACCATCCGGATTTCATCGTGCTGGATGAGCCGGTCAACGGTCTGGATCCGGCGGGGATCCTGGAGATGCGGAATCTGATCCAGTCGCTGAACCGGGAGAGAGGGATCACGTTCCTGATCTCCAGTCATCTGCTGGACGAGCTCTCGAAGATTGCGACGCGTTTCGGGATCATCAACAACGGGAAGCTGGTGGAGGAGATCCGCAGCGAGGATCTGCGAAACAGAGACGGCAACCGGACCCGCTTTGTGGTCAACGATCCGCAGGCGGCCCGGGAAGCGCTTCTTCCGGCGGCCGGAGCGGAAAACATTACGGTCCGGGATCATGCCCTGCTGGTGCAGGGACAGACGGGGGATGTGCCGCGGCTCAACCGCCTTCTGGTGGAGGCGGGCATCGAAGTCAGCAGCATTTCGCACGAAAACAGCTCGCTGGAGAGCTTTTTCATGGAAAGGATCGGTCGGTAAGATGGGAAAACTGCTTTGTTTTGAACTGCGGAAGCTTTTCCGTCAGGTCAGCTTTTACGTCTGCCTGGCGGTGCTCGGCGCCGTCGTATTCCTGGGGATCTTTTCCACCTATTCCATGATCCGGCTGATGAAAGCCGATATCGGGCTGGAGATTGACATGGAGATGCTTGAGTCGTTCGGCCTCGGCCTTCATCTGAACGGCAGGGGATATCTCCTGTCTGCTCTGAACGGAAACAATCTGACTTTGCTGCTGGGGATCTTTTTCGCGCTCTTTATCTGTTCGGACTATGTGAACGGAACCGCGAAAAATGTGATCGGACGGGGCTTTTCCCGGATGAAATCGACGGCTGCGAAACAGATCGTCACGGCCGCGGGGACGCTTGTTTTCTGCCTGGCCGCCTGCGGTCTGGCCTTTGTGTTAGCCAGCGCGTACTGGGGCGTCGGCAAAGACTGGGAGCTTCTGGATCTTTACCGTTTCCTGATCCAGCTGCTGGTCATCCTGGCGTATGCTGCCTTTTTCAGCTTTTTCGCGTTCCTGTTTAAGAAAAGCGGCGCCGCGATCGCGTTCAATATCATTGCGCCGTCGCTGCTTTCGCTGATCCTGACGTTAATCGATATTTTTACGGAAAAGAAAAAGATCTATTTTTCCGAATACTGGCTGGCAGACTGCCTGACGGTCAGCACGGATCTGAGCGCGAAAGCAGCGGAACTGACCCGCAGCGGAATCATAGCGGGCGTTTATCTCGTAGTCTTTGTGCTGCTGACGCATCTGGTGACGGCGAGACGGGATGTCTGAAACGGAAGAGACGGATAAAATGAGAGAACCTATGAAAAATCCTGCTATAAGAAGCAACCGGATCCAATGTCTGTTCGCCCTGATCAGCGCGGTCATCGTGGCTGTCTGTGTCTGCGTGGGCGTCACGATGAATCTGGTGACGATCCTTGACGAAAACTTCGATCACATGGGGATCCGTACTTTTTGTATGTTCACGGTCGACTCCAACATCCTGGCGGGGCTGACCATGCTGATCGCCGTTCCCTATACCGTTGACGGTCTTCGGACGGGGTATTATCATCTGCCCGACTGGGTGGTCGTGCTGATGTATCTCGCCGTAAACGCCGTCTCCCTTACTTTCCTGGTGTCTCTGTGCATTCTGGCGCCGGTCAAAGGCTTCGTCCTGATCTTTACGGGATCCCGCTTCTTTCTTCATGCGGTCTGCCCGATCCTCTCCATCGTTGCTTTCTGCTGCTTTATCAACAGTCATCTGATCCGGCTTCCGGAAGCCGGAATCGCCATGATCCCCGTGGCTCTTTACACGGTCGTCTATCTGGTCATGGTCGTCGCAATCGGAGAAGCCAACGGCGGCTGGAACGATTTTTACGGTTTCGCGACGCGCGTTCCCGTCTGGGTATCCCTGATCGTGATCCTGCCTCTTTCCTTCGGCATCGCCATACTGCTCCGGCTGGGCCATGACCGCTGCTGTCAGCGCCGGCGGAAACTGGATGCCGAGCTGTACCGGTCCTTCTGCGAAGGGGCCGATCTGCGCGAGCTGATCGGGAATATGGCGCGGTCCCGGAAACAGGAGATCCGGACGAAAAGCATCGTGATCCCGACGCAGGTGATCGAACTGATGATCAAAAACAGCGGCAGCACTATGTCTGCCGCGGAGGGAATCCGAATTTATCTTGACGCCTTTCTGGAGGAAGCCTGATCAGGCCTTCTTCTGTTTCCAGCGGCCGGAGAGGTAGAAGACGGTTCCGATCAGAAGCGGCATGAAGCCGGCCAGGGCATCGCCCATCCAGAAGCCGCGGCAGCCCATCCCCAGGGTAAAACCGAATAAGGCAGCGAGTCCGATCCTCGCGATCATGCCGTCGATGATGGCGATCGCGAGGTTTATTTTCGGCCGGCCCGAGCCGTTGATGAGAGCGAAGGCGCCGCTGCGGGTGGCGGCACCGAAGAAATTCAGGATGATCGGGAGCGTCAGGATGCCGGCGATGGAAAGCACGGACGGATCTTTCGTAAAGAGACCGTACACAAAGTCCGGCGCCAGCAGCATGACCAGGGTAAAGACCGCGGCAAAGCCCAGCCCGAAAGCCAGCACGGCAAAGACGGTTTTTCTGGCGCGCTCGTATTTCTGCGCGCCGAGATTCTGCCCCACCATGCTGCTGCCGGAAGTCGTAAAGGACTGCGAAATGACGCCGCACATCGTGTTGATCTTGTTGAAGACGCCGGCCAGCGCCGAATAATCCACGCCGAAGGTGTTGATCCAGGCCATGAGGACGATCTTGGAAAAGCTGATCGCGGCCGACTGGATGGCCATGGGGATCCCGAGCGCGATCATCCGCAGGAAGGTCTGTTTTTCGATGCGGAAGCTGGCCGGCCGAAAGTCGAAGCCGAAGCTTTCGCGGCGGCGGTAGAGATAGAAGAGCGCGGTCAGGAAGCTGGTGCCCTGCCCGATCACGGTGGCGAGCGCCGCGCCGAAGACCTCCATCCCGCAGTATTTGACGAAGATCACGTCCAGGATCATGTTCAGGATCGCGGCGACGGCAATAAAAACGAAGGGCCGCCGGGAATCGCCCATGCCGCGCAGGATGGCGCTGACCACATTGTAGCCGTAGATGAACGGCAGCCCGACGACGCAGGTGACGGTGTAGTCCAGCGTGAAGTCCCGGGATTCCTTCGGGGTGTTCAGCCAGTCCAGAACGGAAAAGCGCAGGAAAAAGCAGAGAATCGCCATGCCGACGGAGGCCGCCAGCAGGAAAGAAAAGAGCGCGCCGATGGTCTTTCTGACTTCATCCGGGCGGCCGGCACCGACGGAGCGGGCGATCAGGACCTGCCCGGCCGAAGAAAAGCCCATGGCGATAAAGGTCAGCAGGTGCAGGATATCCCCGCCGATGGAGACCGCGCTCATACCGGCCCCGCCGATGCAGTTCCCCACGACGATCAGGTCCACCAGGTTGTAGACGGCCTGTAAGGCGTTGGACAAAAACAGCGGCAGGGCAAAGCTTAAGAGCAGCGGAACGATGGGGCCGCCGGTCAGATCCCGGATCATGGATTTGGGAGAAGTGCGTTCGGACATGCCTGTATTGTAGCGGATCGGACAGAAAAATACCAGTATGCCGGGAGAAAAAACGGAACAATTTCCGGAATGCCGGGTCAAGAAAAGGATCAGGGCCAAAAGACTTGCGGCACTCACCCGCTTATGCTATACTGCGAAATCAGTAGCCCAAAAGCGGGCCGGTTTTTAAAACGGTGAGGAGACGGCTGAGCCGAAAGGCCGGAGTGAAACTGCCATGACGCTTAAAACAAAGTATTTCGGAGATAAGGCATTTTATCGGCGCATTTTCCTGGTGATGCTGCCGATCATGATCCAGAACGCGATCACGAATTTCGTGAACATGCTGGACAATTTAATGGTCGGCCGCCTGGGCACCGAGGAGATGAGCGGTGTTTCCATTGCCAATACGCTGATCTTTGTCTACAATCTGAGCGTTTTCGGCGCCGTTTCCGGTGCGGGGATCTTCACCGCGCAGTATCACGGCAAGGAGGATGCAGAGGGAGTCCGCAACTGTTTCCGTTTTAAACTGATGATCGCCGTGACGCTGGCCGCCTTGGCCTGCACCCTGCTCCTGACAAAAGGCGATGTACTGGTCTCCCTGTACCTGCAGGGGGAAGGCGATCCCGCGGAGGCGGCGAAGATCCTGCAGTTTGCCAGAGACTACATAGCGGTCATCGTGATCGGCCTGATCCCGAGTGCGATTGCTCAGGCTTTCTCCAGCACCTTACGGGAAACCGACAACGGGGTGCCTCCCATGGTGGCGGGACTGATCGCAGTCGGCGTCAATCTGATCTTAAACTATATTCTGATCTTCGGTCACTTCGGCGCGCCGCGCCTGGGTGTGGTCGGCGCGGCGGCTGCCACGGTGGCCTCCCGCTTCGTGGAGCTGGGGATCGTGTCGGTCTGGACATTCCGGAACAAGAAAAAAGCCCCGTTTATCGTCGGGGCTTTCCGCAGTCTTCATGTTCCGAGGCAGCTGAGCCGGGAGATCGTTAAAAAGGGCTTTCCGCTGATGCTGAACGAAACGATCTGGGCTGCCGGCGTCGCCTATCTGGACAAGTGCTATACGACACGCGGACTGGACGTGGTTCCCGCCTGCAATATTTCCAACACCTTCTTCCACGTGATGGCGGTCGCGATCATCTCGGCCGGTTCGGCGATCGGGATCATCATCGGTCAGAAGCTCGGAGCCGGACAGACAGAGGAAGCAAAAGAAGACGCGCCGCGGATGCTTGTCTTTTCGGTGCTGCTGGGCGTAGCCGTCGGAATCTTATACGCCGGCGTCGCTTTTATCGCGCCGCAGCTTTACAATACCACGGACAGCGTAAAGCATCTGGCAACGCAGTTCCTTCTTGTCACGGCCGTATTCATGCCCATAGAAGGACCGCTGAACGTCAGTTATTTCCTGGTGCGGTCCGGCGGGAAAACACTGATCACCATGTTCACGGACTGCGGCCTTTTGTGGCTGGTGCAGGGAACAACGGCCTTCTTTTTAAGCGAATTCACGAACATTCCCGTGATCCCGCTCTTTGCCTTGGTGGAAGCCGGCATGATCGTCAAGCTGGCGGTCAGTCTGCTTTTTGTGGCGAACGGGAAATGGGCTCACTCGGTCGTGGAAGAGGATCTTACAGAAGACCGGCTTCCTTCATCCGCTGACGCATGATTTCCGGCGATTCTCCTTCCGTGCACAGAGACGGATAGCAGGGCAGACCGACTTTCCGGCCTTCCAGAAGCGCCGTTCCATCTCGTGATCTGTCTTTATTTTTCTTTTCTTTTCTTTCAGCTGTGTGCCGCTTTAACGGCCGATCTCGATCCCGGTCAGATATTCGTAATACTGGGCGATGGCGCTGTGGTCCTTCTGGCCGCCTTCATGGCTGTGCATCCACTGCAGAACTTCCTGCACCTGCGCCGTCATCGGAATGGGAGAACCGACCGTGTGCGCGCAGTCCAGCGCGTTGTTCAGATCCTTGATGTGCAGATCGATCTTGAAGCCGGGCTTATCGTTGCCGGCGATCATCATCGGGGCCTTCGCGTTCATGACGGTGGAGCCGGCCAGCCCCCCGCGGATGGCCTCGAAGACCAGCTGCGGATCCACGCCCGCCTTCTGCGCCAGCGTGAGCGCTTCGGCCAGCGCCTGGATATTGCAGGCGACAATGATCTGATTGGCCAGCTTGGTGGTATTGCCGGCGCCGACCTCGCCGCAGCGGACAACGGACGAGCCCATGGCCAAAAGCACGGGTTTAAAGCGGTCAAAGACTTCCTGCTTGCCGCCGACCATGAAGGACAGCGTGCCGTCGATGGCTTTCGGTTCTCCGCCGGAGACCGGCGCGTCCAGCATCTCCACGCCGTAGGAAGCCAGCTCGGCCGCGATCTCCTTGGAAGCGACGGGATTGATGGAGCTCATGTCGATAAAGGTGCTGCCGGGTCTCATGTGCGCGCCGACGCCGTCCGGGCCGCACATCACGTCTTTGACCTGAGGCGAGTTGGGAACCATGGTCAGGACCAGATCGCAGCTTTCGGCGATCTCTCTGTTGGTGGCCGCCTTCGCACCGGCTTCGACCAGTTCGGAGGCCGCTTTGTTCGCGCGGGAAACCGTGAGATCATACCCTGCCTTTAACAGGTTTTTCGCCATGGGCTTTCCCATGATGCCGAGTCCGATAAATCCGATTTTCATGTCGTGTTCTCCTTGTTGTACTGAATTCGAATGATTTCAGAAGCTTTGCTGCTTTTATCATAAACAAACCGGTGGCTTTCGTCAATTTGTTTTCGGCAGGCTGAGCCGATCTGCAAACTTTGCAGGAAAAAAGCAAAATTGCCGGAGTGTAGTATAAAAAACAAGCTGCCGCGTTGCCTCTTGACAAAGATTAAAGAAAAAGATAAAATATCCTCAACAAAATGCAGTGCGTTTGTCGAAAAAACAAATAAAAAAGGAGAAAGAATGAAGAAAATGCGGATTGCAAAAAGCACAAAAATCTTGCTTCTGCTGACAGTTTTTTGCCTTCTTTTTGGCGGGCATCTGTTTGTTCGCGCAGAGGCAGGAAACGAAGCTGCCGTGTACCCGATCTGGGTTGCCGGGACGCAGATCACAGAAGAGAACCGGGAAGATGTTCTGGGTGACGGCATGGTCAGATACGTCCCCGAGACGCAGACACTGGAGATTGAAGATGCGGATTTGTATCAGGAGGGCTGTGAAGCGCTGCTGTTTGAAGGGATCGATCTGACGGTTGAAGGAACGGCCACATTTACGGCGTGTGATTATGCTCCCATTCGGGGAAATAATGGTTCGCTGACAATGGTGGGGGTGTTTACAACGGTTTTTGAAAGCTGGTCTTCGGGAGGAGACAACTTTCCGCTTACTGTCAGCAATGACCTGCATGTGAAAGGCGGCACTCTTTCCTGTCAGGGAATCGATGTCGGCGGGAATCTGCTGATTGACGGGGAAGTAATGTCATCTGACCAGGTGCAGGCAGGGGAATCCATAACAGTGAACGGGATACTGGAGGCTTCTGCCGGCAGTGTCTGGACAACCATGCCGGCTGTTAAGGCCCCCGTAATCATAAGCAGCGGATGCGTAGAAACGTTTAGCAGTGACTACGGTATAGAAGCCGAAAGCATAACAGTCAGTGACGGAACGTTTATTGTACATGTGGATTCTTTATATTTTCCGTGTCATGGCATCCAGGCTTCTTCCTTTACGGTCGGAAATGATATCACGATGGTAGAGATCACGACGGTTGGATTACTCATGCCGGATGAATCCGGCGAGGTAAAGGAATATCCTTCACGGGGCGCTTTGCTTTGTAAGAACGCTATTACGCTGGGAGACAAGACAGAGATAAGTGTCCCGGAAGGCGCCGGTATCGGGCTTATAACGGATTGTTTTTCGGGGGAAGACGAGAATTTTTATACCATCCTGGAAGCTGACGGCACAAGAGCTGCGGGACACGTGGTGATTTGTCCGAAACAGACGCTGACCCCCGGCTGGCATAAAGATGAAAATGGCTGGAAATATGTGCTCGAAGACGGTACGTATTCGGTGAACCGGTGGGAAAAGATCGGCGGCAAATGGTATCATTTTGATGCGGACGGCTACATGCAGACAGGCTGGTTAAAGCTGAATAATAAATGGTACTATCTGGGAACAAACGGTGCCATGGTTACGGGCTGGAAGCAGGTTAACGGCAAGTGGTATTACTTCAACGCCGGCGGGGATATGGTAACCAACTGGAAGAAGATCAACGACAAGTGGTATTACTTCAATGCCGGCGGCGATATGGTAACCGGGTGGAAGACGATCGGCGGAAAGACCTACTTCTTCAAGACCTCCGGCGCGATGGCTGCGAGCGAGTGGTGCGGCGGATGGTGGCTGAACGGTAACGGAACCTGGACCTATCCGTACAAGGCGACCTGGAGGAAGAATGCCAAAGGCTGGTGGTTCGGCGATGAAAGCGGCTGGTACGCGAAAAACTGCACGATCACGATCGACGGGAAGAGCTACACCTTTGACGCGAAAGGGTATATGCAGTAAATTAAAATGATGGAAAGCCCATCTCTGCAGAAGGGGAGCGGGATCCGGCCGGACCGGATCCCGCCATTTATTATCAGAGGGAGGTCTGTAATATTTTCTAAAATCGCATACTGTTTGCTTTTTCGGAAAGGTTGTGCTAAAATATTTCAAACTATTGATGATTCAGGAGATGACACCGATGAGTGAACCCCTTTCCCATAACACCCGGGCCTTTCAGACTTCGGCCCGCAGCCGCAGACGGGTGGTCAAGCCGAAAAAATGGCTGACCGCGCTGCTGCTGGTTTTGCTGCTGCTGATTGCGGCGGCATTCTTCTTCGTGATCCGCTATACGCTGAAGAAAGGACAGAATCCGCCGGAAAGCACGGCGGCAGGGGCCGCAGATCCTGTCAGCCGGACCATGACGGAGGCTTTCCCTTCGGAGACGGGCTTCCTGCGGCTGCAGCGCGATCTGCAGCGGGAAGGGCTGATCCTTCCGGATCCTGCGGCAGCCTGAGAGACAGGCATTCCAATCAAAAACCCCGAAGCGCTTTTCAGGCAGCTTCGGGGTTTTTCGTTTTCCGTCTACCTCTCGTCCAGGTACTCGCAGGCAGCCGTCGCGGCCATGGCGCCGTCCCCGACGGCAGTGGTCAGCTGGCGGACTTTCTTGACCCGGCAGTCGCCGGCGGCAAACAGTCCGGGCACTTCGGTGACGACGTCGTCCGAGGCCATCAGATAGCCCTGCTCGGAGAGGGAGACCAGGCTGCGGGCAAAATCGTTCTGCGGCGCCAGGCCGACGGCCAGGAAGATCCCGTCGACGTTCAGCGTCTCCCGGCTGCCGTTCTTCGCATTTTCCAGCACCAGGCCTGTCACGCCGTTGTCGTCGCTCAGATATTCCCGCGGGATGCAGGGCGTTTTGAAGACGATGTTTCCCTTCTGTCCGGCTTTCTCCACCAGAACGCTGGCAGCCCGGAAGCTTTCCCGGCGGTGGATCACATAGACCGTGCGGCAGAGAGCGGAGAGGTAAATCGCATCCTGCAGGGCGGTGTCACCGCCGCCGATCACGGCCGCGTCCCGTCCCCGGTAAAAGGCGCCGTCACAAACCGCACAGTAGGAGATGCCGAGGCCGACCAGTTCTTCCTCGCCGGGCAGACCGAGACCGCGGTGGGACACGCCGGTGGCCAGGATCACGGTCTTTGCCTGAAGGGCTTCCGAGCCGTTGACGGTAAAGAACCCGTCCTTCTTTTCCAGCGTTTCCGCTTCCCGGTATTCGATTTCCACGCCCAGATCCGCGATCTGCTGCTGCAGCTTTTCGGCAAACTCCGCGCCGGAAACATTCGGCAGCGCCGGATAGTTTTCCACCAGCGGGGAATTGACGATCTGCCCGCCGGGATATTCCTTTTCCAGCAGCAGGACCTTCTTGCCGGCACGCCTGGCATAAAGCGCTGCGGTCATGCCGGCGGGGCCGGCTCCGATCACAATTATATCGTACATCGTATCGCTCCTTTCGGTGAAAGCAGCGGGGGCGATTTGAAGTTCCCTTCAGGTCGCCCCCGGTCTGCCTCAGGCATTTCTCCCCGCAGGGGGGGAGGGATCTTACTGCCGTTCGTTGATATAGCGGCGGATCGGGCCCAGACCGGCCAGTTTCACCGGCGCTTCCTTGCCGCCCCGGATGATCAGGGTCGGAGAGAGGCGCACGCCGTATTCCTTGACAAGATCCGCATTTTCTTCAGCCAGCAGTTTGGTGAAGGGGATGCCGGCAGCGTTCAGCAGTTCGCCCGCCTGTTTGCAGTTGGTGCAGGTGCGGGTCGCGATCATGATGATCTCGCGGCCTTCTCCGGCGGCGCGGTTTAAGGCGGGCTCGGATACGTTCACCAGCGTCGGGGCCATGACCTTTTCAACAGGCTCCTCCGGCTTATCCGGATGCGGCACCGCGTGGGAGACCTTTAAGACGCTGCGGCCGATGTCGTAGAGCTTGCGGTCCTTGAATTCCTGCGCCTTGCCGTCGTTCCAGTTCTGCACCGGACGGTAGTAGCCGGTGATGCGGCTGTAGACCTCGGTGGGCTTGCCGCAGTGCGGGCAGGTGTACTGCTCGCCGACCAGGTAGCCGTGATCCTTGCAGATGGAATAGGTCGGGCTCATGGTGTAGTACGGAAGCTTGAAGTTTTCCGCGATCTTGCGCACCAGGTTGGCGGCCGCTTTCCAGTCAGGCAGCTTTTCGCCCAGGAAGGCGTGGAAGACCGTGCCGGAAGTGTAGAGCGTCTGCAGCTCGTCCTGGATCTCCAGGGCGGAGAAGATGTCCTCCGTAAAGCCGACGGGCAGGTGCGAGGAGTTGGTGTAGTACGGCGTGCCGTTCATGTTGGCCGTGATGATGTCCGGGAAGTCCTCCTTGTCGTGCTTGGCGAAGCGGTAGGTGGTGGATTCGGCCGGGGTCGCCTCCAGGTTGTAGAGGTCGCCGTACTTCTCCTGATAGTCGGAGAGGCGTTCGCGCATGTGATTTAAGACGTCCTTCGCGAACTGCTGGGTCTCCGGATGCGTCAGATCCTTGCGCAGCCACTTCGCGTTCAGGCCGACTTCGTTCATGCCGATCAGGCCGATCGTGGAGAAATGGTTGTCGAAGGTTCCGAGGTACCGCTTGGTGTACGGATACAGGCCGTTTTCCAGCAGTTTGGTGATGACGGTGCGCTTGGTCTTTAAGGAACGGGCGGCCACGTCCATCAGATGGTCCAGACGGGCGTAGAAATCCGCTTCGTTTTCCGCCTGATAGGCGATGCGCGGCAGGTTGATGGTCACGACGCCGATGGAACCGGTGGATTCGCCGGAGCCGAAGAAGCCGCCGGATTTCTTGCGCAGCTCGCGAAGGTCCAGACGCAGGCGGCAGCACATGGAGCGCACGTCAGAAGGCTCCATATCGGAGTTGATGTAGTTGGAGAAATAGGGCGTGCCGTACTTGGCGGTCATTTCGAAGAGGAGCTTATTGTTCTCGGTCTCGGACCAGTCGAAGTTCCGGGTGATGGAATAGGTCGGGATCGGATACTGGAAGCCGCGGCCGTTGGCGTCGCCTTCGATCATGATCTCGATGAAGGCCTTGTTGACCATGTCCATTTCCTTCTGGCAGTCGCCGTAGGTGAAGTCCATCTCCTTCCCTCCGACGATGGCCGGTCTGTCGGCGAGGTC
>JAFZRH010000008.1 GCA_017619975.1 Lachnospiraceae bacterium | reverse complement strand
GGCATGCCGGCTTCGGGGCCGATATCGCCCAGCCCCAGTACCGCGGTGCCGTCGGTGATGACCGCACAGAGGTTGTGGCGGCGGGTCAGCTCATAGCTCTTGTTGATGTCCTTCTGGATCTCCAGACAGGGCTGCGCCACGCCGGGGGTGTAAGCTAAAGACAGATCGTCCTTCGTTTCGACCGGGACGGTGGCGACGACTTCGATTTTTCCTTTCCATTCGCCGTGCAGACGAAGGGATTCTTTTGCGTAATCCATGGTATTCTCCTTATTCAAACGGGAACTTGTACGGCAGAGCGAACTTGTCGCGAAGGCCGATCAGTTCTTTCTGGATGGACTCTCCTACGGGCACGCCCTTGTCCTTGCGCTCCTGCCAGGCCAGCCACTCCTTCTCGCCTGCCGTATAGATGCGCTCGGCGCCCGGCGCTTTTTCGCTGGCCCGAAGCGCGCGGCAGATATCGCCGGCCGTCTTTTTAAAGGTTTCCAGGCCCATGAAGAACTCCGGATTGATGACGAAGAAGAAATGTCCCAGATGGTACATGCAGTTCGTTCCGTCCGGGTTCTTGCCGGAAAGCGCTTTCATGAACGGACCGCCGGCCAGCGCCGCGGAGAGGATCTCCACGATCGCGGTGAAGCCGTAGCCCTTATAGCCGCCGGTCGCTTCGCCCAGGCCGCCGAGCGGCAGCAGCGCGCACTTGCCGGCCCGCATATTTTTCAGGATCTGGGCGGAATCCGTCATAGTGCCGCCGTCTTCGGTGACGACCAGGCCCGCGGGCGTTTCCTTGCCGCTGCGCGCGTAGAACTCGATCTTGCCGTTCTGCACGGTCGAGGTGGCGCAGTCGAAATTGAAGGGGAATTCCTCATCGGTCGGGATCGTGAAGGTCATGGGGTTGGTGCCCATCATGGGCTCGATGCCCCAGGTCGGCGCCACGGACGGGCGCGCGTTGGTGCCGGAAATGCCGATCATGCCGGCTTTTTCCGCCATCGTGGTCCAGTATCCCGCGATGCCGTAATGCGTCGAATTGAAGATGGTGCCGCCGGCCATGCCGTAGGTCTTCGCCTTCTCGATCAGCTTGTTCATCATGTGCCAGCTCGCGACCATGCCCATGCCGTCGTGCGCGTCCATCACAACCGTGGTAGGCGTTTCCTTCACGATGTCGATCTTCGTGACCGGCAGCAGGGTGCCGTTGTCGATGCGGTCCAGGTAGATGGGTTTGAAGCGGTTGCAGCCGTGGCTTTCGATGCCGCGGCGGTCGGACTCCAGCAGCACGTCCGCGCAGATCTTCGCGTCCTCTTCCGGCACGCCGTAGCATTTGAAGACGTCGATCATGAAGTTGTTCATCAAATCCCAGGGTACATAAGGTCTGGTTTCCATAAGTATGCCTCGATTCAGAAAGATTTATATTGTCGGGAAGGCTTATTTTTCCTTCATGCCGTCGCCCCAGCGCAGCGCGCAGTCCACGGCCAGATGCCAGCCGTCCAGCATTTTTTTGCGCTGCTTCTCCGGGATGGTCGGGCGGAACAGCGAATCCACGTTCCAGAAGCTCTTGATCTCCTCTTTGTCCTTCCAGAAGCCGACTGCCAGGCCGGCCAGGAAGGCCGCACCGAGCGCCGTCGTTTCCACGCACTTGGGCCGGCAGACCACCGCGCCCAAAACGTCGCTCTGGAACTGCATCAGGAAGTTGTTTTTGGAGGCGCCGCCGTCCACCTGGATGCTCTTTAAGTCGATGCCGGAGTCCTTCTCCATGGCTTCGCAGACGTCGGCGGTCTGATACGCGATCGCTTCGAGCGCCGCGCGGATCAGCTGCGCTTTGGTGGTGCTGCGCGTAAGACCGACGATCATGCCGCGCGAGTACTGATTCCAGTACGGCGCGCCGATGCCGGTAAAGGCCGGGACCATGTAGACGCCGCCGGTATCCTCCACCTTCGTGGCGAAGTATTCCGAATCCGGGCTGGCATCCAGAAGCCTTAATTCATCACGCAGCCACTGCACGACCGCGCCGCTCACGAAGACGCTGCCCTCCAGGGCGTATTCCACCTGGTCGCCGATGCCGACCGCGATGGTCGTCAGGAGGCCGCTTTTCGAAGCCACGGCCTTCTTTCCGGTGTTCATCAGCATGAAGCCGCCGGTGCCGTAGGTGCTTTTGACCTCGCCGGCATTGAAGCAGCACTGCCCGAAAAGCGCCGCCTGCTGGTCGCCTGCCGCGCCGGCCACGGGGATCTCCCCACCGAACCAGTACGGCGCCGTAGTCCCGTAAACGCAGCTGGACGGTTTCACTTCCGGCAGCATGCAGGCGGGGATCTTAAAAAGCTCTAAAAGCTCCGGATCCCAGCATTTTTTGTGGATATCAAAAAGCATGGTGCGGGAAGCGTTCGTGACGTCCGTCACGTGCGCCTTGCCCTGCGTCAGGTTCCAGATCAGCCAGGTATCGATGGTGCCGAAAAGGAGCTTTCCCTCTTCCGCTTTCTGCCGGGCGCCTTCCACGTTGTTTAAGATCCAGGCGATCTTGGAGCCGGAAAAATACGCGTCCGGAATCAGGCCGGTCTTCGCCTTGATCCTGGCGGTCCAGCCCTGTTTCACGATTTCGTCGATCATCGGCGCGGTGCGGCGGCACTGCCAGACGATGGCATGATAAATCGGCTGCCCGGTCTCTTTGTCCCAGACGACCGTCGTTTCGCGCTGATTGGTCACGCCGATCGCAGCCACGTCCTTCGCCGTGATGCCCAGCTTTTCCATAGCCTGGCGGGCTACTTTGAGCTGGCCGCGCCAGATGTCGCGCGCGTCGTGCTCCACCCAGCCGGGCTGGGGATAGAATTGCTGGAACTCTTCCTGTGCCATGGCACAGATTTCGCCGTGCCGATCGAAAAGGATGGCACGGCTCGAAGTCGTTCCCTGATCCAGGGATAAAATGTATTTCATAGATTTGTCCTTAAAGATCCTTCGCTCCGCTCAGGATGACACGCTTATTCTTTAACGGTTTCCTTTAAAGCGGCGAGCGCGCCGGCCAGGCCCTGGATCTCCGAAGGGATGATGATCTTGGTGGCCTTGCCGTCGGCGGCCTTCGTGAAGGCTTCCAGCGACTTGATCTGCAGCACCGCGCTGTCCGCGCCGGCTTCCTTGATCAGACGGATACTCTCCGCCTGCGCCTGCTGGACTTTCAGGATCGCGGTCGCCTGACCTTCGGCCTCGCGGACCATCGCTTCCTTCTTCGCTTCCGCGCGCAGGATCGCGGCCTGCTTTTCGGCCTCGGCATCCAGGATCGCCTTTTCCTTGTTGCCTTCCGCGACCAGAATGGTGGACTTCTTTTCACCTTCGGCCTGCAGGATCTTCTCACGGCGTTCGCGTTCCGCCTTCATCTGCTTCTCCATGGAATCCTGGATCTCGCGCGGCGGGATGATGTTCTTTAACTCAACGCGGTTGACCTTGATGCCCCAGGGGTCGGTCGCCACGTCCAGCTGCGTGCGCATCTTGGTATTGATGATCTCGCGGCTGGTCAGGGTCTGGTCCAGTTCCAGCTCGCCGATGATGTTACGCAGCGTCGTCGCCGTCAGGTTTTCGATCGCCATCAGCGGGTTTTCCACGCCGTAGGCATACAGCTTCGGGTCCGTGATCTGGAAGAATACGACCGTATCGATCTGCATGGTGACGTTATCCTTCGTGATAACCGGCTGCGGTTTGAAGTCGATGACCTGTTCCTTTAAGTTCACGCGCCGCGCGACCTTGTCCACAAAAGGAGTCTTAAAATGCAGACCGACGCCCCAGGTGCCGATGTAAGCGCCGAGTCGCTCCACAACAAAGGCCGTCGCCTGCGGAACGATCTTGATGCAGGAAATAATGATGAGCAGCAGGATCACGACCAGCGCGATAATGGCAAGCGGGCCCATCACGTCGTCCATACCGGCCAGAGCAAGCAAATGTTTCATGTTTCATTCCTCCTAAAAATATTAAATAGATCCTATCGTCTGACGATGCATTTGACACCGGTCAGGCTGACAACGGTCACTTCGGTCCCGACCGGAATGATCTCCTCGGTTACGGCACTGCGCGCCGTCCAGGGCATGCCGTCCACGACGACCTTGCCCGTCGCAAGGATATTGTTGATCTCCTCCGTCACCACGGCCGTACGGCCGATGATGCTGTCCACGACATTTGTTTTTTCCGCACGTTTGTTGATATATTTCCGTGCCAGCGGCCGGGTAAAAGCCAAAAGCAGCAGAGAAATCACCACAAACGCCGCGACCTGCCAGACAGGTCCCACGCCGATGATCGCCAGCACCATGGCAACCAAAGCGCCGCCCGCGAACCAGATCGATGCCAGTCCGGCCGTCGCCGCTTCGACAATAAGGCTTAAGACAAATACGGCAAGCCATACGTAAATGTACATCCCGACACCTCCTTTTTCGATGCCTTTTGTACGATGATTATACAATAAGGCCCGCTCTTTTGCAAGATGATTTCTGCCGCCCCCCGTGGGGAATGCTTGCCCTCCCCCGGACGCGGGGGAGGGTGGCGCGAAGCGCCGGGCGGGGGCGACTGGGGGCGCCAAAGGGGACGGTTCCTTTTGGCACTATCAGCATACCGCCCTTCATCTGGTCATATAAAAATATTCATTTCTGGATATTTTTATAGTATCAATTTGTGCTATGATAGAAATACCGAAAGTCAGATCCGGCTTGCAAAGCACTCTGCCGAAAGAAAGGCGGTTACCGAATATGAATAAAAACAACAGCACAAAATGGGATATCCCGACGATCTGCTTCATCGGCGTCATGGCCGCGCTGGTCTGCGCGGTGACCTGGCTGCGAATCCCTTTCCTGGGCTCAAAAGTCCACTTTGCCAACGCTTTCTGCCTCCTGTCCGGCATGCTCTTAGGCCCGGTGCCCGGCGGCCTGGCCGCCGGCATCGGCTCCGCCCTGTACGATGCCTACACCGGCTACGACATCGCCGGCATCCTGATCACCTTCGTGAGCAAGTTCGCGATGGCCTGGATCTGCGCGAAGCTGATGCCGGAAAAGGAAGACAGCCGCCTGAACCTGCACCGCACCGTTCTGGCTTCGATTGCCGGCGCGCTCAGCTATGTGTTCCTGTATATGCTCAAAACTTACGTCTACCAGCGTCTGGTCTACGGTTTCCCACTGGACGCCGTGGGTGTAACCATGTGGAGCAAGTTCATCCCGTCGCTCATCAACGCGCTCTTCGCCGTCATCGCCGCGCCGATCCTCTATCACGCGTTAAAGCCCGCGCTGCAGGCGATGGGGATCAAACGAAACTGATTTTCCGGGTTAAATTATTTCATTTTTCCCTTGACGAAGCCCCGGATCTGAGGCATATAATCCTATGCTCAGCAGACTACATTGACAACTGAACAGGAAACGCTTCGCACCGAAAAAACGATAAGGAGAATGTATGAATTATCGGAAAGAGTACGATCTGCAGCTTATCGGCAGGAATTTACGCCGCCTTCGGGAGGCCAGGAAGCTTTCGGTAAAAGAAGTCAGCGAGTATTTGTACCTCGGTTCCGTGCAGGCCGTGTACAAATACGAAAAAGGCCGCGGCTATCCGCAGGCCGATACGCTTTTCGCTCTGATGGAACTCTACGGCGTCCATGACGTCCGCGAGCTCCTGGAGGAGCAAAATGAGGGGGAGGCCCGAAAGGCCTCCCCCTCTCCTTTGTCACCGGATGCTGCAAATGCATCGTTTCTGCTTATTTCAGCGATTTGATCAATTCTTTTTCATGGCTTTGCGTAAAATCACTCAGCTTATAGGATCTGATACGCTCTTTTACCATGATCGGTTCAACAAATCCATTTTTGGCCAGAACTGACAATCTGTTGATTATTGTTTTATTGGTAACATCAAATTCCCTGCTGACCTCGATCGGTGTGAACTCCCTTTTATAATGCGTTATAAGGAATAACAGCAATTCTTTCTCTTTTCCCTTTAAGTAAGAGAGGCTGCCTCCTACTTCCTCCTGACGCGAACCTTCCGACAGTTCACAGACTTTATCGGAATAAAGCCGAACCATCCGAAGAAAATAGTTTATCCAGATCTCCGGATGAGGCGGATCATTTCTGCCGGAATAATAAAGCGCCGGCAGTCCCATCTGAATGGATTCGTAGTATTCGTTCACATCATAAGCGAAGAACTCTTCCAAAGATCCGATACCGTTAAATCCATATCCGTTGATATCAAGGATATATCCCGACATCAGCCGCGCCGTTCTTCCGTTACCGTCTTCAAACGGGTGGATCGTCACCAATTGATAATGAACAATCGCCGCAACTATGAGCGGATGATCGTCTGTTGTATTCACATACTCCACCAATTCATCCAGCAAGCCCGGAATATCCGAATATTCCGGCGGAATATAGTCGGGGGTTCCTGTCTGCGAATCATATACGGCAAAGAGTACACCCGGAGGCATCGGACCGCGAAGGCCTATCTTCTCCTGCGAGGCTCCTTTCTCCACGTATTTCTGCACATCAAGGATCAGTTTTTTTGTCAGCTTTTCCTTTTTTTTCGTCTTTTCTTCCAGATAATTCATAGCAAGAAAATAATTCCTTATCTCCTGCTCAGGTTTAAGGAAGTGCTTTCTTTCATCTCGCTCAATCACTTCATCAGCCTGGGTTTCGGAAAGAGGGTTCCCTTCAATCTTGTTGGAGGCATAGCTGCTCTTTTTTTTAGAGTTTTTTCGAAGCCTGCCTGCAACAGACCGGGACAGTTTTACGGCAGAAACCCTGTATCTGTTTTTTTCTATTTCTGTAATATATCTGAGAATTTCGTTTGTCAGCGTCACCTTTATCATGTCAAATCACCTCAGGATGATTTTACCAAAATCCAAGAGAATAGTCCATAATAATTTCACTATTTTTTCACTATTTTTCATTACATCCGGAGGATCCGCACGCGGAGGGGGAGGTCCGGAAGGCCTCCCCCTCTCCTTTTTCACGAGGCAAACAGATCCTGATCCGTCAATGCTCGGATCATTTCTTCCGAGACCGTAACTAAGACCCTGCGGTCCTTCTCTTCCGAAGCTTCGAACATCACGTCCCGCAGGACTTCTTCCATATAGGTCCGAAGGCCTCTTGCTCCGATGCCCCGATGCATGGCACAGCGGGCCAGGCAGCGGAGAGCTGCCGGCTCGAACTTTAAATCGATGCCGTCCCTGGAAAGCAGCTCCCGATATTCCCTGACCAGGCAGTTGTCGGTTTCGCTGATGATACGGATCATGTCCGCTTCGTTTAACGGTTCCAGACGGACAAGCACAGGGAAGCGTCCGACGAATTCCTGCGTCATGCCGTAAGAGATCAGGTCTTCGGGCGTGATGCGGTCCGTCCCGATCCGTACTTCGGACGGAAGGGCGGGCTCCTCATCGCGGATAAAGCCGATGCGTCGGTGCGGCCGTTCTTCCTCATCCGCCGCATCCGCAGGCAGTTCCAGACCGCTGAAGGCCCCGCCGCAGATAAAAAGGATGTTTTTCGTTTCGATTTCAATTCGTCTGTTCTTATTATCCAGTGTTCTCGGCGTACTGATCTTTCCGCCCTCGACGATCTTCAGCAGGCCCTGCTGAACACCGCGGCAGTACGCTTCCCGCATCGGATTGAAACCGCGGCAGGCAAGTTTGTCGACCTCGTCGATAAAGACGATGCCTCGCTCAGCCAGCTCTTTGTCGCCGTCTGCATTCAGGTACAGGCGTGTCAGGATATGCTCCACATTGTTGCCGCTGTAGCCGCTCTCGGTCAGCGACGTGGCATCCGCAACGACCATCGGCAGCCTGAGGCAGGCGGCCAACGTCTCGACAAGCAGCGTTTTGCCGCAGCCTGAAGGGCCGATCAGCATGACGTTGCTCTTTCGGATCAGACCGCTGGTGTCGCTGATCCGCTTGCCGTGATTGTAAGCGGCGACAGCGAGCGTTTTTTTGGCCTGCTCCTGACCGACCACGAAGCGGTCCAGATACGCTTTTATTTCTTTCGGCGACGGCAGCTTAATTATCTGAGGTTCCTTATCGATCGTTTCCGATTCTTCGTCATCCAACAGCATGGCAAGCTCCGCAAGGCTCCTTTCGGACATATCAGACTCCTTTCTTTCAAAAAACGATATGCAGTTTTCAAAGTGCTCCGCGGCCGCAGGCTATACAGCCTGCGCTTTCCGCGGCAGAGAGGAATATACCGCAGGATCCGCCCCGTCGCAATGAACGCAAAGTTCAATCAAAAAAGGGGAGCCGCAGCTCCCGCTTCTAAAAAACCTGCTCTGTTCAGTTTCGGATCTTCCAGCCCTTAAGCGGGACGCGAAGCTTTTTGCAGGCGCCTTCCTGGATCTGGCGGATCCTCTCCCGGCTCAGCTTCAGCGCTGCTCCCACCTCGTCGAACGTCTGCGCGCGGCCGCCCGTCAGCCCGAAACGGCGGATCAGGATCTCCCGTTCCCGCTCCGAAAGTTTTTGCAGCGAGCGTTCGATCTGCTTTTTAAGCAGTTCCCGGTCCAGTCTTTCGCCGGGTTCCTCGCTGCGCGGATCCGAGACCGTATCTCCCAGCGTCCGATCCTCTTCTTCGTCAGACGGAGTCTCCAGCCGAAGCGGCTCCTGCAGAAGCAGCCGCATCTGGCGGATCCGCTCCGGTTTTACGTCCAGCGCCTGTGCCAGCTCCGTTTCGGAGGGCTCCCGCCCCAGCTGCGCCGTGAGGCTGCGCTGCGCTTTGATCAGCCGGTTCAGTTCGTCGCTCACGTAATTCGGCACCCGGATCATGCGGGACTGCTGCGACAGCGCCTGCAGCACGTAGTGTCGGATCCAGTCATCCGCAAACGTGGACAGCCGCGTTCCCCGCTCGGGATCGAAGCGGTCCACCGCTTCCATGAGGCCGACATTGCCTTCCTGCACCAGATCCAGATACGGAACGCCCTGTCCCCGGTATTTCCTTACGAAATTCGTGACCAGGCTCAGGTTCGCTTCGATCAGGCGGTCCCGCGCTTCCTTGTCGCCCTGCGATTTCCGGACCGCGAGCGCATGCTCTTCCTCGGCGGAAAGCGGGGAGACGCCCGCCATATCCCGATGATACTGACGGATCAGATCCGCCGATCCTTCCTCGGTGAAAACATCCGTCCGGCTTTCGTTTTCACAGAAAGAGGACTCCGGCTCCCTATCCTGCGGGGAATTGACATAGTCTTTATTCATCTTGTAAAACCGTTCTTCAAGGTTTCTGCTCTTTGTCTCATTTTAAAGGGCGGGACCTTAAGTCCCGCCCCGTTTGTTGCCCTGGGGTTTGTTTAAGCGCTTATCAGCACTTCTCGAATACGGTGGCAACGCCCTGGCCGCCGCCGATGCAGAGGGTGGCAAGGCCCTTCTTGGCCTCGGGGCGCTTCATCATTTCGTACAGCAGGGTGACGATGATGCGGGCGCCGGAAGCTCCGACCGGGTGACCGATGGCGATGGCGCCGCCGTTCACGTTGACCTTGCTCATATCGAAGTGCAGCTCACGGGCAACCGCGATGGACTGCGCCGCGAAAGCTTCGTTGGCTTCGACCAGATCCATATCTTCGATGGTCACGTGGGCCTTCTTCATGGCCTGACGGGAAGCAACGACCGGGCCGACACCCATGATCTTGGGATCGACGCCGCCCTGGCCCCAGCCGATCAGCTTGGCCATAGGCTTTAAGTTGTATTTCTTCACAGCCTTGCCGGAAGCCAGCACGATGGCGGCCGCGCCGTCATTGATGCCGGAAGCCTGGCCGGCGGTCACGCGCTGTACGTGCTTGCGGGCGTCCGCTTTGTGAATCTGGGTGGGCTTGAAGGTGTGAACGATCTCATCTTCCACGCCGACGGGGCCGGCCGGGAAAGCGCCGCGCAGCTTCGCAAGAGCTTCCATGGTGGTGCCGGCGCGAGGGAACTCGTCGCGCTTGAAATCAACGATCTGCTTCTTTACTTTTACGGGAACGGGAACGATCTCATCGTCGAAGCGGCCGCTGTTCTGGGCAGCTTCGGTCTTCTGCTGAGAGGCCAGGCCGAATGCATCCAGTTCTTCCCGGGTGATGCCCCAGACGTCGCAGATGTTCTCGGCGGTGGTGCCCATGTGGTAGTTGTTGAACGCATCCCACAGGCCGTCCTTGATCATGGTGTCGACTAATTTCTTGTCTCCCATGCGGGCGCCCCAGCGGGCTTCCATGGAAGCGTAAGGAGCGGCGCTCATGTTCTCGGTGCCGCCGCAGACGACGATATCGGCATCGCCGGCCAGGATGGCGCGGGCGCCTTCAATGACGGACTTCATGCCGGAACCGCAGACCATGCCGACGGTGTAAGCAGGGATGCTGTAAGGCAGACCGGCCTTCACGCCGACCTGACGGGCAACGTTCTGGCCCTGCGCGGCGGTCAGGATGCATCCGAACATTAATTCGTCTACGTTCTCGGGAGCGACGTTCGCACGCTTTAAGGCTTCCTTCACAACGATGGCGCCCAGATCAGCAGCGGGGGTGTCCTTTAAGGACCCGCCGAAGGAACCAACGGCGGTACGGCAGCAATTCACTACATAGAGGTCTTTCATGTTGTTCTCCTTTTATTGGGTATGAATTTGAGTTTCGAACTAAAGATCTTCTTCCTTCTTTGCTTTTCCGCGGATTATTATAGCGAAATCGGGCTTGCTGTTCAAGCGGTTTTTCGCGAAAAATAAGCGAATAATACAAGTTTTTTCCGGTTTTCGGTCATTTTTCGCGGTAAATCGGCGTTTTTTTGCCGGAAAGACGTTTTGGGCAAAGTTCCTTCGGTTTGCTCAGGACGATGCGGGCGGGCAGATCCGCCTGCGCATCGCTTCGTACAGCAGCAGCGCGCCGGCGACGGCAACGTTCAGGGATTCCGTTTTTCCTTCCATGGGGATGCGGATCAGCCGGTCCGCCAAAGCCGAGATCTCTTCGCTTAAGCCGTTTCCTTCGTTGCCCAGAAGGAACGCCGTTTTTTCCGGGAAAGCCGCTTCCGTGTAAAGGTTTTCCCCTTTGAGATGCGCCGCGAAGATCTTTACGCCCTGCTCCTTCAGGCTCCGGACAGTCCCGGGCAGGTCGTCCGCAATCACGAACGGCAGGCGGAAAACGGCGCCCATCGTGGCGCGCAGGACTTTGGGACTGTAGGGATCCGCCGAGTCCCCGCTTAAAACGATGCCGCCCGAGCCGGCCGCCTCCGCCGTACGGAACAGGGTCCCGATATTGCCCGGATCCTGCACGTTTTCCAGGATCAGAAGCGGACCGCGGGCCGGATCCAGATCGCAAAGCTTCTGATCTGACATCCGGACCAGCGCCAGGATCCCCTGCGGCGAACGGGTATCCGACATTTTTTCCATGACTTCGGGGCTTACCGTTTCCGGATGCAGGCGTTCGCAGAGCGCACGGCCTTCGGGACTTTCCGCAAAGTCCGGCGTCGCGTAGGCCTGAACCACCCGCTCCGGCGGGATCTCTGCTACGAACCGCCGGCCTTCCGCAGCAAAAAGGCCCTTCTCCTTCCGGAGAGCGGCCTTTTTCTGCAGGGCGGCCACGTCCTTCACTTTCGGATTTGACAGCGCTGTGATCATTATTTGCCTTCGTAGATGATCAGGCTTTCCACCTCGTACGGCTTTAAGGCTTCACGGCCCTTGAGACCCGCCAGTTCCATCACGAAGCAGATCTTCTCGACCTTGCCGCCCAGACGCTCCACGAGCTTGCAGATGGCGCCGACGGTCCCGCCCGTCGCGATCAGATCGTCCACGACCACGACCTTCTGGCCGGGTCTGATGGCGTCCGTATGCATCTCAACGGCAGCCGTTCCATATTCCAGAGCATATTCTTCGCAGATGGTCTCGCGCGGCAGTTTGCCTTTCTTGCGGGCCGGCACGAAAGCCTTTTTCAGCTTGTAAGCCATGGCCGCGCCGAAAATGAAGCCGCGGGATTCGGCCCCGACGATCACATCGAAGTCCAGATCCTTTACTCTTTCGACCAGCTGGTCGATGGCCATCTTAAAGCCTTTGGCGTCCTGCAGGATCCCGGTGATATCCCGGAACATGATCCCCGGCTCCGGAAAATCCGGGATCGTGATAACGTAATCTTCCAGTTTTTTCTTCATAATGAATCCGTTCATCTCCTCTTAAGGATTTCACCGTTAGTTTACTCCCTTGCCCGAAAGATGTCAACGGATTTCGGCAGACGAAAAAAGGACGCTCGCGCGTCCTTTCTCTGGTGGGTGTCGGGCTCGAACCGACGACCTCCACGTTGTCAACGTGGCGCTCATCCCAGCTGAGCTAACTCACCGTCTGCTTCTTTGCGGAGCTTCTCCGAAAGAGCACTCATATTTATAGCAGATTGAAGGACGGCTGTCAATCACTTTTTTCAGAAAATCCGAAAAAGCCTGTCCGGTGCCGGCCATCTGTCGGTTTCAGCCTTCTCCCGAAGCCGGCTGGAAATGCAGGATCTGGAACTGCACGCTGCGGCGGCCTTCGTATTCGTGCAGCATCGGCTGGTAAGCCAGCGCGATCTTCAGCTTCGTCTGGCCGCGCTCCAGCATCGTAAAGGCCCGTTCTCCGTAGTTTTCCCGTAAGAACTCTTCCCAGACCGTCACGTCGCCGAACCAGATGCCTTCGAAGCTCTGGCCGCTCTCTCCCGCAAAGCGCAGGCGCAGGGCGTTCCGCCTCATGCCCAGGACCCGGATGCTCTGCAGCTCCAGACCGCTCCGGCCGAACAGCGGGCGGGCAAAACCCTTGCCGAACGGAGCGAGGGCGTCCCACTCTTTTATGCGTTCCACCGTGGCATATTCGGGCGGCATCGCCGCATCCAGCTCCACGACGGGGATCAGATCCTCCTCCGCAAGGCCGCAGAGCCGGTTCAGGCGCTCCCGCAGCGGCGCGATATTTTCCTCCTTCAGCGAGAAGCCCGCCGCCATCGCGTGTCCGCCGAAACGGAGAAGCAGATCCGCGCAGGCTTCCAGATGCTCGAACAGGTTATAAATCTCCAGCGAGCGGCCGGAGCCTTTGCAGGCTTCCCCGACTCCTGTGATCACCAGCGCCGGCCGGTGATATTTCTCTTTCAGACGTCCGGCCACGATCCCGGCCACGCTTTCATGGACTTCCGGCAGGTGAACGACAAGGATTTTATCCGGCGCACCCTGCGTCCGGATCTCCTCCGTCAGCACGGCTTCTGCCCGGGCCAGTCCCTCGTTCGTCAGCTTCTGCCGCTCCTGATTGAGCGCGATCAGCTCGCCGGCCAGCGCTTCCGCTTCTTCCCCCTTCGCTTCCAGCAGCCGTCTGGCCGGTTCCACCGTTTCCAGCCGTCCCGCTGCGTTGAAGCAGGGACCGATCACAAAACCGATATGATACGCCGTGACAGGCCGTCCGTCCAGCCCCTGCTGGCGGATCAGCGCCTGAAGGCCTTCATTTTCCGTGCGGCTTAAGGCTTTTAAGCCCAGCCGGACGATCACGCGGTTTTCCTCGGTCAGATCCATCACGTCCGCAACCGTCGCGATGGCCGCGTAGGGAAGCATTTTCTCCAGCAAAGCGTTCTCGTCCCGGCCGAGCCGCCGGTACAGAAGCTGCATCAGTTTTAAGGCAACCACCGCGCCGCAGATCCCGTCGAAGGGATAGTCGCAGTCCGCCCGCTTGGGATCGATGACCGCGTCGGCGGCGGGGATCCCGCCCTCCTGCGGCTCATGGTGATCCGTCACGATCACCGACAGACCGAGCTCCTTCGCGTAAGCGACCTCGTCCAGACTGGCGATGCCGTTGTCGCAGGTGATCAGAACGCCCGCGCCGAAAGCCTCCGCTTCGTCCACGATCCGCCGGTTCAGGCCGTAGCCTTCCTCGATGCGGTTCGGCGTGAAGACCTTCACGGCAAAGCCGAGCGCGCTCAGAGATTCCTTCAGGATCTGGCCGGCAAAGAGGCCGTCTACGTCGTAGTCGGAAGCGACGGCCACGGACCGGCCGCTTTTTAAGGCCAGCACCAAAAGATCCGCCGCCATCGCGGCATCCTTCAGCAGCGCCGGATCCGGCAGATCTTTCAGCGTTCCTTTCAGATAGAAGGCGGCTTTCTGCGCCGTGTCCACGCCGCGGTTGGCCAAAATGCGTGCCGTCAGAGGATCGATGCGCAGCGTTTCCGCCATCGTTCGGAAATCCGTTTTTTTATTGATCAGGATCCATTTTTCCTTCATGAGATGCCTCGCAAAGATGATCGAAAGAATGCTTTCTTTAGTTCTTTTCCGCCGCAAAAGCCGCTTCGGCAAAGTATTTGAACGCCGACGGCAGGGCGAAACGGTCTTTCAGGTCCTCCCGCGCCGCGTAACGGTAACCCGGCAGCGGCGTTTCGGTTTCGATGCGGAAAGCCTTCATATGCCATTCTACATGCGTAAAAATGTGCACGGCTTCGCCGGCTTCGCGGATCGGCGCGCGTCCCGCGCCGTAGCTTTCCAGGAAGGCGCGGATATCCGCCCGCTCCAGCCATCCGTCCAGAAGCGGAAAGCCGTAAAGACCGGCCAGCAGGCCCTTCTCCGGCCGCTTTTCCAGCGCCGTTTTCCCGCCGCAGCCCAGCAGCAGCACCGTTTTCTTTTCGATGCGCCGGGGTTTCGGGGCGCCGCGCAGAGGCAGATCCTCCTCCAGTCCCCGCCTTACGGCCAGGCACGCTTCCTTCCAGGGGCAGCCGCGGCAGAAAGGCCGCCCGTTCGGCACGCAGCAGACCTCGCCGAGCTCCATCAGGGCTTCGTTGAAAAGTCCCGGTCCGGGCAGGCCCGAAAGCACTTCCTTCAGGAGCGCGGCCGCTTCTTTTTTGACTGCCGGCTCCGTCACGTCCCGCTCATCCGCGAAGAAACGTGCCAGGATCCGCAGGACGTTGCCGTCCACCGCGGGGACCGCTTCGCCGAAGGCCAGCGACGCTACCGCGCCGGCGGTATACTCGCCCACGCCCGGCAGCTTTTTCAGTTCCGCCGCCGTCTGCGGCAGCCGGCCGCCGTATTCGACCACGCAGCGTTCCGCCGCTTTTTTCAGGTTCCGCGCCCGCGAATAGTAGCCCAGCCCCTCCCAGAGCTTTAACACTTCTTCCTCGTCGGATTCGGCCAGACTTTTCAGATCCGGGAAACGGGCCGTAAAGCGGTCAAAGTAGCGCAGCACCGTTTCGATGCGCGTCTGCTGCAGCATGGTCTCCGAGACCAGGATGCGGTACGGATCCTTCGTGCCGCGCCAGGGCAGCGGCCGTCCTTTCCGGGCAAACCATTCCGTCAGCAGCGGCGCTGCATCACGCAGCATTTGTATGCGGTTTTCAGTCTGTATCGGGTCCATCCGGATATCTTTTCTGTTTTCTTCCCTCTGCGGGGCGCTTACAGCTCGTATTCTTTTATCTCGCAGTTGTCCATGCGGACGTGGCCGACGCTGCCCGTCTCATCCAGCCCGCGGAAATACGCGCTCATAGCACGCAGCCAGGAGCCGTGCGAGACCAGAAGCACCGAGCGGTCCGCGTAATATTCTTTCACTTCCCGGAGCAGCGCCCACGCTCTTTCGCAGACCTCGCGGCACAGTTCAATGCCTGCCACCCGCTCCGTACAGCAGTAGTTGTCGTAATCGCCGGACGCGACGTAGGGATGAGCCCGCTTTTCCACGTAGCTGGAACCTTCCCATTCGCCGAAATAGCGCTCCTTCATATCAGGCCGGTAGATGACCGGCACCCGAAGGACTTCATTGACGGCGGCCGCCGTCTGCCTGGCGCGCGTCAGGCTCGAGCAGAGGATCAGATCCGCCATGCCCGGCCAGACCTTTTCCTTCGCCGCCTGTGCCTGTGCAAGCCCCGTCTCGTTGAGCGGGATATCCGTCTGTCCCTGATACACCTGGCGTATATTCCAGTCCGTCTGTCCGTGACGCATCACGTAAAGTTTCATGTTTTCTCCCGCGCTCCGGCTTTTCGCCGAAGCGTGCCTTTCCGGCAAGATTGTAGCAAGCCTGGACCGCTTTTGTCAACTGCAGGCACAGCAGCCGCGCAGGAATCCCCGCCTCTTTTCCTTTCCTGCCGGCGCCGCCGCACGGACCGCACCGGCAGCCGTACGGATATTTTTCTTTGCAACTCTGTAAAAATAGATTTATAATGAGACCGTTCTTGAAGGAGGTTCTCCCATGAAAAAGAGTTTTCTTCTGTTTCTTGCCTGCGGACTCATCCTGCTCCTTGCGGCCTGCGGTATTGATGTTCCCACCAAAAGTCCCGATGACGAAACCAAAAAACCGGGCCGTACGCAAAGCACGGACGAAGCCGGCACGCCGTCCGAATCCCGCCCCGACAATCCTTTCCGGCCGTCCGGTTCCGCTGCCGACAGGCTTCCGGGGCTGCAGGAGACCTACGATACGGCCGACGATCCGGCCAATAACGTCAGCTACCTTTTTGCCGGCGGGCGGATCGTTCACGCCTACGGCGGCACCTGGTTTGTCCAGGAAGGATTCGAAAACGACGGCAGCACAAACGGGCATGAAGGAAGTGAAAATATCTATTTTCTGAGCGATGAAGAAGGCGCCGAACCGGTCCTGGCCGGCTGGGTCCCCGCTTATTATTCCGACTGGATCCAGCAGCTGACGGTCTTCGCGCTTATTCCCGGTCCCGAGACTGCCGAAGGCCGCTTTCTTTACTTTTTCGCTCGCGGCATCAATCAGAGCACGCGCTACGCCTACTCTTACCATCTCTGGCGGCTGGATCTGGCGAGCGGCCGCAGCGAGGATCTGGGGCTTGAGGTGTCTCTTTCCTGGGGCAGAAACACCCTGGCCCGCGTCGGCGACACGCTCTATTTTACCGGCGCCTACGGGAAAAACGAGGCCTACCTGAACGATTATGAACGCGGCTACGACATCGGCCTGATGTCCCTGGATCTAACAAGCGGGAAAATTGCTCAGGCGGATCTGGCAATTCCCGAAATCAAGGGCGAAGGCTCCGCCGTCATCGGCGTCGCCGGCGGATATGCCTATTATGTGCGCTGCCGCATCACCGATGATGAGTGGGAAAGCCCCTACGGCTTCTTCCGCATCCGTCTGGCAGGCGGCCGCGAAGAGGAAGTCGCGCCGATCCTCTGCAAAGACCTGGAGATCGCCTGCTGCCTAGGGAACTATCTGCTCTATGCGGACGATGACAGCTATGAGTACGTCTTCCTTTCCACTGAAACCGGGCAGGAGGTCCTCCGGATGGATTCGGACCGGATCGACTTTCTGGATCAGCCCTTTACCGTATCCGGCGATCTGATTTACTATTTTCTGAACGGATCTTTGCAGGTTCTGGATCTTACGGACGGCAGCGAGCGTACGCTGATCGCGGGGAAGGACCGCGAAGTCATCCTGATCACGGAAACCCCGGACTATATCTGGTTTATGGATGATGACGATTACGGCGTTTACCGCGTTTCCAAGACGGGACGGATCCTGCCGGCCAGTCCGCTGGTTCCGCTGCCGGACAGCGAGCAGCTTCCGCAGTCCCGTTACGAGGGATGGGAGTACGTCGAATATCCGAACTGCATCAAAGTCCGCGGCTACCGCGGCAGCGGCGAAAGCCTGACGGTTCCGGCCGAGATCAACGGCAAGCCGGTCACGATGCTTTCTCTGGATCTGCTCGATTGCGACGGGGTAACGGAACTGACCGTGCCGGAAGGCGTCATAGCACTGCACCATATCGAGGGGACAGATTCCCTTGCGGCGCTTGAGCTTCCCCGCAGTCTGGCCTTCCTTTCTTCCGGCTACGACGATACGCTGGCGTTACAGTCCGGCGTGACGATCTTTTATGCCGGCAGCCTGGCTGAGTGGCAGAAAGTCTTCGACGCCAATCGCGGAGGCTACTACAGCTACGAAGGCAGCTATGCCTCCTGCAAAGTGGAGAACGTGCACTGCTCTGACGGGACATGGCACCGCCACGGCGAATTTGACGAAAAGAACGAAATCCTGAAGAACCCCGGCTTTGAAAGCGGTCGGATCGAGCCCTGGGTCATAACGAACCGTGCTTACGGATCCGATACGGTCATTCAGGTGAAAGGAACTGCCGTGGACGCCTTCAGCGGCGCGCAGGTGCTGTCGGTTTGGCGCAAGACGGGATATATCGAGTTTTCCGCCGAGCAGGCGGCCGGTGTTCTGCCGGAAGGCGATTACCGTTATCAGATCTCGTTCATGGGAGGCGGGACCAATTCCTATACGGTCTATTCTTATGTGACGGTCAACGGTTCCGAAGGCCATCGGACTTTCCTCACTGTTTCCGTCCCGCAGCACTGGGATACCGCGTCGGTTTATTTTCACGTAAACGAGGGGGATGAGATCACAGTCGGCATCTATGTACGCCTGTCGCCCTCTCCGGGGGACGATGACGGCCCCTGGGGCATGATCGACGGTGCCTCGCTGATCCGCAAGAACGACTAAAGAACCCTGTAAATATCATGCAGTCTGTATCCGGACTTTCCTTCGTTTGCGAGAAGAACATCTGCAGTATAGCCCCTATCCCCTATAAGAATACGAACTGTTCCGCGGTCGAAGTCAATAATCTTCGGATCTTTATCCTGATTTTCTACCAGGTTCGTGTACTGCTTGACTTTCTTCGGGACAGTGAGCGCCCTTTCGGTATCTCTTAGGAACGCAAGCCGGAACGCGTCGCCATTTTTGTATCCCTTTGAGAAAGATCCGTAGCGCTTGATCTGATCGCTGAGATTGTCGCTGTCCAAAGCAAGGCGATTAAACAATTCGCCAGCATCCTCGCCAAGTAGAGCCTTTATCTTGTCCTGGACCTGCCCTGCCGCTTTGGTATTGATCTTGATTCCAACGTCCGGGAACGTAGGCGTCCAGGCGTCGCCGCTGTAGATCCTGTTCTTCCGGTTCTTCGGATCGACGCTGTCCCTCCCGTACACTGCACTGATAGGGCCGTACGTATTGTGGCCCATATCCACACGCGTGATAGCGACGGACGGCATGGCCAGACCGCCAAGCTCCAGCATGCCACGAACGGCGTCCTCGTTCATGTTGTGCAGCGCAATCAGGCGATCCGTGCGCTCCACCGGAAGATCCATAGAAAACTTTTCCTTGACAGCCGGAATAGCATCTGCTACACTTTCAGCAGAAAGAGAAGCGCTTGGGATCGCGGTGCCTACGGGTCGCGTGGCGCTTCTCTCTCTGTTTGTAAGCGCATAGATATGGTCCTTGCCATCAAACTTCCCGTGCCCCACGTTCACCCAGATGCCAAGCGTATTTTTTCCGTATTTGACATCAACTCCGTAATAATAGAAGCGATCAAACTTATCATGTGAAGTACTTTCTTCGTGATCGAAAGCGGCCTTCTCAACAATGTCTCTAAAGCTGCTATACATGGCTCGGCGATCGGATTTATTACTTGTGGCAATTTTTCTCGCGTCACTCTTGTCCATGATAGCTTTCCGGCCATCTGACATGTTAAAGATCTGGCCGCCATATTTCTCAAACAGATAATCCCTTATCACGCTTGTTGCACTACGGGAATCGTTTTGAATAAGGCGTGCCAGTTCGCTGTTTTCCTGCACCGTAATGGTCGGATAGGGTGACCGTGTTTCATCCGTCGCAGTTTCAATGCTATGCTTCGAACCTGTATCCTTTGCTGCTCTTTCTCCGCCATTTGCCTCTTCCTTCGCCGATTTCATCACGACAAGCGAATCACGCGCCGCGTTCCAGTGCCCGTGATACAGAAGCTCGTTCATATTTCCGGCAGCATCGCAGACCATTTCCTCAAAGATCTGATCAGGCGTCATGCCGGTGCCTTCATGCGGTTCCAGTTATTCCAATGTAAAGATTTTGTGGTCGTAATCTTTCAATCCAAGTCCCTGCGTTCTGCGGCGCTCATGGCAGCTCTCTTAATACAGCATAAGCAATTTCAATTCACGCTCGCCATACGGGGAACAACTATTCTAAACGCACAAAATACAAATAACTGATTTCAATCTACGCCCCTACACGGGAAGCGACTACGATAGCGTTTAAAACGGTTGCGGCCTGATTATTTCAATCCACGCTCCCCATACGGGGAGCGACGGTTCTTCCCTTCCTCCCTATACCTCATCTGACATTTCAATCCACGCTCCCCATACGGGGAGCGACGTCACGGATCAGGACACCGGCGCCACAAAATCGATTTCAATCCACGCTCCCCACGCGGGGAGCGACGACGTCAGCACAGTTCCGATGTTCGTGAGAAACATTTCAATCCACGCTCCCCACGCGGGGAGCGACTCTTCCCCCGTTTATACTGCTAAAGTAGGAATTATTTGATTATTCCGGGGTGGCGG
>JAFZRH010000065.1 GCA_017619975.1 Lachnospiraceae bacterium | reverse complement strand
CCGCAGGATCCGCGTCAAAAGCATCAATCGAAAGCGTATAGCCGTCCATCTGGCAGAACCAGGCCAGTGCCTTTAACAGTTCCGTTCCGCAGGCGCCCAGTCCCGCGATCAGCACCGCAATGCGCCGGCGGCCGTTCTCCTGAACGGCAGTATCGTACAGGCGGATCCCCTCTTCATACAGATGGCGCTCCAGCATTTCCCTCACGACACCGATGCGCCGCAGCCGCAGCCTGCCCGGTTCCTGCTGCGCCAGAAGCAGTCTCGCGGAGGGGCTGTCGGTGAACACATAAAGAGCAGTGTTCTCACGGTCCCGAAAGCGCCGGATGAGCGCCGCCGCAGTACTGATATTTTCTTCTTCGTTTTCCGTGATCAGAAAGAAAAACAGACGGTCTCTGCGGCGGTGGATCTTAAAGTGAAGCGCTGAAAGATCCGCTGCCAGACAGAAGGCCTTCAGCCGTCCGGCCCGGTTCATCAGCGGCCGGATCCGGCTCTCTTTTTCCGTTCCCGCAAAGACGATCTCCGCCTTCGGATGGTTCCTTCTCAGATCCTCTGCCAGGGTGACCGCCGCTTCATTCAGTTCGGAGAAATAATAGGTGTCGCCGGGAAGATGAAAGAAATAGCGCAGCCAGACCCAGAGACCGCGGAAAAAACTGAGGATCAACGTAAAGGTCATGAGCGGCGCGATGATATGCATCAGAGAGAAGAAAACGGAATAGGCCTTCATCAGCCGAAGGGCCGCCGTGCTGCTGTAGGCGTTCAGCGCGCGGATGCCGTCGAAGATCATTTCGCTGTCCGCGTCAAAGGAAAAGACCTGGACGGCGCTGTAAAAGGAGACGCCGACAAGCTTCAGGACCGGAACAGGCTCCGCTGAGCTGATCTGCGAAGAACGGACGATAGGGAGGAAACAGAAAAAAACCGACAGAAACAGTCCGGCCGCGAAGCAGCGGAAAGGCGTCAGGATCCTGTGCCCGGCCCCCCGCGCCGCAAGGATCAGGGCGCCGGCCGCAAACAGCAGCAGCACCGCCATGGAAATGATAAAACATCCGCCCCACATACTGATTTTCTCCTTCTTCCCTTGCCGTGAACAACTGAAAATATTGTAATCGATTCCGGGAAGAAAATCAATCGCCCGCCTGTCTTTCTTGTTTTTCGCATACATATATGATATACTTTTTTTGTTGTCCGTTTCTGTCCGTGCATCAAAGGAGCCTCCATGAAACTGATCTTCCGTTATCTGGGGAAATATAAAAAGCCCGTCGCGCTGGCCATCTTCATCAAGCTGGCTGCGGCTTTTTTTGAACTCTCGCTTCCCTATATTTTCGAACATATCGTGGATGACGTGGTTCCGACCAAAGACCTTGTCCAGGTCCTGGTCTGGGGCTTTGCCATGTTCGCGGCGGCGTTTGTCTGCCGCACGCTGAACGTCACCGCCAACCGCAAAGGCGTGGACAACGCGCACCGGATCAGCTACGAGGTCCGGCAGGCGCTCTTCCGGAAGACCTCCAACTTAAGCGGCGCCCAGTTTGACGCCTTCACCCTGCCGAGCCTCATCTCCCGCATGACCTCCGACAGCTACAACGTGCAGTCTTCGGTCCAGCAGCTGCAGACGCTCTGTGTGCGCGCGCCGATCCTGCTCATCGGCGGGGTCATCGTGGCGCTGATCATGGACGCGCATCTGGCCATGATCCTGGTCATCATGCTGCCGGTCCTGATCGCGGTGGTCCTCTTCGTCTCTTCCCGCGGCATCCCGCTTTATAAAACCGTGCAGGGCAAGCTGGACGCCATCGTCCGGATCATGCGTGAAAACATCACCGGGATCCGGGTCGTGAAAGCCCTCTCCAAGGAGGATTACGAAAAGCGACGCTTCGCGGCCGCCAACGAGGAAATGACCCGGAGCGACATCAAGGCCGCCACCATCATGGCGATCCCGAGCCCGCTCATGCAGCTGTGCCTCAACGCCGGTCTGACCCTGGTGGTCCTGATCGGCGCCGGCCGCGTCAACGACGGACTGATGAAGCCCGGCGTCATCTTAGCATTTCTGACCTATTTCAATATGATCACCATGGGCGTGATGGGGCTTTCCCGCATCTTCATGACTTTGTCCAAAGCCAGCGCCAGCGCGGACCGCATCGACGCGGTGCTTGAGACGCAGACGGAGGAAGACGTCCTGCCGGAGGCAGAAGCGCTGAAGCCTTCCGGCGACGAATTCATCCGCTTCGAGCACGTGGATTTTTCCTACGGCGAAGACAGCGGAGAGGTGGAAGGCTTCCACGGCGAGACCCGCGAAAAAGCGCTCGACGACATCAGCTTTGCCGTGGGCCGGGGCGAAAGCCTCGGCATCATCGGGCCGACCGGCTGCGGCAAAACCACCGTCATCAACTTGCTGATGCATTTCTACGATGCCACGGGCGGCGGCGTTTTCGTGGACGGAAAAGACGTGCGGACCTACGAAAAGGATGCGCTCCGCCGCAAATTCGGCGCCGCCTTCCAGAACGACATGGTCTTTAAGGAATCCTTACGGGAGAACATCGACTTCGGCCGCGGTCTTTCGGAAAAGGCCCTGCATCAGGCGCTGGAAGACGCCATGGCCGCCGACTTCGTGGACGCGCTGCCGGAAGGACTGGACTTCCAGGCCGCCATCAAAGGGGCGAATCTCTCCGGCGGCCAGAAGCAGCGGATCCTGGTGGCCCGCGCCCTGGCGGCGGATCCGGAGATCCTGATCCTGGACGACGCTTCCTCCGCCCTGGACTACAAGACCGACGCCGCCATGCGGAAGGCCATCGGTTTAAATCATAAAGACAGCACGCTGATCATGATCGCGCAGCGCGTCTCCAGCGTCATGAACATGACGAAGATCCTGGTGCTCGACAACGGCCGCTGCATCGGCTACGGAACGCACGACGAGCTTCTTGAAAGCTGCCCCGCCTATCGGGAGATCTACGAGATCCAGATGGGCGCGATCGCAGGATAGGGGGTGACGGACGTGCCGGGAAAAGGAGACCGCGGAGGCGTTAAAGAAAAACCGAAGGACGCGAAAGGCGCCTTAAAACGCATCATTTCCTATCTGATGGTCTACAAGTGGATCGTGCTGCTGCTTTTAGTCTGCGCCTTTGCCAGCAACATCGGCAACCTTTTGGGGCCGCGTTTTGCCGGCAAAGCCATCGGCGAAGCGGAGGCGGGCTTTGAAGCCGGGATCGGCAGCGTGAATATGGCCGCCGTCAAACGCTACGCCCTCTTCATGCTGATCGCCTATATCGGCAGCAGCGTGATGAATTTTACCGTGAATATCTGCATGATGCGCGTGGGCCGGCGGGTTGCCCGCAACATGCGCCGCGACGTCATGAACAAGCTGATGACCCTGCCCGTCGGCTACTTCGACCGCAATCAGGCCGGCGATATCATCAGCCGCGTGAGCTACGACATCGACGTCGTCGCCTTAAGCCTGTCCACGGACGTCATCCATATCATCACCAGCACGGTGACCGTGGTCGGCAGCTTCCTCATGATGTGCGTCATCTCGATCCCGCTCGTGCTCTGCATGGTCTTCACCATCCCGGTGTCCGTGCTCTTTACGCGCAGCATGTCGAAAAAGACCAGGCCCCGCTACGCGCGGCGCAGCGCCGCCTACGGCGAGATGAACGGCTTCGCGGAAGAAATGTTCACGGGCCAGAAAACGATCCTCGCCTACGCGCACGAGGATCAGGTCTGCGAACGCTTCAGCGAGATCAACCGCGCGGCGGCCGAAGCCTATAAAAACGCCGACGGGCTGGGCATGACCATGGGCCCGACCATCGGCATGATCTCGAACTTCGGTCTGGCCGCCATCGGCATGGGCGGCGCGGTCCTGTATCTCTTAAAGATCGTCGGACTGGAGCAGATCTCCAGCTTCGTGCTCTACAGCCGCAAGTTCTCCGGCCCCATCAATGAGATCTCGAATATCATCAACGAGATCTTCTCCGCGCTCGCGGCGTCGGAGCGGGTCTTCAAGCTCCTGGATGAGCCGGAGGAGGCGAAGGATATCTACGGCGCGAAGGTGCTGGAAAGCTGCGAAGGGCACGTCGAAGCCGAGCACGTCCAGTTCGGATATCTGCCCGGCAAGACGATCCTGCACGATCTGAACCTGGAAGCGAGGCCCGGCCAGACCATCGCCATCGTCGGCCCGACCGGCGCCGGCAAGACCACGATCATCAACCTGCTGATGCGCTTCTACGATCCCGACAGCGGAAAGATCCTCGTGGACGGAACCGAAAACCGCGAATATACCATGGAATCCCTGCGCCGCGCCTACGCGATGGTGCTGCAGGACACCTGGGTCTTCAACGGGACCATCTTCGACAATATCGCCTACGGCAAGGAAAACGCGAGCTTCGACGAGGTCGTGGCCGCCGCGAAGGCCGCCCGCATCCACAACTACATCATGCGGCTGCCGAACGGCTACAATACCGTGATCTCCGAGGACGGCGGCAACATCTCCAAGGGGCAGAAGCAGCTCCTTACCATCGCCCGCGCCATGCTCTACGACAACAACATGCTGATCCTGGACGAGGCAACCTCCAACGTGGATACCAACACCGAGCGGCAGGTGCAGAAAGCCATCCGCAGCCTGATGAAGGGCAAGACCAGCTTCGTGATCGCCCACCGCTTAAGCACCGTTCAAAACGCCGACCGGATCCTGGTGGTGGATCAGGGCGACGTGGTGGAACAGGGCACGCACGAGGAGCTCATGCTCCGGAAGGGCTTCTATTACAGGCTTTACGCCAGCCAGTTCGAGTAAACGAAGGAGAGACTGCGCAGCATGGAAGCGCCGAATACCAACAATTCCGAAAAGCGGCGGATCGTCTTTACCAATCAGATGCTGAAGGCTCTGATTATTCCGTTAATCTTCGAGCAGCTGCTGACGATCACGGTCGGTCTGGCCGATTCGCTCATGGTTTCCCGGGTCGGGCAGGCCTCTATTTCCGCTGTCAATCTCGTGGATCAGCTCAGCAATCTGATGATCCAGATCTTTGCCGGCATGGCCGCGGGCGGCGCCGCCGTCGCGGGACAGTACCTCGGGAAAAAGCTTCAGGAAGACGCCCGGCGCTCCACCCATCACATGTTTCTGCTTCTTCTGGCCGTCTCTTTGACCATCACGGCTGTTCTTTATCTGTTCCGGGACGGCGTTCTGGGACTCATCAACCGCAATCCGGATCCCGAAGTGATCCGGGCCACCCGGACCTATTATTCCATCGTCATGGCCTCGATCCCCGCGATCGCGCTGTATAACGGCGGGACCGCTGTTTTCCGCGCCATGAGCAAATCCAGGATCACGCTCCGGGTCTCCGTCCTGATGAACGTGATCAACGTCGTCGGCAACGCGGTCCTGATCTTCGGCTTCGGCATGGACGTGGCAGGCGTCGCGATCCCGACCCTGGTCTCCCGCACCGTGGCCGCCGCCGTGATCCTCCTTCTTCTCTCCAATCCTTCCCTGACGTTAAGTCTGAAACAGGTTTTCCGCTTCCGCTACCAGCACCGGATGATGCGGAATATCCTCTATATCGGCGTTCCGGCCAGCGCCGAGAACGGCATGTTCCATCTGGGCCGTCTGGTTCTGGCCAGCCTGGTCTCCAGTCTCGGCACCGTTTCGCAGGCAGCCAACGGCATCGCCAACACGCTGGGCGGCTTCCATCATTTTACGGGAACGGCCATCAGCCTGGCCCTGGTTACGGTCATCAGCCAGTGCATCGGGGCCGGCGCCTTTGACGACGCCCGCTACTACATGAAGAAATTCGCCAAACTCACCTACCTGGCCATGAACGCCGCCAACGCCCTGGGCCTTTTGCTGCTTCCGCTCGTCATGAAGATCTACGGCTCCTCCCCGAACGTTTCGCCCGAAACGATCCGTCTGGCGACGATCCTGACGGTCATCCACGGCGTCGCTTCCATGGTCATCTGGATGCCGGCCTTTGCCCTGCCGGCTTTCCTTCGGGCCTGCGGCGATGCCCGGTTCACGATGTGGGTCAGCATGATCTCCATGTGGACCGTCCGGGTCCTCTTTGCCTATATCTTCGCGATCCTGCTCGGCTGGGGCGTCATCGGCGTCTGGCTGGCGCACTCCGTTCTCGACTGGATCGTCCGTTCTTCCATCTTCTATCTCCGCTACCGGAGCGGCCGCTGGGAAACGAAAGCCATCAAATCCTGAGAAAAACGAGAGAGGGTCCCGGGAAGGATCCTCTCTCGCTTTTCCGCTCAAAATACATAATTTATGTGTTTTTCTCTTGATAATCTTCCGTCTATGTGCTATGATCGAAGCGGGGCACGGTACGCCCCGCAGAAAGGAGGAAGCGATATGCCGCGGCGTAAAATCGAAAGTTTCTCTTCCGCAGACGCTTCCGTCACAGACCGGGAGCCGGATCGGTCCGTTTGTTCCGGCCCCGCCGCGCTTGGCGGACGCATTCGCTTCTTCCGCGAAGAGCGCGGCATCGGACAGAAAGCGCTGGCCGAAAAACTCGGGGTCTCCTCCAATGCCGTCAACAACTGGGAACACGGTCGGGGACGGCCCGACCTCAATCTCCTGCCGGCTCTCTGCGCCGCGCTGCGCATCAGCCTGGCCGATCTGTTCGGCATCCGCGAAGCCTCTTCGTCCTATTCGGCCGGCGAGCAGCTTCTGATCGGAAAATACCGGCGTCTCAGCCGGGGGCATCAGCTCGCCGTCAGCCGGATGGCGGACACCCTGCTGGAGATTCAGGCCGCCGAGAGCCTGCCGCCGCTCCGCCGGCTGGTCTGCTACGGAAAAGCACTGGCTGCCGGTCCCGGAGATCCGACGGAGTTCGAAGACGAAGGAACGCCCCTCTGGGTCCGCGCAACCCGGCAGACGGAAAAAGCCGACTGCGTCTTTTTTGTCAACGGGGACAGCATGGAGCCGGCCTATCATCACGGCGACAGGGTGCTCGTTTCCCGCCTGCCGGACGCGTCGGCGCTGAAGCCGGGAGAGATCGGCGCCTTTATCATCGGCAACGAGACCTATATCAAGGTCTGCGGAAAAGACGGCCTGCATTCTTTAAATCCGGCCTTTCCGACCGTAGAATTCCCGGAAGATACGCCGGTCTGCCTGATCGGCCGCGTCATCGGAAGGCTGGATCCGTCGCAGATCGCCTCCGAAGCGGACGTGCAGCAATACGCCGCCCTGCAGGCGTAAAGGAGAAATGCCATGAAAAAGATCCGAATCACGGTCATGAAAATTACAGAATACAAAGACTTGATGGAACGCTACGAAAATCCGATCCTGCATACCTGCGATATGCAGCCCGGTCAGGTCTTCGTCGCGAACGGCTGGGAAAAGCCGGACGGTTTCTGCCAGAGCGCCTGGGACAGTCTGTCTCCGTTCGTCATGACGCTGGCGCACGGCGGCGAGAACATTTACGACGGCTGGATGAAGAACAGGCGCTCTGCCATGATTGCCTGCAATGACGGTTTCCGGCCCGTCAGCTTCCTGCTGGAAGCACTGGACGAAGACGCCGGCTGAAAAATACAGGAGCATCCTACGGGGGACAGGATGATGCGCATATGGAGAATATCTATATTTGTATCGATCTTAAGTCTTACTATGCCTCCGTGGAATGCGTTTGGCGGGGGCTGGATCCGCTGAAAACAAATCTTCTGGTCGCGGACGAATCCCGTTCCGACAAGACGATCTGCCTTGCGGTTTCTCCGCCCTTAAAGGCGATCGGCGTGCCGGCCCGGCCGCGGCTTTTCGAAGCGAAGCAGGCCATCCGGAACTATGAGGAAACACACCATACCCGGGTGGACTATATTATCGCCGTCCCGCGCATGGCGGAATATGAACGGATCTCGGCGCAGATCTACGGGATCTACCTTCGTTACGCCGCGCCGCAGGACGTGCACATCTACTCGATCGACGAATGTTTTATCGACTGCACGCCCTATCTGCATTTCTATGAAGTCGAAGCGCGCAGGGCCGGCGTCCGGCCGGCGCACCGCATGGCCATGACCATGATCCGGGACGTTTTAAAAACCACCGGCATCACCGCCACCGTCGGCATCGGGACCAATCTGTATCTGGCCAAGGTCGCGATGGATATCGTGGCCAAAAAATGCCCCGCCGATCAGGACGGCGTACGGATCGCCGAATTAACGGAGGACTCCTATAAGCGGCTTCTCTGGGAACACAAGCCGCTGACGGACTTCTGGCAGATCGGGCCGGGCAAGGCCAGACGGCTGATGAACGCTCATCTTCTGACGATGGGCGACATCGCGCAGCGCAGTCTCTGGGACGAAGAATTCTTCTATAAGACCTTCGGCATCGACGGGGAGATCCTGATCGATCACGCCTGGGGCATCGAACCGGTCACCATGCGGGACATCAAAAATTATCATACCGACCGCCGCAGTCTCTCCAGCGGGCAGGTCCTGCCGAGGCCCTACCGCTTTGATGAGGCCCGGCTGGTTTTCGAAGAAATGGCCGACGGGCTCTGCGCGGATCTGTTCCGCAGGCATCTGATCTCGCCGCTCTTTACCTGGTGGGTCTCCTACGATCCCAAAAGTCTGGAAGTCTGTCCGGAGTACAAAGGGCCGGTATCTGCGGATTTCTACGGCAGGCTGCATCCGGAGCATGCCGGCGGCAGCGTCCGCCTGCCGGCCGGGACCAATTCGCAGGCTCTTGTCCGAAAGGCGCTGCTCGCCTCTTTTGACCGGAAGACCGATCGCCGGCTGCTGTTCCGGAGGCTCGGCGTCTGCGCCGGGAACGTATCGGAGGACGACGGCATAGTCCAGCTGGATCTGTTTACCGATTACGGGGCTCTGGAAAAAGAAAAACGAATTCAGGCGGCTATGGGGGAAGTCCGCCTCCGCTACGGCGCGAACGCCGTCTTCAAAGGAATCAACCTGCTGAAGGGCGCCACGGCGCTGGAAAGAAACCGGCAGATCGGCGGACACAAGGCATAAGGCGCCGCTCTTCTGCTTCCGAACGGGAGGCTGACCATGATCCGATCCGGGGATCCCCCTCTGCCCCAAAACTTTAAATACCGGGAGGCCTATCTTCAGGAACGTCCGCAGCACCAGGCAACGGATCCTTTTCGGATCCGGCATCCCGTTATGGAGATCGGACGGCGCGCCAAGATCTTTGCGCCCTTCGATGCGCTGCGCGGTTTCAGTGCGGCGATCCTTGCCAAGGACGCTCTGTATGAGCCGCGGCGGGATCTCTCCGAAGAAGAGCGTTCCGCGCTGGACCGGAAGCTCGTCAGGCTGCGGGATCAGACGCCAGACAGCCGTCTTGCGAAAGAAGCGCGCGTCCCCGTCCGCGTCACTTACTTTGTTCCCTGCACCGATCGGAACAGCGAGGCCTTCGGGACGGCGGGCCGTTACGAGACCGTTACCGGTTTTTGTCTCCGCGTCGATTTTTCGGCCGGGCAGCTGCTTCTGCTGAGCGGGCAGACGATCCCTCTGAAAGAGATCTGCGGGATCGTCTCCGCGGAAGACGGCCTTTCCGAATCCGTTTTTCCGTGATCCGCCCGCCCAAAAAGGGACCGGACTTCTCCCGGGCAAAAAATGTAAGGAGGTTCTTCTATGGTACGGATTGCCTGTATCGGTGATTCCAATACGTTCGGTTTTGATCCGCAGTCTCTTACGGGAGGCCGCTACGCCGCAAAGATCCGCTGGACCGACCGTCTGGCAGCCGCCGGCTTTGCGGTCCGCAATCTCGGCGTGAACGGGCTGGGGGTCTCCCGGGAATCCGTCCATCCGGTCCTGGTCGGGGAGCTTCTGTCTCCGCCGCAGCCGGATCTGGCAGCCGTCATGCTGGGCAGCAACGATCTTCTGACAGGGCTCTCCGCCCCGGAAACCGCCCGCTCCATGAAGAAACTGCTCTCCCTGATCCTCGAAAAGAACGCAGCCGCAACTGTCTGGCTGATCGCGCCGGTTCCGTTCCGCCCCGGTGTCTGGGTCCCGGACAGCCGCCTGATCGAAGAATCGAAAGAGCTGGCGGTCCGGTACCGCTTGCTGGCTGACGGGGAGCGCATCCGCTTTGCCGATGCCGGCGAGTGGGGGATTCCGCTGGCATACGACGGGGTCCATTTTACCGAAGAAGGACACCGGATCTTTGCCGAAAAGCTGCTCGGCCTGCTTCGCGGCATGCCGGACGGCAGTTAAAAAGAAATCATTTGCAGACACGGCTCATTTCAGATAAAATAAGCAGCAGAATGAATCCGGAGGAAAAAAGTATGACAGTTGGATTTATCGGTTTTGGAGAAGCAGCTTCTTCGATCGCGGCAGGACTGCACGAAGAAGGACTGAAGGACATCGTATGCTTTGACGTGATGCGGAACGATCCCCGCTTCGCCGACGGTTTCTCGAAAAAACTGAACGCCTGCGGCGGAAGAATGCTCGCAACGGCCGCGGAAGTCTGCCGGACGGCCGATATCGTCTTTTCGGCGACGCCTTCCAACCATGCCGTGACGGCAGCGGAAGGAGCCGCGCCCGGGATGCGGGAAGGTCTGATCTTTGTGGACGTCTCCACCGCCACTCCGCTGGAAAAGAAAAAAATAGCCGCGATCGCCGCCGGAAAGGGCGCCCGCTTCGTGGACGGCGCTATGATGGGCGCGCTGCTGAAAGACCGTCACCGCGTCCCGATGCTGCTCTGCGGAGACGGGGCGAAAGAGATGATGGAAAAGATGGCGCCGTATCATATGCGCCTGGAGTATGTGGAAGGCGAAGTGGGAACGGCGACCTCCATCAAATTCATCCGTTCTATTACGACGAAAGGCGTCTCCTGCCTGCTGATCGAATCCCTGCTGGCGGCCCAGCGCTTCGGCGTGGAACAGACCATCGTGGATTCCATCGTGGACAGTTTCGGTCCCGCCTTTAAGGGAATCGTCGACAGCTACGTATCCGGTGCGATCCTGCATGCCGGCCGCCGCGAGCACGAGATGGAAAACGTCGTCGATTTCCTGAAGAGCGAAAATCTGCCTTATACGATGGCCGAAGCGTCAAGAAGCTGGCTCAGCTGGCTGAACGAGAACAATATAAAAGGACGTTTCGAAAACGGCGTCCCGCGCAATTGGGAAGGGATCCTGGACAGCTGGGGGCTGTAAGCTTCTGCAAATTACCGGATAAAAAGCAGTTGACACTGTACCGAAAGCAAATTATAATAACTTCGAAAGCAACTGAAAAAGAAAAGTTTCACAGCGGAAGAATGTCAGGCGCGAAGGAAAAACGCGCGGAATTCTTCTTAGGAGGATATCTTATGTCCCAGTATTTTCCCACCCCCGCCTATCCGGACAGCATGCCGGTAGACATTTTCTTTGTCTTTGCGGAGGAAAAGCCGGCCGGTAAGCACGGCTTTATGAAGCCGGACGGAGACTGCTTCCGCTTTGAGGACGGGACCAAGGCCCGTTTCTGGGGCGTCAACTTCAACGGCGGCGCCAACTTTCCGGAGCACGACTATGCAGAGAAAGTCGCCCGGCGCCTCGCGCAGACCGGCTGCAACATCGTCCGCTTCCATCAGCTGGACGCGGAATGGGATACGCCGAACATCTATGCCTATACCAAGGGCCGGCGCGTGTCCACGACAAGGGAGCTGGATCCGGTCAGCCTGGACCGCCTGGATTACCTCATCCACTGTCTGAAGGAGCAGGGCATCTACGTCTATTTCGACATGATGACCTACCGCAAGTTCAAATCCGGCGACGGCGTGCCCTTCGCTGAGGAGCTGGGTGATTCCGCCAAGCCCTACAGCATCTTCGACCGGAAGCTGATCGCGCTCCAGAAGGAATTTGCCGATCAGATCTGGAACCACGTGAACCCTTACACCGGCCTCGCCTATAAGGACGATCCGGTCTTTGCGATGACGGAGATCACCAACGAGTGCGATCTGTTTTCGAGCTATAAAGTATATAGAAGAAAGCGGGTCGAGTATTACGAGCGGGAACTCAGGGAACTGCTGCGGGACTGGCTGGCAGAAAAAGGAAAGACGTTCGACTGGGAGAACGGCGAGCTGTATCCCGAAGAAGAGGATCCCATGCTCCTGGAATTCAAGACGGACGTCACGCGGGCCTACTACAAAGAAATGTATGATCACCTGCGTTCGATCGGCGTGAAGATCCCCATCACCGGCACGAACTGGTATCACTCCCACAACGCCAACACCCCGGCCGAGCGGGACATGGACTTCATGGACAGCCACAGCTACTACTACAGCTGGACCTGGGGTGAAACGGAAAAATTCGTCGAGTCGCGTCCGATCAACGGCGCGCGGGAGAACATCCTGGAATGGCCCGCCAGCCAGAACGTAAACGGCATGCCGTATTTCATGTCCGAGTGGGACATGCCCTGGCCGAACCCCTTCCGCGCCGAAGGCCCCATCTACTACGCGGCAGTCGCGGCGCTGCAGGACTGGACCGGCGCAGCCATTCACACCTATGCCTACGGCACCCGTCTGGACCGCTATACGCTGCTGGGCAAGGAGGTCTCCTCTTCCACCATCGGCGGAGTCCCCTACCGCGAAGGCATCTTCTCGGTCTGGAACGACCCGGCCAAGTTCGGTCTCTTCTACCACTGCGCACTGATCGTACGGCGTTCGGACGTTACGCCCGCGGTGAAGAAGATCGGCGTGCGCCCGACCGACCTGCGGACGATCCGCCGGCAGGCCTGGACCGACGGTCTGGAGATCCACAACATGAAGGCGGTCCTGCCCTGGACGGATACTTCGGACTGCGACGAGGTGATCGACGATACGGACCCGATCCCGCGGGAAGATCCGGATCTTCTCCTTTCCGACAACGGACAGCTGTGGCGCATCCTCAGCAAGAAGATCGCGGGCATCGATACGCCGCGCACGAAGGCCGTCTACGGAAAACTGACTGCCGGCCGCGTGCAGTACGCGGAAGCGGTCAGGGAAGCGCGCGGCGGCCTGCGCGTGGAAGGGAAAACGGACTTCGGCGTGATCATCGTCTCTTCCCTGACGGACGAGCCGACCGAGACTTCCCCGAACCTGCTGCTTTCAACCATCGGCCGGGCACACAATAAAAATTCCGTCTTCGACGGCGACAAAATGCTCTCCTACGGCGAGCCGCCCATCGAATCGGAAGTGATCCGGGCGAGGGTCTCATTACGGACGGAGCGCACCGATCTTAAGATCTGGGGCGTCAATTCGGAAGGCTTCTATGTGGGGCAGATCCCGGCCGAATTTAAGGACGGCTGGATGACCTTCACCTTAGGCGAAACGATGCCGGCAAACTACTACCTGATCCAGGCCGAGTAAAACTGTACTTGTTCACGGAAACGAGGAATCCGTGAAGAAAATAAATCCCCTCGGGGAGAAACGGTGAAAAAAGCCGATATCATTACAAGGAGGAAAACTATGAAGAAAGCACTTGCCCTGCTGCTTGCGCTGACGATGCTCCTGAGCATGGTCGCCTGCGGCAAAGACGAACCGACCACCCCGGCCACGAATCCTGCGGGACCGACCGGAGAAGCGACTCAGGCTGCTACCGAGGCTGCCAAGCCGAAGGAGTACAAGAAAGAACTGGCCGTCGGTCTGGAACAGCCCGTGACCATCTACGACCCGCTGGAGAAGACCGACAATAACCACGACAAGTCCTACTCCATGACCCACAACCAGCTGCTCGGCTACGACTTCGAGAAGCGCGAGCTGATCCCGGAGCTGGCTACCAAGTGGGAAGCCCCCGATGCTTCCACCTACACTTTCTGGCTGCGGGAAGGCGTTAAGTTCTCGAACGGCGAGACCCTGGACGCCGAAGACGTGAAGTACACCTTTACCGATCTGGCCGCAAAGGTCCTGGCGGAAAAAGGTGCCGTGACCAGCTCTACCCTGGTCAATTACATCGAGGATGTCACCGTGGACGGACCTCTGCAGGTGACCTTCCATCTGAACAAGCCGTTTGCCGACTTCCTGTACTATCTGTACCTGTACGCCTATTCCATCTTCAACAAGGAAGCCTGCGAGGCGAACTGGGAAGAAGGCGTGAAGGTCGGTACCGGCGGCTGGATCCTCACGAACTTTGTCCCGGAAGAGGAATGCGTGTACGAACAGTTCAAGGATTCCTGGGTCTGGAAAGAAGAAGGCGAATGCCCGACCGAGAAAGTAACGCTTCGTTACTATTCTGAAAACGGCACCAAGATGATGGCCATGGAGACCGGCGAGATCGTTGTCTGCAAGACCTCGGAAGACGCGATGCTGGGCATCGACACCTCCAAGATCAAAGTGGTCGAGTATGACGCCTGGACGGAATCCTATGCGCTGTTCAACTACAAATACGGCGTCTTTGCCGGCGACGGCGAGGAAGCCAAGAACCTGCGCCGGGCCGTGATCTACGCCATCAATATGGACGACCTGAACCAGATCTGCTTTGGCGGCAAGGGCACGCAGGCCAAGACTCTGTGGGGCTTCGCTCAGCTCGGCCTGTATGAGGACTACGACCGTCAGTACCAGCAGGATGTCGCCTACGCCAAGGAATGCCTGGCCAAGACGTCCTATCCGAACGGCGGCTTTAAGATCCGGCTGCAGGTCCCGAACACCTCTGCCGACTCCGCCTGGGGTCTGTGCGCCGTCGCCATTCAGTCGATGCTGAAGCAGAACCTCAACGTTGACGTGGAGATCGTGCTCGGTGATACCGCGACCGTTACCGCGAAGGTGAAGGCCATGCGCGAAGGAACGCCCAGCGAACAGGATCTCTTCGATATGCTGATCTACAACATCTCCCTTCGTGCGGACGGCAACCGCTTCAACTTCGTGACCAATATCAAGAGCGCCACGAACCGCGCCCTGTTCGAGAACGACCGGATCACCGAGCTGTACAAACAGGCTGTTGAGACCACCGACGAAGCGGCCCGTATCGCGATGTACAAGGAGATCCAGGAGATCATGCACGACTACTGCGTGTACTGGCCCTGGTTCTATGAAAGACTGCTGGATTGCTACGCGGACGGCGTGGAAGGCGTTGTCTTCCGTACCGACTCCAAGACGGATCTTCACCACATTCAGATGGAAGTCAAATAATAAAAGCGGGAATTCATAATACCGGCTGATGCCAAAAGGGCTGTGAAAAATGATTCGCTCATTTTTCACAGCTCTTTTTTTGTCTCACTGGAAAGCGAGTTTTGCCGCTTTGCAGTCTTTGAACCCCGTGCTTCGCGCGAGGAGGTTTCGCAGCGAAGATTCCTCGCTGCCGCTCGGAATGACACATAACTGCCCGGCATGACGGCTCATCCGATCCCGGCCAGTTCCCGCAGGATGGCTTCAAACTCCGCCCCGAGCGGGGAAAGCGGCAGCGATTTTCGCCGAATATAACCGTTTTTCACGAAATAGGGAACGTCGGCCACTTTCAGCATGCGCAGCCGGCCGGCCTGGCGCTCCTCTTCCGCGTCCCGCCACGCTTCTCCTAAAAGCACGCAGTCCGTAAATTCCAGCAGTTTTTCGAAGCCGATCGCGGACCCGTAGAACAGGATCATCGAGCGCTCGTTTTTCAGACCCAGCCGGGCGGACAGAAGACGTCCGCCTTCATTGTAGGAAACGAAAAACGACGCGCCGCGGAGCTGCTCCAGCTTTACGGTCCCGCCCTCGCTGTAGAACAGGGGATTCCCGGGGCCTACCGTGACCGTGAGCGGGGCCGTATTCAGTCCGATGAATTCGATGTCCCGTGACTCGAGGTGCTTGGCCGTCGTGCTCTCCTGAAAATCCCAGAACGAGTACGCGCCGATCTCTGCGTTCCCGCTGGCAACCGTCTCCAGGGATTCTTCCTCTCCCTCGTTGTGGAAATCGATCCGGATCCCCGTCTCCCGGTGGCGGGCATACAGGCGGCCGACCGCTTCCAGGAAAAGCTTCCGGTTCCCGCTGGAAACGGAAAAGCGTTCCATCCGTCCCTTTTCCGAAGCGGTACGGAGCGGCATCTGATGAAACAGTTCCAGAATGTTTTTGGCGTACGGAAGAAGCTCTTTCCCGTACGACGTCAGGGTGACGCCGGTCTTGTTTCGAACGAACAGGACCTCTCCCAGCTCGCTCTCAAATTTGGAGATTGCCACCGACAGCGTCGGCTGTGACAAAAAAAGCCTCTCAGCCCCCTTCGTGATGGAGCCGGACACGGCCACCTCATAGAAATACCGCAGCTGCTCGATCGTCATTCGTTCTGTCCTCCCATAAATTTTCGCTATGGATGTCATAGTTATTCTATCATTGTTCGCCCCCGCCGTAAAGCATAAAATGAAGAGGAAAAAGGGGAAATGCCCCCGAGGAACGGATCATTTTTCCATAGAAAGGAGTTTGTATGCCAACGTACATTCCCTCCGAGCAGCATATCGACCGGATGCCCATCGACATCTCTTTCGTATTCGAGAGCGAGCGGCCGGCCGGCAAACACGGCTTCTGTCAGCGGGTCGGCGACCGCTTCGTGTTTGAGGACGGAACGCCGGCCAAATTTTTCGGGGTCATCTGCAACGGCGCCTCCTGCTTTCCGGAGCACGACCATGCCGAAAAAGTGGCGCGGCGTCTGGCGCAGACCGGCGTCAACTACGTGCGCTTCCATCAGCTCGACGCCGAATGGTGCACGCCGAATCTCTACCGTCTCACCTCCGGCAAGCGGGTCGAAACGACCCGGAACCTTCATCCCGGCTCGATGGAGCGTCTGGACTACTGGATCAAATGCCTGAAGGAGCAAGGCATCTATGCCTGCATCGACATGACGACCTACCGGAAATTCAAATCCGGCGACGGTGTCCCCTTCGCGGTGCAGCTGGCGCAGAACGAGAAATTCTACACGCACTTTGACGAGCGGCTGATCTTCCTGCAGAAGGAATTCTGCGAAAAATTCTGGAACCACGTGAACCCCTACACCGGTCTGGCCTACAAGGACGATCCTTTCTTCTTCGCCTGCGTCATCTCCAACGAGGACGATACGCTCGGCGACTACGAAAAGAGCCCCCGCTACGGTTTCGACGTAAAATATTACGACGACGAGTTCCGGGACCTCTTTGCCGCCTGGCTGCGCGAACAGGGGAAGGACCCCGCCCACGCCTATCAGATCCGTCTGGAATCGGAGCGCTTCCCCGGCAAGAGGTGGTGGGACCAAAACGACGTGGATCAGGCCAATTTCCGCATGGAACTGGAAAAGCGCTACGCGGAAGAAATGTACGCCCACCTTCGCTCGCTCGGTGTTAAGATCCCGATCGCGGATACCAACTGGAAGAAATGCAACGGCGACGTCAAGGCCATGGAAAACATGGACTTCAACGCCGGAAACTGTTATTTCTACGAGTGGACCTGGAGCGAATACGAAAAGAACATGGAGACCCGCCATCTGCTCGCGGCGGACAGCGCGCCGCTCGGCGACGTGGCCTCGCTGCGGCGTGCCGGCCACCCGTTCCACATCACGGAGTGGGATATGCCCTGGCCGAATCCCTACCGGGCCGAATCGGCCGTCTGGTTCCCGGCCATCGCTGCGCTCCAGGATTACGTGGGCATGAGCATCCACACCTACTGCTACACGCCCCATATCAAGGATACAGACCTTCTGGGGAAGGAAGCGCCGACCAACGGGGTCGGCTCCGTCCCCTACCGGGAAGGCGTCTTCACCTGCTGGAACGATCCCGCCAAATTCGGCCTGTTCTATCACGGGGCGCTGATGCTCCGGCGGGGCGACGTATCCCCCGCGAAAAAGACCATCGCGTCTCTCTGTTCCCTTGAAAATCCCGCCGCGGAGCATTCGGAGCTCGCCGCTTCCGCCATGGAGATTCACAAGGTGGTATCGGTCTTTGACGAAAAGCAGGCGCTGGAAAATGGGATCGCGCCGGAGGATATCTACCCCGACAGCGCGTTCTTCCCGCGGGAGGAGAAAAACGTCATCCGCTCCGATACCGGAGAGGTCTGGCGGGATCTGAAGCAAAAGATCGGCGCCGTCGATACGCCGCGGACCAAGATCGTCTACGGCTGCCTTGCCAGCACCCGGGACGCGGATCTCGATCCGTACCGGAAGATCCCGGTGGAAGGTCTCACGGTCCGCTGCAACAACGACCTTGCCGTGATCGCCCTCAGTTCCTTAAACGACAAGCCTCTTTGCGAATCCGACAACATCCTTCTGACGACCGTCGGACGCGCGGGGAACACGGACATGCAGTTCAACGGCGACAAGCTCGTCTCCTACGGCCGGCTGCCGATCCTGACCGAAGTCATCGACGCCGAGATCGAGCTTGAGACCTCCTGCCCCGACCTTCAGGTCTGGGCGATCAACTCGGAAGGCTCCTACGCCGGCGTCGTAAAGTCCGTCTGGGAGAACGGCGTCCTGAAATTCCACGTCGGACCGCACTGGCCGAGCCAGTACTACCTCATCATGCAGGAATAAAACCAAACGTTACATCCAGAGAAAGGAAGAAAAAAACATGGGTACTCCGATCAAAAGAAAACACTCCGTTGAGATCAGCGCTCTCGGGCAGTTCACCGACCGCTACATGGGCTGCGGCTACAACCGGGACTACTCCGTCCAGGAACTCATCGCCCGCGCCAAGAGCGTGAAGAAGATCTCCGGCATCGAGCTCTGCGGCACCTGGCACATCACCGAAGCCACCGCGAATCAGGTCAAAAAATGGATCGACGATTCCGGCCTGGAATTCGTCTCGGTCCTGCCCGATTACTTCGCGCAGCGCAAATACGGCCACGGCGCCCTTTCCTCCTCCGACCCGCAGATCCGCCGGGACGCGGTCCGCGACACCAAGATCATGATGGACATCTGCGCGGATTTCGGCGGCAAGATCGTCACGGTCTGGAACGGACAGGACGGCTATGACTATCCCTTCACGGCCAACTACATCGAGCGGCGCGGCTGGATCACGGAATGCATTAAGGAATGCGCCAAATACCGCAGCGACATCAAGCTGTCCATCGAGTACAAGCCCCGCGAACCGAAGATGCGCTCGTTCATGAGCGACGCCGCCACGACCATGCTGATGATCAACGACATCGGCTGCGACAACGTCGGCGTCACGCTGGACTTCGGCCACTCCCTGATGGGGATCGAAAACCCGGCCGAAGCGGCGGCCATCATCAAGATGTACGGCGACCGCCTGTTCCATTGCCACATCAACGACAACCTCGGCTACTGGGACGATGACTGCCTGACCGGCGTATTCCATCCGATCGAGACGATCGAATTTTTGTACTGGGTGAAGCGGCTGGGCTATAACGGCTATTATTCGTACGACCAGTATCTGTACCGCGAGGACGGCCGCGACGGTCTGGAAGAAGGGATCGAGTGGATGGAGACCCTCGCTGCGGTCGCCGACGCCCTGGACGATGCGGAAGTCGACCGGCTCATGACGAGCGGGGACGGCATCGCCTTTGCCCGGATGATCCGTGAAAAGATGTTCCGGCCCCTGCCCCGCGCCTGATAAGGCAAGCGAAAGGATCCGCTTATGAAGATCAGACTGTCTGCTTCCGATGCCATGGTCCCGGGAAGGACCTGGACCGAAAAAGCCGCGCTTCTGCATAAGCTCGGCTACGCCGGCATGACCGTGTTCGTGGACGAACCGGCCTGGAACGACGGGATGCTGGAAGAGCTTTTGCTCCTGGAAGAGCGCACCGGCGTCCGCTGCTGCGAATTTGCCTTTACCGGCCCCCTGTACGGGCACCTGATGGACAAGGATGAAAACGTCGCCCGCGCCGCGATCGAGCTCTACAAGCGCTCCGTTGCGATCGCGAACCGGCTTGGCGCGGTCACCGAAATGGAATACGAATACCGCCCGCAGGATCCGCTTCCTCTCTTCGACCCGTATCCGGTCATGCCCGAGGAAGAAGTGACCCGCTTCGTCCGCATTGCGGAAGAGCTGGGGAGCCTGTGCCGGGGCGGCGGCCGCATGCTGATCGAAGCCTGCAACCGCTATGAGACGCATTACCTGACAACTCTTGGAGCCTGCCGGGACATGCTGGAAAAAGCCGATCCCGCCAAGACGAAGAACATGGGCCTCATCGCCGATTTCTTCCACCTTGCCATAGAGGAAGCGGATCCGGCCAGGAGCGTGCTTGACTGTGCTCCGTGGATCCGCCACGTTCATCTGGGCGACTCCAACCGCCTGGCGCCCGGAAAGGGCCACACCGACTGGAAGAGCATCTTCCGGGCGCTCAAAGAGATCGGATACGACGGATACATGGTCCTGGAATGCGGCCTGGATCCGGCCCGCCGCGTCGAAGAACTGGGCGAGATCCGGGAATACCTGACGAGGCTGGAGGCTTCGGTATGAGCCGGCTGCTGCTCCTGCCTTTCTGCTGCGACGGATACGACGAAACGCTCCTCCGGGAGCAGACAGAGGATTTCCGGTGCGAACTGGAGCGGGAAGGCTACTGCGTGACCGCCTCGGAGCCGATCCGGACGCCGGCAGAGGCTGTCCGCGCGGCCGAGACGTACCATCCTTTTCAGCATGACCTTCCGATCTGCTTTCCGGTGACCTGGTCGGATCCTTCTCTTGCCGCGACGGCCGTCCGCGCCTTTTTCGGCCGGCCGATCGTGATCCGGGGGATCAATGAATTCCGGCTGAACGGGAAACGCACCGAGTTTTCCTCCGTTCCGGCCTCACTGGCCCTCGCCGGATCCCTGCGCGAGATGGGCGTGCCCTGCGAACTTCTGACCGGAGACGGCGAGGAAGAGCGCCGGCAGCTGAAGGCCGCCGCGCTTGCCGGCGCGGCTCTTTCCGCCCTCCGGACCGCCCGGATCGGCTGCTGCGGCTTCCATTTCAACGGGATCACCGCCGCCGGGCTGGATCTTTCCGTCCTTCGGAAACGCTTCGGCACGGAAGTCTGGGCCTTCGACGGATCGCAGCTCATCCGGCGGCTGGAGAGCCTGAAAGCAGACGCGCCTTCCCTTCGCGAGGCGGAAGAAAAGTTCAAGGCCGCCGGCATCGAAGGGCTTTCTCCCGCTTACCGGGATAAGGTTCTGCGCATGACGGCCGCGCTGTCGGAGATCATCCGGGAGCAGAACTTAAGTGCCCTCGAGGTCCGCTGCCACACGGAGTTTTCCGTCGACTACGGTCTTTCCTTATGCCTTCCGCTTTCGCTGCTCGGCGATGACATCACCGTCGCCTGCGAGGCGGATCTGCCGGTCCTTCTGACCGAGCACATCCTCCGTCTCTTATCCGGCGGCCGGACCGTTTCCTACGCGGACGTCCGCACGGTCACCAAAGAATGGATGGATCTCGGCGCCTGCGGCATGTGCCCGGCCGCCCTGACCGGCGGACGGATCAGCGCCGGAGGAACGGACGGGTATCTTACGAACGCTACGAAGATCTCCGGCGGCCCGATGACTTTGGCCCGGCTCTTAAAGGCTCCCGGCGGCACGCTCTCGATGCACGTTCTAAGCGGTGAAGCTGCCGACCCGGAAGAACCCCTTCGCGAGTACGGCTGCCCGCCGTATCCCATGACGCGCTTCTTCCCGCGCGGCGGAACAGGCGGTTTCGCGGCGAAGGCCGGTGCCAATCATTACGCCTTCATTCACGGCGATCTGACGGCCGAGCTTGCGATGTTCTGCCACTATGCAAGGATCGGGATCTGTTAGCGCAACGATCACGGAGAAAGAGGCTGTGAAAAAACACCGGAATGTGTCATCCTGAGCATAGCGAAGGATCTTTCGCCCGAAGGGCGAATTCTCTTTCTGTTGCAAGAGAAAAGATTCTTCGACTCCGGCAAAAGCAATTGCTTTTGCCGTCGCTCAGAATGACACGGGATACAGTTTTTTCACAGCCTCTTTCATTCTTTGATGTAATTTATTATTCTGATTGCACGCTGATACAGATCGATGAAATAGATCTAAAGCTCTGCGAACCTTTAATTCTTCAGCGTCGTGATTGGCACAACATATACGCCGTCCTCTCGCCTGTAGGCATAGGGCGAGGTACCAGTCAGAACCATCAGGAAAGAGGGTTCCTTCATCTTTGTCGTGTCGATCTTACCGGCGACGGTCTTCAGTGTATGCACACCTTCTTCAATGAGCTTATCGCCGCCGAGCTTGACTTCGACAAGACCGTAGCTTCCGTTGCGCAAGTGGATGACGGCGTCGCATTCCAGCCCCTCCTTAGTGCGGAAATGGTATACACTGCCGTCCAGTGCTTCCGTATATACTCGCAGATCGCGCATACAGAGCGTTTCAAAGAACAGCCCACAAGTCTCCAGATCATTCAAAAGATCGCCGGGACCGACGCCCAGTGCGGCGGTGGCGATGGAGGGATCAACAAAATAGCGCGTGTCAGACGTACGGATCGCCGTTTTAGAGCGCAGATTGGGACTCCATGCCGGGCAATCCTCGATCACAAATATTTTTTTCAGAGCATTCGTATAGGAGACCACGGTATCCTTGCTCAGCTCCATATCGTCGCTCACATTGATATCTTCGCAGATCGTGGTATTGGGGGCCTGAGTGCCCTGGTGCCGCGCCAGAGAACGCATCAACAGGCGGGCGCGGGTCTCATTGCGGGAAACGCCATCCACGCGGCTGATATCGGATTTTACGATGGCATCCAGATAGTCAAATGACTGTACCAGCGCATCTTCACCTTCCAGAAAGGTTGCCTGCGGCCACCCGCCGCGGCAGATGAGGAATGTGATATCCTCCAGCGTCGCCTTGCTTTCAGCAAAAATCAGCTTATCATCAGAAGAAAACAGCGCACCGAGGCTGACCGCACCGGAGGATTCCCCGGACTCGTACAGGCTCATAGGGCGCATTTTGATCCAGGCAAAGCGCCCGGTTCCCGTATGATGCACCTGATCCATCTCTGCAGGCACTGCAGAACCGGTCAGCAAAAAGTGCCCAAAACCGTCCCGGTGATCTACCTCAAATCGTACGGCATCCCACAACTTCGGGGCTATCTGCCATTCGTCAATCAGGCGCGGTGTCTCTCCCAGCAGCAAAGAGCGAGGGCTGATATCTGCCAACTGAAGATTTTGTTTCATCCGGTCGGGATCACTCATATACAGGATGCTGGAGGCGTGCTGTTCGCAGGTGGTGGTTTTACCGCACCACTTGGCCCCTTCCACCAGGATCGCGCCTTTATTTTTCAGACGATGTGCAATGGCCTCGTCGATCACTCGCGGCTTATAACTTGACATACAGAGACCCTCCATGCTATAGCATGACCATATTATAGAGTATCAATGTGACTAATTCAAGAGAAACCTGCGATTTGGCGAAAATTTATTCCGCTATTCGGCGTGTTGTTGTCCGTCGTAAAGGCAAAATATTTTCCGCTGCATTGGCGCCTTAGGGTTTCTCCCCACCTTATCCGCCGGTGGCATTCTGTAAATGCGTTCTATTTGTCCGCCTTTGTTCTTCTTTTTCGGAAACACCGAAACAGGACAGGGGCTTTTTCGTTTTCCGCAATTGACTCCCGGCGCGTGGCAGGTCATAATACAAACAGGAACAGATCCCATCGGGACAGGAGGAAAAAGCATGAAATACAAAGTCGGCATCGTAGGTGTCAGCCGGGGTGGCAGCTATATGCACCACTTCGGCCGGGGCACCCGTTCTGAGATCACGGCACTGTGCGATCTGAAAGAAGCCTCGCTGGCTGCCTGTGCGGAGGAGATGCATCTTCCGAAGGAAGCCTGCTACACGGATTACGAAGCATTCCTGGATTCCGGCATCGACATCGTCGTTGTTTCGACCCCGATCCCCTTTCACGAGGAGCAGGTCGTCCGCGCGCTGGAAAAAGGGAAGCACGTATTCAGTGAAGTCACCATGGCGAACACACTGGAGGGCTGCACCCGCATCCGGGAAGCCGCCAAACGCTCCGCCGGCACCTACATGATGGCGGAAAACTACATTTTCTTCCATTTCATCCAGGAGTGGAAAAAATACGTGGAAGCCGGATATCTCGGCCGTATCCACTACGCGGAAGCCGAATACATCCACAACATCCGAAACCTGCTGGTCGACACCGCCTCAGGCGAGACTTTCTGGCGTACCTACCGGCCGCCCATCCACTACTGCAGCCACTGCCTCGGCCCGATCATGGCGCTGATCGGAGACGGCGACTACATCGTCAAGGCGACCGCCAGCGGCAATAAAAACACGATGGTCAGCGATTTCTGGCCGTCCACGATCGACATTCAGGTCGCCCTGTTCGAGACGAAGCAGGGCCGGGGGATCAAGATCGCCCGCAGCCAGGTCACGCCCGTTCCGGAACCGCATACCGTTTACTACAGCGTCTACGGCACCAAAGGCTTTCTGGAGAACGACCGGCAGCACCACGAGAGCGTCGGGCACCGCTATTTCGAGGGGATCGACAAAGAGACCGTCCCGATCAACTGCTACCAGACCGACGTGTTCGCGGCGGAATACGCCAAAAAGAGTCACGGGACAAGCGACTACACGATCGCGAACTATTTCCTGGACTGCCTGGATTTCGGCCGCACCCCGCTTCTGAATGAAGACTTTGCGTTCGAACTGACCGTCCCCGGTATCATAGCCCACGAGGCGGCCTGCCAGGGAAATGTCTGGCTGGACGTCCCGCATTTTGAGTAAAGGAGGAGCGCTGACATGAAAAAATGGAAGATCGGCGTCGTCGGCATCCGGCGCGGAGGGGCTTACGCCAAAGTGTTTCACAACAATGAACGATCCGAGATTACCGCCATCTGCGACCTCTCCGAGCAGAATCTGGCCGGCGCTGCCGAAGAGCTGGGGCTTGCGGATTCCGCCTGCTTTACCTCCTTCGAGGATTTCCTGAACACAGAAATTGACGCCGTCGTGGTCGCGACCCCCATCCCCTTCCATGAGGAGCAGGCCGTGAAAGCCCTAAATGCCGGAAAACATGTCCTGAGCGAAGTGACTATGGCAAATACCGCTGAGGGATGCTATAATATCCTGAAAGCAGCGCAGAATGCGAAGACGCGCTATATGCTGGCGGAGAACTACATCTATCTGGATTTCATCGGCCAGTGGAAAAAGTATATTGATGCCGGCAAGATCGGCCGGATCCACTATGCCGAAGCCGAATACGTGCATGATATCCGCGACCGTCTCTACGATACCGGCACCCGCAAGGGCGAGACCTACTGGCGTACCTATCGGCCGCCCATCCACTACTGCACCCACTGTCTGGGCCCGCTCATGTACCTGATCGGGAAGGACGACTGCATCGTCCGCACCACGGCCTGGGGCAATCAGAACACCATCGTCCCGGATCTCTGGCCGTCCACGATCGACATGCAGGTCGCCCTCTTCGAAACGAAGGAAGGCCGCATCCTCAAGATCCTGCGCAGCCAGGTGACCCCGCGCTCGCCGCACATCGTGACCTACAACGTCCTTGGGACGGAAGGATGTCTCGAAAGCGGCCGCGAACCCGGCTACGATACCGTCGGCGCCCGCTTCTTTGCCAGCTCCGACAAGGCTTCCGTGCCGATCAACTGCAACGGGACAAAACTGGATACTTCCCTGGCCGTTAAGAAGGCCAGCGGCCACGGGACCAGCGATTACTACGGCGCTCAGGCGTTCCTGGACTATATCGAATTTGACAAAGCACCTTTCACGACCGCGGAGCAGGCTTTCCGGCTGACCATGCCGGGCATTATTGCCCATGAAGCGGCTGTGGAGGGGCATATCTGGAAAGACATCCCGCAGCTGTAAGCATGACCGGACGGGGCTGTGAAAAAACGGCATCCCATGTCATTCTGAGCGCCGGCAAAAGCAATTGCTTTTGCCGGAGTCGAAGAATCTTTTCTCTTGCAGCAGTAAGAGAATTCGCCCTTCGGTCGAAAGATCCTTCGCTATGCTCAGGATGACACATTCCGGTGTTTTTTCACAGCCGTTCTGCCTTTCAGGAGGGATCTCCATGGAACTCACACAGCTCAAGTATTTCAAAGCCGTCGCGGAAGCAGGAAAACTCGCCAGGGCTTCCGAACAGCTTTACGTGTCCGTTTCGGCGCTCTCCTCCTCGATCTCTCAGCTGGAGAAAGAACTGGGCGTCGCGCTTTTCGACCGGGAGGGCAACCGGCTCACCCTGAACCGCCAGGGAAAACTGTTTCTGCACTATACCAATCAGGTTCTGGACACCTTGGAAAGCGCCCGGCTCGGCCTTCAGAAAGATCCCCGTCAGGAAGGACATTTTGTCACCTATGCGGCCACGACGCCTGCCATCTGGGCCGGGGCCCTGCAGGCTTTCTCGACCGCCTATCCCCATTTTACGATCCTGGGGAGGGAGATCTCACCGGATCTGCTTGCCTCGTCGAACTTCCATCCTTCTTTCACCTTCCTGTTTGCGGAAGAGGGCGATCTTCCGCCGATCCGCCGGCAGGCGCTCCGGAGTGAACTGCTGCTGGAGGATCGGCCTATGGCCGTTTTTCCCTCCGCCCACCCGCTCGCCGGCGCGGGATCCGTCTCGCTGTCCCAGCTGAGCCGTCTGTCGCTTTGTCTTCCTCCGCCGGACAGTTCTCTGAACCGGCGTTTTCAGAGTCTGCTGGAAGTTTATACGCCTCTGAGCGGCCCGCTGTCCCTTCCTTTCTGTCTGCACGATTCTCATAACGAAAGGGTCTGCTATTCCTTCGCGGCCCGCGGACTGGCCGTTACGTTCACCACGGAACGCAACCGAATGGAGAGCTATCCGGGCGTCAGCCACGTTCCGATCTCCGACAGCCACCGTCCCTGGCTCGAATATCTCTTCTGGCCGTCCGAGCTTTCTTTAAGTCCCGACGAAACCGTTTTCCGGGACTTTATGCTTCACTATTTTGAAGCGGACCGGGAAATCGCAGGAAGCCTTCGACGGATCTCGTCTTTCTCCGAAAACAGTGCTCTGACGGACGGATGCCGGCTTCCGGAGTGCTGACAGACCGCTAACCCTGACACCGGTCCCGTCAAAAGAGCGCATCCTCCGAACCGGGGGATGCGCTCTTTTCGTCTTTCTTCTTATACGCCTTCTTTTGCTCGGCGCATCTGCTCGGTTTCGCTGACACCGCGGCGGGCGCTGTAGCCCTTAAGCGGCACGATCCGCTCGTGGATCGCATCGAGGATCCAGTCTGCCTGCGGGAAGAAATCCGCGTCAAACTCGAAGGGCGGCGTGATCCAGTTGCGGGCGCCGACCACCACCGGCGGCGCATCCAGATCGTCGAAGCAGAGCGACGTCAGGTTCTGTGCCACGTCATTCAGGAAGGAGCCGCGCGCGCAGGCATCTGAGACAAGAAGGACCCGGCCGGTCTTGCGCACGGACGCAACGAGCTTCGTATAATCCAGCGGCACCAGGGAATGCAGGTTGATGATCTCTGCCTCCAGGCCGAATTCCTTCGACAGACGGTCCGCCGCCGCCACAGCCCGGTAAAGGGCGGCGCCGACGGTCAGGATGGTCAGATCCCTCCCGCTGCGGATCAGGTTGGTATCGCCGATGGGGATCTCATAACGTTCGGCCGGCACGCCTCCCTCATGGAACTGCTCGCCCACGTCGTAGATCCGCTGACTTTCGAAGAAGACCACCGGATCCGTCCCGTTCAGGGCCGCTTCCATGAGTCCCTTCGCCTCCCAGGGCGTCGCCGGGAAGCAGACCTTAAGGCCCGGAATATGGGTGCAGAGACTGGTCCAGTCCTGCGAATGCTGCGCGCCGTATTTGGAGCCCACCGAGACTCTAAGCACGACCGGCATCTTTAAGATCCCGGCCGACATGGCCTGCCACTTGCTTAACTGATTGAAGATCTCGTCGCCCGCGCAGCCGATGAAGTCCGCGTACATCAGCTCGATCACGCAGCGTCCGCCGCACAGGCCGTAGCCGACCGCGGAGCCGACGATCGCCGCCTCGGAGATCGGAGCATTGAACAGGCGTTTATACGGCAGGACCTCCGCAAAGCCGCGGTAGACCGCAAAGGCGCCGCCCCAGTCCCTTACGTCCTCGCCGTACGAGATCATGGTCGGATCTTCGTAAAATCTGTCCAGCAGGACCTCGCTGACGGCATCCCGCAGATTGAAGAGCTTCATCTTGCTGACCGGCTTTCCGTCAACGGTTGCGCTGCGGATCTTTTCCTTCAGCTGGCGGTAGCGGCTGCCCTCTTCTTTGGGCAGCAGCGCCTGCGGCGTGCGGGAAGGATCCATGGACGGCACATGCGTATTGGAGAACATCAGCTTCTCCAGGAAATGCGGCGTCTCGGCAAAGGAAACGTAGGGCGACTCTTCCGGATCGGCCGCCAGCCGGCAGATCCTTGTCATCCGGTCTTTCGTCTTCCGGAGGATCTCCTCGAATTCTTCGTCCTTTGCCAGACCGGCTTTCGTGAGCGAATCCCGGTACGTGACCAGCGGATCGATCGCCGCCCAGGCCGCGATCTCTTCCTTGGTGCGGTAGGCGTTCTGATCCGACGTGGAGTGGCCGGACAGGCGGTAGGTGATGGTATCCAGCATCACCGGGCCTTTGCCTTCCTTCAGCAGCTGAAGCTTGCGCTCCATGGCGTCGATGACCGCCAGCGGGTTGTACCCGTCGACGCGTTCGGCGTGCAGCTGACTCGGGGTCACGCCGCTGCCCATGCGCGCGGCCAGGTCGTAGGCCATCGTTTCTCCGCGCGTCTGGCCGCCCATGCCGTAGGCATTGTTGAAGATATGGAACAGGATCGGCAGGCCGGTCTTGTCCTCCCAGAGCGTCCGGTACTGATCCATCGCGGCGAAATTCATGGCTTCCCAGACAGGGCCGCGTCCGAGCGCCCCGTCCCCGATGTTGCAGATGACGCTGCCGTTCTTTTCGTTGATCTTCTTAAAGAGCGCCGCGCCGGCGGCGATGGTGCCGCTTCCGCCGACGATCGCATTGTTCGGATAGATGCCGAAAGGCAGGAAGAAGGCGTGCATGGAACCGCCCATGCCGTGATGGAAGCCCGTATTTCTCGCGAAGATCTCGCTTAAGGCCCCGTAAACGGCAAAACGGATCGCCAGCTCTTTGACGGAGTCCGCCTCGCCCAGACGCTCCACGGCGCGCAGAGTTTTCCCCTCTAAAAAGCCCTCCATGATCCGCAGCAGTTCTTCGTCGCTGTCCTTTTCGATGCAGGAAAGGCTCTTGGCCAGGATCTCGCTGTGGCTGCGGTGAGAGCCGAAGATAAAGTCATCCTTCGTCAGCAGGAAAGCCTGCCCGACGGCCGCCGCCTCCTGTCCCAGCGACAGATGTGCGGGGCCCGGGTAGCTCACGTCGATATCCGCATACTTGCCCTGCGTCTTGATCTGGTTCAGCATGGATTCAAATTCCCGCAGGATCGTGATATCCCGCCAGATCCGCACCAGGGCTTCTTTTCCGTATTTTGCTTCCTCTTCCTGCAGCGTCTTTCGGTAGACGTTCACCGGAATCGGCTGAAATTCAATTTTTCCTTCCGCCCGCAGTTCGGCGGGATCCACAAACAGACTCTTCGGCATGGCTGGTCTCCTTTTATATCAGCTGAAACAGGGCGTCCCGGAGGACTTCACCGACCGTCGGATGCGGGAAAACGGTCCGGACCAGACGTTCCGGCGGAAGCGCGCTGTCGATCATGAGCGCGGCGCCGGCAATCAGTTCCGAAGCATACGGCCCGATCACGTGGCAGCCGATGATGCATTTTCTGTCCTCGTCCTCGAGCAGCTTCAGGAAGCCTTCTCCCCGTTCGGTCTCGGCCAGATAGCGCCCGGAGAAGCGGAGCGGCAGGACGACCTGCTTCACCGAGATCCCCTTGTTCTTTGCGCTTTCGGCGCTTTCTCCGACCGATGCGACCTCCGGATCCGTATAGATCACGGACGGGATCGATTCGTAGCGGATCTCATCCGCCTTCCCCAGGATATGATTCACGGCGACTTCGGCCTCCCGGTACGCCGTATGCGCCAGCATCAGCTTCCCGTTGCAGTCGCCTACGGCGTACAGACCGGGGACGCTGGTCTCCAGGTGACGATCCGTGACGATCGCGGCGCGGTTCATTTCCGCGCCGAGCTTTTCCAGGCCCGGGATGGCTGTCGAAGGAATGCGGCCCGCCGAGAGGAGAACCTTATCGCAGGCAAGCGTTTCCTTCTGTCCGTCCTTTTCGAAGACGAGCGAATCTTTCGTCACTTCCAGAACGCGGCTGCTCAGGGCAAAGCGCATGCCGCGCTTGCCGTAGATCTTCATCAGCTGCGCGCAGATATCCGGATCCGTATTGCCGGCGATCTTCGGAAGCATCTCGATCACCGTGACGGCCGTGCCGACCGAAGCGTAGAAACAGGCCAGCTCCAGTCCGATCACGCCGCCGCCGATCACGGCCAGCTGCTTCGGCAGATCTTTTTCCTCCAGCGCCTCCCGGCTGGTGATGACGAAACCGCTTTCAAGGCCTTCTTTTAAGCCCGGAACAGGCGGGATCGCCGTTTTGGAGCCGGAAGCGATGATCAGGTTCCGGCCGGTATAGCTTTCGCCGGCCGCCGTGACCGTAAAGCCGGAATCGTTCCGTCCTTCGATCTCGGCTTTGCCCCGGACGACCTTGATATTTTCATGGCGCATCGCGACCTCGACACCGCGGACCAGGGTCTTGACGACTTTATCCTTTCGGGCGATCACGGCCGCGTGATCGTACTGCACCGATTCGCTTTTTACGCCGAAAGCCTCGCTTTCCTGGGCGTGCCGGACAAGCTTGGCTGAATTTAAGAGCGTTTTGGTGGGGATGCAGCCTTCGTTCAGGCAGGTCCCGCCGAATTTGTTTTCTTCAAAGATCACGGTCTTTAAGCCGCCTTCCGCGGCCCGTTCGGCCGCCCGGTAACCGCCCGGGCCGCCGCCGATGATCAAAACGTCAAAGATCTCACTCATCTTCTTTCCTCCTTTTTATCGTACCAGCAGCCGCGGGAACTGTTCCAGCGTCCGGCAAAGCGTCTGCATGTAGCGCGAGGCGGGGGCCCCGTCGATCGCGCGGTGATCGTAGGTCAGGCTTAAGGTCATGGCCGGATACAGCTCGAGGGAGCCGTCCTTCGCGCGGCGGGGTCTGTCCACCGTTTTGCATACGCCGATGATCCCCGTCTGCGGCGGATTCAAGACCGGGGTGAAGGATTCCACGCCGAAGCCCCCCAGATTGCTGACCGTAATGCTTCCTCCGCTTAACTGATCCGGCGAAAGGCTGCCATCCCGGGCTGCCGCCGCCAGCTCCTTGACTTTCCGGGAAAGCTCTTCCAGGCTCAAGGTCTCCGCGTGCGGAATGACCGGAACGATCAGTCCGCGCGGCGTATCCACCGCCACGCTTAAGTTTACGTGCCGGTAGCGGCGGATCGTGATATCGTCCGGCATGCAGGCGTTTAAGTCCGGGCAGGTAAGCAGGGTCTGCGCGACGCCGTAGAGCACCATGTCCCCGACCGTGATGCCCGCGGCCGGCCCGCCCGCTTCTTTCAGCCACTGCCTGAGGGCCAGCAGCGCGGAAGCATCAAAGGAGAACTGGTGCGTCAGCTGCGCGGAATTCAGAAGCGATTCCTTCATGTTCCGGCTGATGGTCCGGCGGATGCCGTTAAAGCGGATCTCGTCGTACTCCGGTTCCGCCGCCTTCGCTTCCGCAGGGACTGCCGGCGCTGCCGCAGGTTCGGCAGCCGCTGCTTTCTCGCCGGAGCGCATCAGCTCCCGTACGTCCCGCTCGATGACGCGTCCGTTCGGCCCGCTCGGAACGGCCCCCTTTAGATCCGTCCCCGATTGCTCCGCCAGCTTTCTGGCCCGCGGGGAAACGCCTCTCGATTCCGCTGCGGGCGCGGGCTCGAAGGCCGCTTTCCCGCGTTCTTCCGGCTTTCCGTCAGCCCGCCCGGGCTTCTCTTCTGCCTGAGCCGGCTTTTCCGGCGCTTCCGAAGAAGCGGCGGAGGCGGGCCGCAGCGCTTCAAAATCCTCCCCTTTTTCTCCGATCACACAGACCGGTTCCAGGCAGGGCACTTCATCCCCGTCCGAATAAAAAACAGCCAGCAGCGTTCCGGACGCCGTCGACTCACATTCAAAGACCGTTTTATCCGTTTCATAGGTAAAAAGGATGTCGCCCTCTTTTACCGGGTCGCCCACCTTTTTATTCCAGCTGCCGATTAAACAGCTTTCCACCGTAATGCCTGCTTTCGGCATGATGACAGCCTGCGCCATATGATTCCTCCGAAATGTTATGTTATGTTATTTTTAACATCTTATAACATTTTTGTCAAGCGGTTTTTGCTTTTCCAGCAAAGAAGCTGTGAAAAAACGCATCCCGTGTCATTCTGAGCGACGGCAAAAGCAAAAACCTCATCCGTCACGGCTTCGCCGTGCCACCTTCCCCTCTGGGGAAGGCATTTGCTTTTGCCGGAGTCGAAGAATCTTTTCCCATCATCAATAAGAAAATTCGCCCTTCGGGCGAAAGATCCTTCGCTGTGCTCAGGATGACACATTCCGGTGTTTTTTCACAGCTCCTTTTTGTAACGATATCAAAACTTGCTTTTATAAGATTTTCACGCCGTTCGCTTCCGCTGCTGCCCGGATGTCTGCCGGCACGGCGTCGTCCGAGATCAGGATGTCGATGTCGGAAAAGTACGCGAAAGTAAAAGGCATCCGGCGCGAAAACTTGGTTTTGTCGCAGACCAGGATCCGCGTGGCCGCGCGCCGCAGCACACATTGCTTCACCTGCCGGTCCTCGTCGCTGCCGCAGGTAAAGCCGGCGTCCGCCATCGCCCCGGAAACGCCCAGGAAGGCGACGTCCAGATTGACCTCCTCCAGAAAACGCAGCGTGTTCGGGCCGGAAAGCGCGAGATTCCTGCGGCTTAACACGCCGCCGCAGAGAACGATCTGCGGGCGCTCGAGTTTGGCCAGCTCCAGCGCGATATGCGGCGCCGTGGTAAAGACGGGGTAATCCCCCTCCGGGAGTCCGCGCGCGATCTTTAAACAGGTGGTTCCGGAATCCAGAAAGACGCTGCCTTTTCCGCTGATGAACGCCAGGGCCTTCTGCGCGATCTGCTCCTTGCCCGTCATATTTTCCCGCAGTCTTTCTTCGAATACGGGATCCTTGTCGTGCTGCACCCAGACCGCGCCGCCCCGGATCTTCATGATCTTGCCGGCTTCCTCCAGGACGTTTAAGTCGCGGTGGATCGTCATGAGGGAAACGTCCGGGCACAGCTGCTGCAGCATCCCGATCGTGACTTCGTGATGCTCCCGGATATAGTTTTCGATAGTTCCCCTGCGAAATCGGTTCATAACGGTTCTTTCCTTCGCCCGTAAAGGCACGGCGCCGGAAACGGCGTCTTCGACGTACGGTTTATCTTATCATGCCCCGGACTTTTTATCAAGAGCCGCCGAAGAAGAAAGCGGTCCGGCCGTATATTCTTATAAGATATTGACAGAAAGCCGAAACATATTTATAATTAAATCGAAAGCAAACAAAAGAACGGAGGCCATATGTATCCCAATTTTCCCATTAAAGCCCCTTTTTTTGAATTTGGACCGAAAGCCTATCTTTACGGAGATGAGCTGCTGAAATTGGTCAAAGTGATCGATCAGGCAGCCATTCGTTACGACGTGGACGTGATCGTCACGCCGCAGTACACCGACATCCGGCTGCTGGCCGAAAACACGGAGCGCATCTTCGTTTTTGCGCAGCACATGGATCCGCTTCCCGTCGGAAGAGGTCTGGGCTCCGTGCTGCCGGAGGCCGTAAAAGCCGCCGGCGCGGACGGTGTCATGCTGAACCACGCCGAAAAGCCGCTCTCCCTGGAGACCATTGCAAAGACCATTCAGCGCGCCGATGAAGTCGGGCTGGCGACGATCGTCTGCGCCGACACGCCGCAGGATCTGGACGCGATCGTACGCCTTTCCCCGAACCTGGTCGTGGCGGAGCCCACGAGCCTGATCGGAACGGGCCAGACCAGCGATGAAAGCTACGTGCGGGAGACCCTCCGGGTGGTCCGCGAGATCGATCCGCGGATCATGGTCCTGCAGGGAGCCGGCATCTCGAACGCGAATGACGTGTACCGTACGATCATGCTCGGCGCGCAGGCCACCGGCTCCACCAGCGGGATCATCAAGGCCGCCGATCCGGCCGCCATGGCTGTGGAAATGATCCGCGCCGTGCGGCAGGCCTGGGACGAGCGGAACGGGAGGCAGGCATGACGGAACAAGCCTTAAAGGCAGCCCGGGAGGCCTTTCCGATCGAGATCGAGAGCATCCGGGCGACCCTCTCCGCCTTTGACGAAGAGGCTTTTTCCCGCGCCGTGGCGCTCCTAAAAGACGCGCCGCGCATCGCGGCGTCCGGCTGCGGACACAGCGGCATCCTCTGCCGTCACTTTGCGCATCTGATGTGCTGCATCGACCGGCCGGCCCGCTTTTTATCCCCGGCGGAGGCAGTCCACGGCGCATCCGGCTTCCTTACGGCCGGCGACGTCATCCTTTTCGCGTCCCGCGGCGGTAAGACGCAGGAACTGCTGCCGATCCTTTCGATCTGTAAGAAAAAAGGCGTTTCGGTCATCAGTCTGACCGAAAACCCGGACTCTGAGCTCGCGCTCGGCTCCGACGTGGTCCTGCCGATCCGGGTGACGCGCGAGACCGATAAATACAACTGCCAGGG
>JAFZRH010000064.1 GCA_017619975.1 Lachnospiraceae bacterium | reverse complement strand
TTTGCGGAAAGATCACTGAGCCAGACCTCGGCACCCGGCAGGAATCGCGCTAAAGAGATTCCGATGCAGCCGCTGCCGCAGCAAAGATCCAGGATCTTCGGAGAGGAAAGCTTCCGCTCCCCGATCCGCTTCAGCGCCAGTTCCGCGAGCACTTCTGTATCCGAGCGCGGGCAGAGAACGTCTTCACTGACGCGGAAAGGCAGCCCCATAAACCAGGCAGTTCCGGTAATCTGCTGCAGAGGAACGCGCCGCTCACGAATGCGGATGACTTCTTCAAAGCGCGAAACAACGGCTTCGGACAGAACGGCATCCCGTACCAGCGGCAGATGCGTGCGGTCCGGACCGCCGGCCCAGGCCAGAAGCTCTCCGGCATCCCATTTCGCGTCGGGGACCCCGGCCGCTTCCAAGCGAAGAACTGCGGCTGCAAGAAGACGGGAGCAGATCGGGCTCTCAGGGAAAGATCCTTCGACTCCGCTCCCTTCGGTCGCTTCGCTCAGGATGACACCTGCATCGGTCGCTCTGCTCAGGATGACACCCTCATTGCTTGCTTCGCTCCGGATGACACTTGTACTCAAAAGTTCTCTTCCTCCCAGGTCTTCCAGTCGAAGACCGCTTCGACGGAAGCGATGCCGACTTCGATCATATCGTCCTCGGGTTCCTTTGTCGTCAGCCGCTGCAGCCACAGACCGGGCTTGCTGAGCGCAGCGATGATCTTGTTTTCGGTGCTGCCAGCCAGACGGATAAACTCGTAGGACAGGCTCATCACGATCGGCAGCGCCAGCAGTTTGCAGCCGATGCGGAGCAGGACCGGCGCTTTCGGCAGGAAGATCCCCACAAAAATGCTTACGATAAGCGTAAAGAGGATAAAACTGGTCCCGCAGCGTTTGTGGAAGCGGGTGCTTGATCTTACGTTATCCACCGTCAGCGGCAGGCCGTGCTCCACGCAGTTGATGCATTTATGCTCCGCGCCGTGATACATGAAAACCCTGCGGATCTCCTTCATCAGCGAGATCAGGTACAGATAAAGCAGGAAGATCACGATGCGGATGATGCCTTCCAGAAGCGAGATCAGCGCCGTGCTGGTGATCCATTTTTTCATCAGCCGTACCAGGACCGTCGGCAGGACGATAAACAGACCGATGCTGAGCGCCAGCGCAAAGAGGATCGAAGCCCCCATCAGCGCTGTTTCGCCGACGGACGCTTTATCGGATTTCGCCTCTTTGGCAACATCTTCTTTCCCGGCGGAAACCGCAGTTTCTGCACTTTCTTCTCCAGCTTCGGCAGCCGGACCGGAAGAAGGCGCCGCTTCTTCGGAAACCTTTTCTTCGGGGGCAGAAGTTTTTTCTTCTTCCTCTTCTTCCATAAAGAGACTCGATGACCAGTTCAATGTAGACAGGCCCAGTTTCACCGAGTCCAGAAAAATGAACGGTCCTCGGACGAAGGGGATCTGGCGCAGCTTCGCGCTGCCGCCGATACCGGTATGGATGCCGTGCATCATTTCAATATTTCCGTCGGTCTTCCGCACTGCGCAGGCATAGTCTTTGCCGTTGCGCATCATTACGCCTTCCATTAAGGCCTGTCCGCCGATTCCTGAATTTTTCATTCTGATATAACTCCTGACATCGTTCTTTTACGTGCTGTTTCTTGTCCAGCCCCTGCTTCGCAGCGGCTGGTCCGAATCATTCTGCTCTGTCAAGCAAGCTTGAAGAGCATCCTGCTTCGTCCTCTTTCTCCGTTCATCTCTCTAAGCACAAAAAGAACAGAAGACTAAGACCTTGCCGGCCTTAGTCTTCTGTTCATAACGTACGGGCTAATTGTTCTTTAAACCATACTTGCGGTTGAACTGCTCGATCCGTCCGCGGGCGGCAACAGCCTTCTGCTGACCGGTGTAGAACGGGTGGCACTTGGAGCAGATTTCGACGTGGATCTCCGGCTTGGTGGAACCGGTCACGAATTCGTTGCCGCAGTTGCAAGTGACCTTGGCCTGATAGTACTTCGGTTGAATTTTCTCCTGCATGATGTCCCTCTTTAAATCCCAGACCAGACGGGGGTTCGCCTGTCCGATATTGGCTGTTATTTCCGAAAACAGCTTGAGCAGTATAACACGGCGCTTTGGAAAATGCAAGCGCTTTTTCTGCTTTTTTCCAGGCTTTTTTGAAGATTTTTCAGATCTGCCGGATCACGGCCTCGGCGCACTTTAAGCCGTCCACGGCGGCCGACGTGATGCCGCCGGCATAGCCCGCGCCTTCGCCGCAGGGGAAAAGACCGCGGATATTGCTCTGTCCTTCCGCATCCCGCAGGATCCGTACGGGCGACGACGTGCGGCTCTCTATGCCGCAAAGCAGCGCATCCGGCAGAACGTAGCCCGGCATCTTTTTATCAAACTGCGGCATGGCTTCCAGGAGTGAAGCCGAGATCACTTCCGGAAGGAGCGCTCTCAATTCTGCAGCGGCGTATGCTCCGCGGATGGCAGGCATCAGCGGACCCAGATGATTTGCCGCACGGGCGGCGGCAAAATCTTCCCACCGCTCAGTCGGCACCGCACCGCCGGCCGCGAGAAAAGCGGCCCGTTCCAGTCTCTCCTGCTCTTCCATCCCGCCGAACAGACCACCGGAAAAGTCAGTCGGATCCAGCTGCACAACGAGCGCGGAATTAGCGTTTTCTCCGGCGCGGTCCGCATAGCTCATCCCGTTGACACAAAGCCGTCCTGGCTCGCTGGACGCATTGACCACCCATCCGCCCGGACACATACAGAAGGAAAAAACGCCGCGGCCTTCCTTTGTTCGGGCTGTCAGCTTGTAATCGGCCGGCGGCAGGAAATCAAACGCGCCGCCGTACTGGATCCGATCGATCAGCTCCTGCGGATGCTGGATGCGAAGCCCCATCGCAAAACCTTTGGCTTCCATCCGAACGCCCTGACCATGCAGCGTTCGGATCAATTCCCGCGCACTGTGGCCGGGCGCCAGGATCACCGCATCGGCGGGCAGGATCTCCTCCCGCCCGCGTAGCAGGTCCTCCGTCTTTAAGCCGCGCACGCTGCCGTCTTGTATGACAAGTTCCCTGACCCGGCAGTAATACCGGAGGCTGCCGCCTTCCGACAGGATCTCCTCCCGCAGGCCTTTTACGACCCGCTCCAGCACGTCGGTCCCCAGATGCGGTTTCGCATCATACAAAATTGACCCATCCGCGCCGGCTTTGACCATCTTCTGCAGCATGTATTCGATGCGGCCCTGCGGGTCGCGGATCCCGGTATTCAGCTTCCCGTCGGAGAACGTGCCGGCACCGCCTTCCCCGAACTGGACGTTGGAATACGGTTTCAGATCAGCGCCGTTCCAGAAGGAGGAGACGTCCTTCTTCCGTTCTTCCACTGGCGATCCCTGCTCCAGAAGCAGCGGTTTGAGTCCTGCTTTTGCCAGTGCCAGCGCGGCAAAAAGCCCGGCCGGACCGGCGCCGATCACGATCACATTTCGTTCGCCGCTGCCTTCCCGCACCGGCGGCTCATAACGGACGGGCGTCACGCTTTCTGCCTGCAGACGGCTGTGCGAGCGCAGCCAGGCTTCTTCTTTCTTTCCGGACCCCAGATCCGCTTCGACCGAGAACACGCTGAACAGACGCGGTTTTTCACGCGCGTCCAGAGAACGTTTTATGATGCGGCAGGCCGCTGTTTTTCCGGGAAGCAGCGATTCCAGGCGCCTTTGAAGGGCTGCCTTGACGTCCGCTTCCGGTCCGGCCGGAATCTTGATCTGATGAATACGAAGCATAGAGTTACCTCATGGCTGTGGGCAAGTCGCCCCCTCCCACCCCTACGGGGCACCCTCCCCCGCGTTCCCGGGGAGGGCAGGGACTCATTTGTGATACGGTTCGTTCCGGGCGATGCGGAAGCTGCGGTAGATCTGTTCCAGGAGAATCACCCGCATCAGCTGATGGGGAAAGGTCAGCCTGGAAAAGCTCATCTGTTCATCCGCGCGATTTAAAACCGCTTCCGAAAGCCCCAGCGAACCGCCGATCAGAAAAACCAGATGCGAGTTTCCGGCCAGGGTCAGTTCCGAAAGGTGCTTCGAAAGCGTTACGGAATCCCGCTCCTTTCCTTCGATCGCAAGCGCGATCACACGCGCGCCGGCGGGGATCTTCGAAAGCAGCCGTTCGCCTTCCTTTTCCCGGATCTGCTGCTCCTGCTTAACGGAAGCAGTCTCCGGCGTCGGCTCATCTTCCACTTCCGTTAGGTTCAGTTCGCAGTAGCGCGAAAGACGCTTTGCGTATTCCCGTACCGCTTCCGTATAAAACTTTTCTTTGATCTTGCCGACCGCAAGGACCGTGATCTTCATCTCGTTTTCCTTTGTCTTAAAGCCGCCGCGAAAGCCGGGTGCCGCTGTCTTTCTGGCTGTCTTTTTCAATCTAACACAGAATCATCGATTTTTCCATAAAAAAACACAGCGGCTTTCCGGGATTCTCCTCTTTTTCCCGCTCGCACCGCTGCTGCTTTTGTGCTATACTCTCGGCATCGAAAGGAAGGAAAGACGATGAGCCGCATCCTGCAAGCCGAAGAAAAACACATTCCGGAGCTGCTGCGCCTTCTGGTGCAGGTCAATATGGTGCATCATAACGGCCGCCCCGATCTCTTTAAAGGCCCGACCACGAAATACGACGCCGATGAGCTGAAAGCCCTTTTGTCCGATCCGCGGCACCGGATCCTCGTCTGCGAGGAAGACGACCGCCTGCTGGGCTATCTCATGGGCGAGCTGAAGGAAACAAAGGAAAGCCGTTTGCTGCAGCCGGTCAAAACGCTGTATATCGATGATCTCTGTGTGGACGAATCCGCCCGCCGGCAGAAAGTCGGAAGCCGTCTCTTCGAAGAAGCTAAAGCGGAAGCCGTCCGTCTCGGATGCAGCCGCATCTGCCTGACCGTCTGGGAACTGAATCCCGGCGCTCGCCGTTTTTATGAAACCATGGGCATGCTCCCGTTAAACACCACGATGGAGCTTCCCACCAAATCTTGATCCCAACCGACACAGGAGGGTCTTATGCCTCAGTTTCACAGTACAAAGAATTACGTCGCCTCCCCCGAACTGATCGGGGCCGTCAATATCGCGATGACGCTTGAAAAACCGCTGCTGATCAAGGGCGAGCCCGGCACCGGCAAGACGATGCTGGCCGAAGCCGTCGCAGATGCGCTCGGTCGGAAGCTCATCATCTGGAATATCAAATCCACCACCAAAGCGCAGGACGGCCTGTACGTCTACGACGTGGTGCAGCGCCTTTACGACAGCCAGTTCGGCGGCAAAGAGGTGGATAACATCGAACAGTATATCAAGCTCGGCAAGCTCGGAGAGGCTTTTTCCTCCGAAGAACCGGTGATCCTGCTGATCGACGAGATCGACAAGGCAGACCTGGAATTCCCGAACGATCTGCTCTGGGAGCTGGACAAAATGGAATTCTACATCCCCGAGACCAAGCAGACGATCCGCGCGAAGCAGCGTCCGGTCGTCATCATTACCTCCAACGCGGAAAAAGAACTGCCGAATGCGTTTCTGCGCCGCTGCATCTTCCACTATATCGCGTTCCCGGATCAGGATCAGATGGAAAAGATCCTGCGCGTCCACTTCGACAGGCTGGACGACAAGCTGCTCTCGCAGGCCATGGAAGCCTTCTACTGGCTCCGCTCGATCGACGGGATTGAAAAAAAGCCCTCCACCTCCGAGCTCGTGGACTGGGTCCGTGCCCTTTCGGTGAGCGGCATCCCGGTGGGCCGCATTCGCAAAGAGATCCCCTTCGCAGGCGTCCTGCTCAAGAAAGACAAAGATCTCGCCACCATGGAAAGACGATTACGGTAACCCTGCGCGAGCGCTCGACAAGTCCGATAAATCTTTTCGAATGCCCATTGAGGAGACCTGTCAATGATACTTTTTTCGGAAGGTCTCCGAACGGGCTGAGAAAAGATTTTATCGGACGAAGGCGCGCAGAAAGCTGCTGTAAATAGGAATATCTTTCGACACTAAAAGATCCTTCGACTCGGGCTTTAAAGCCCTCGCTCAGGATGACACGAAACGATGTTTATTGCCTTCTTTTATCTCCTGAAGAATCACGGCTTTCAGGTCTCCCTGACCGAATGGGTGACGCTGCTGGACGGTCTCACGGCCGGCCTGCACCACTCCACCCTGACCGGTTTCTATGAGCTGTGCCGCGCCGTGCTCGTCAAATCCGAAGCGGACTACGACAAGTTCGACCGGATCTTTTTGGAGTATTTCAAAGGCATCCCTTTTGAGGACGAACTGCCCGAAGAGCTGATACAATGGCTGGAAAAGCCGCAGGACGTGCTGGATTCCTTCCGCGCCTTCCTGGCGGATCAGGGCTATGAGCCGAAAGAGATCGAAGAGATCCTGAAGATGTTCGAAGAACGCTTAAAGGAACAGACCGAAGAGCATAACGGCGGCTCCTACTGGATCGGCACCGGCGGCTATTCGAACTTCGGACACAGCGGACACAGCCCGCAGGGCATCCGCGTCGGCGGCGTATCGCGCTACCGGCGCGCCTTTCAGGTAGCCGGCGAGCGGCGCTTTCGGGACTTTCGCACGGACAACACGCTGGATACCCGCCAGTTCCAGATGGCCTTCCGCCTGCTGCGCCAGTATTCAGATCAGGTGCTGGGAGAAAAATCCGAATTCGACGTCGACGGCACCGTTCACGAAACGGCCGACAGCGGCGGCCTGCTGAAAGTCAAATACCGCCGGCCCCGCACGAATACCGTCAAACTCCTGATGCTCATGGACTCCGGCGGCTCCATGGAGTACTATTCGCGCCTCTGCTCGCAGCTCTTCCAGGCAGCGGAAAACTCCAACCATTTCAAGGAGCTGCACATCTACTACTTCCACAACTGCGTGTACGGGAATCTCTACAGCGATCCGCGCCTGTCCTGGTCAAAGCGCATCCCTACGGAATGGGTCCTGAAGAACTACGGCAGCGAATACAAGCTGATCCTGGTCGGCGACGCTCTCATGGACATGTACGAGCTGCGCGGCAACGGTTACGGCTACTATTTCGATAAAAACGAAAAAAGCGGCATCGACTGGCTGAAGCTTTTTCGTGCACAGTACGACCACAGCGTCTGGCTCAACCCCGAGCCGGCTCCGATGCCGAACGGCTACTGGGGGCAGAGCTACTATCATATTGCCAAAGTCTTTCCCATGTATCCTCTCACGCTGGACGGCCTGAAAGAAGCCATGCACGCGCTTTTAGTTCAGAAATAATCTCGCGTATCCCTTGTCAAATCCGTCATTGTTTGATATAAGGTACCATGTGGACGAATCCGTCCGTCTGTTGTACTGTTTTTGAAAAACTCGAAAGGAGACAATAATGAAAAAGTTTTTATCCGTTCTGCTCGTCGCGGTCATGATCCTTACCCTGGCCGCCTGCGGAAAGAAAGAGGAAACGACGGAAGCCCCGACAGAGGCGCCGAAGACCACGGAAGCCCCTCAGCCGACGGAAGCTCCGACCGAAAAGCCGACCGAAAAACCGGTTGAAACGACACCGGCCGCAACCGAGCCGCCTGTGACGGAACCCGAAACGACTGCTGCTCCGACGGAACCCGAGACGACCCCTTCTGTCGAAACCACCCCTGCCCCTACGGAACCTGAAATCACGGAACCTGCTGCAGAAATTGACCCGAACGCTCAGCCGGAAGAAGTTTTCAGAGCCATGTGCGAAAACCTGGTCAATGTTGTGATGGCCGTCCGTCATCAGGAAGCGGATCCCGTACAGCTCTCCTTCACGGCTTCCGGAGAAGGGAAGATGGTGATCACTTATGACATGGAAGGCATGAAAATGGATTTCGATCTCTCTGCCGCCGGAAAAGCGAACGGTATCCTGGACAGCCAGAAAGGGGCTCATATCACAGCCGGCTATGAAGTGACGGTTGGCGGTCTTCTCGCTATGATGCTGGGCAGCGATTCCGGGATTATCGCAGACGAGATCGAATTTTACGAGGATCTGGAAACAGGCCGCAGCTATCAGAAATCAGCCAGCGAAGGCCAGTGGTACTACACCGATTTCACCGAGGAGGAACCGTTTGAAACCGAAGACCCTGCCGAATATACGCCGGATAAAGTTTTCCTTTCCTACACCTTCTCCGTGGATGGAGACCATTATGTCTTTGAAGGTCCGATCAACACAGCTTCCATGACCGGAACGGCCGAAGATCCCGATTTGGGAGCTGCCGCTTCCTCTCCTCTGTCAGGCATCGATCTGACTCTCAACGGGAAACTGCTGATCGACAAGGAAATGCGCCTCGTCGGCCTGACCCTGGAAGCGGAAGATGTCCAGCTTGACCTGTCCGAAGCCGCCGGCATGGAAGGTTTTACCGCGTCGCTGAAAGGTTTGCAGGCAGAGCTGAACGTTGTCTATGAGCCGGTGGACTACGTACTCCCGGATGAAGTGAAGGACAACGCCGTGGAGAAGCCGTCTGATCTGCCCGAAGACGAAAGCAATCCCTGGTCCGATAATATTTTCGTTACGGACAATGAGATTCTGGCCGACAACGAGCTCTACTGTCTGAAGGCTGTCGGTGTGGAGGACGACTGGTTCGGCCTGAATGTCTCCTATTCTTTCGAGAATAAGAGCGATAAAAACCTGACGGTCGAATTCAAAGCGCTTTCCGTCAACGGGTATGCCTGCAGTCTGTTCGTTTACGAATCCGTCAAGCCGAAGGAAACCATCGATTTCGAGACAACGCTGGATAAGGACGATCTCCTTCAGATCGGCGTTTCTTCCATTGATGAGATCCGCGTGCTGGTCTCCGTGAACGACAATGATAAGTACGAAAATATCTCCACCGAGACGTATACCTACTATCCGACCGGACTTGAGGCCGATCAGGTCGTGTATCCGGAACGGACAAGCAATGAAGGCGAATATGCCGTGATCGATACGGAGGACGTGAAAGTCTATTTCCTCGGCTGTGAGTATGATTCCTTCTTCGGCTTTGTTCTGATGACCTATATCGAGAACAACAGTGAAACGGATCTTGCCTTTGATTTTGACAAGGTTCTGATCAACGGGATCGAATACGATACTTTCTGGAGACAGGAAATGATGAGCGGCTTCCGTGGATACGAGAAGCAGTACTTCGCGATCGAGAGCATCAACGTCGAAAAGGTGGAGACACTTTCCGCCGAGCTGGAAATCAAGGACAACAATGATTTCTGGGCCGATCCGATCCAGACCGTTGAATTGAACTACGAGCCTTAAGCGGGATCGTTTCCGCCAGACCTGAAATCTTTGAAAGAAGAGCCCCCTCGGGGGCTCTTCTCTTAGGCTTCAGCAGATAAAAAGTTTTGACACAGGCTGAGAAGCCGGGGAAACAGTTCTTCCTGTCCGATCTCGTTTTTGTCGATCCAGACCGCGTCTTTCTCCCGTCTGAACCAGGTGAGCTGCCGTTTCGCATAATGGCGGGAATTCAGCTTGATCTTTTCGACGGCTTCCTCCAGGCTGCACGTCCCCTTTAAGTAGTCTGCCAGTTCCTTATAGCCGATGCTCTGCAGCGCCGTTGAGCCGGGCGGAACATTCCGGGCAAGGAGCTTTCTTGTTTCCTCCAGGAGCCCCTCTTCCATCATCTGATCGACCCGAAGTTCGATGCGGCGATACAGCTCCGCACGCGGCAGATTCAGGACGAAATACAGAACACGGTACGGACTCTCCTGTCCGGTCTGCGCTTCATTCAGAGCGGAAATGCGGCTTCCTGTTTCTTCAAAGTATTCCAGGGCGCGGATCACGCGTTTGATATTGTTCGCATGGATCGCCGCCGCCGCAGTGGGATCGATCGCTTTAAGGCGCCGGTGAAGCGCTTCGGGGCCCTCCGTTTCCGCGAGGATGCGGTATTTTTCGCGCAGCGGGCGTTCTTCCTTTTCTTCCGAAAAATCCAGATCCTTCAGAAGGGCCTGAATATAAAACCCGGTCCCGCCTACGATCAGCGACACTTTGCCGCGTGCCTGAATGTCCTTTAACACTTCCCGGCCCAGTTCCACATAGCGGGCGATGCTGAAATCCTCCGAAGGATCCGCCGCGTCGATCAGATGGTGCGGCACTCTGGCGCGCTCTTCGGGAGACGCTTTGGCCGTTCCGATATCCATGCCTCGGTAGACCTGCATGGAATCCGCGCTGACGATCTCCGCATTTAACGCTTCCGCCAGCTCAAGGGACAGCTCGGTTTTTCCGACGGCCGTCGGTCCGGCCAGCACAATCACAGGCGGTTTCATACGATCCTCTTGAATTTCTTTTCCAGCTCGGTCCGGCTCATACGAATCATGGTCGGCCGGCCGTGCGGACAGGTATAGGGATTCTGCAGTGTCAGCAGTTCCCGGATCAGGACCTCGGCTTCCTCGAAGGCGAGCGGATCGTTGCCCTTGACGGCTGCCTTGCAGCTCATGGTCGCGACCTTGGCATCTATGGTGCTGAGGGCTGTGGCGCGCTGCTCTCCGATCTCATCCAGCATTTCGATGAACAGATCTCTTGCCGAAAGCGAAAACAGATTGCCGGGGACGGCGTCGACGCGTATCTCCCGGCCGCCGAGTTCCGAGATCTCAAAGCCCAGTTGTTCAAAAGCCTCCGCGTTCCGCTCAAGCGTTTCCTGCTGCGCGCCGGTCAGCGAAAGAATAAGCGGCGGCAGGAGCATCTGGGACGTGGCTTCTTTTTTTGCAAGCGAACGCATGGTGCGCTCGTACAGGATCTTCTCGTGGACCGCATGCTGATCCGCGATCAGGAACCATCCTTCGTATTCGATCAGCCAGTAGGTCTTAAAGATCTGGCCCAGCAGGCGGAAAGAAGACAGATTTTTCGGCTGAATGATCTTTTCTTCAAAGAGCGTCTGCTGCTGCGTCTCTACAATGAGAGGCGTGGGAAGCGTCACGGGAGACGCGGTTTTTTCTGTTTCCTCTTTAGATTCCTCCGGCTTTTCCGGTACATCTGCAGCATTTTGAGCCTCGGTCTCCCGAAGCTGTTCTTTGTCCCGCTCGGCCACGGCAGCGGCTTCGGCGTCTTCTTCCCGGCGGCGCGCGATCTCACGGTCGAACAGAGTATCAAACAGCCGGCGGTCGCGGACCGTCCGGTAGTCAATCTCCTCGCGGACGTAAGAACTGCTTTTTTCTTCTTTTTTGGCAGGGGCAGGGGTCTCCTCGGCCGGGATCAGATCCTGCGCGTACAGGGCTTCCCTCACGCCGCGGTAGATGATGTCAAAGACTTCCTTCTCACTGCGGAAGCGGACTTCCGTTTTCTGCGGATGCACGTTCACGTCCACCTGCGACGCATCCATCGTCAGCTGAAGAACCGCGACCGGGAATTTATGCTGCATCGTGAGGCCGTGATACGCCTGCTCGATGGCCTTCATCATCATCGGATTTTTCACGAAGCGGCCGTTCACGAAACAGAGCTCGCCGCCCCGGTTGCCCCGGTTGATGCTCGGCTCTCCCACAAAGCCGCTCAGTTCCATATCACCGGTTTTCAGATCAACCGGTCTCAGATGACTGGCGACCTCCCGTCCGAACAGCGTGTAGATAATATCCTTCATGCCGTAGCTGCCGCTCGTCTGCAGCCGCAGCTTGCCGTCGGTCGAAAGCCGCATGGCGACGCCCGGCCGGCTCAAGGAAAGCTGCTCCATCAGGGTCACGACGTAGGACGTTTCTGTCTGGGCGGATTTTAAGAACTTCCGCCTGACCGGCGTATTGTAGAACAGATCCCGGACCGTAAAGCTGGTGCCGAGCGGGGCGGCAACATCGCCGCTTTCCATCTCGACCCCGCCTTCGATCAAATAACGGAATCCGGCCAGTGAGTCCTTTGTGCGTGTAACAAGCTCCACCTTCGCCACAGCTGCGATGCTGGAAAGCGCTTCTCCGCGGAAGCCCAGCGATTTTAATGCGAACAGATCTTCCGCACTTTCGATCTTGCTGGTGGCATGCCGGAAAAAGGCGATCTGCACCTGATCCGCGGGGATCCCGCATCCGTTGTCCGTCACCCGGATCTGATCGATGCCACCGCCCAGCAGCTCTACGGAGATCTGATCCGCGCCGGCATCCAGGGCATTCTCCACTAATTCCTTCACGACGGATAAAGGCCGCTCGATCACCTCGCCGGCCGCGATCTGGTCTATGGTTTGTTCATCTAATATCCGGATCTGAGGCATAAGCCCTCCTCTTAAATCCTGAAACATGCCAAGGGCTCTTGTTAAAAGCGGATGGAACTGCCGCGGAATTCGACCTTGCTTTCGTAGGCGGCTTTGAGCGCCGCAGCAAAGGAATCCGCATCACGGCTGCCCATGGTTTCAAAGGCGGAATGCATCGCCAGCTGCGCCATGCCGATATCCACCGTATAGACAGGGGTATCCAGATCGGCGATCAGGCCCAGCGTGCCGCCGCCGGGCATATCCGGACGGTTGGAATAGTGCTGGACCGGGACGCCTGCCCGCGCGCAGATCTCGCTGAAAATCGCCGAAGAAACCGCATCGGTCGCGTAACGAGGCGAGTGCTTGATCACGACGCCGCCGTTCAGGACGGGGGCTTCATTCGTATCCGCCGCTTCGGGATGGGACGGATGTTTTGCGTGCCCGTTGTCGCAGGAAAGCATCCAGCTGTTGTCGAGTAAGCCAAGATGCTGTGCCGGGCTTAAATAGAGGGATTCGGAGATCATCTTCAGCATGCGCGGCAGGAAATCTGAAGCCGCTCCCTGTTTGGTGCCGGAGCCGATCTCCTCGTTATCGAAAACGCAGAGCACCGGGATGCGGTCCGTTTCCCGCGCCGAGAGAAACCCTTCCATGCAGGTAAAGACACAGCCCAGATCATCCAGTCTCGGACTGGAGGCAAATTCTCCGTTCGGTCCCCAGACGGTGCCCGGCTGATTGTTGTAGAGGTACAGATCCGCGGAAACGATGTCTTCCGCTTCCGCGCCCGCGGCCCGTGCGATCTCCTCCGGGAAACTGCCGGCCGATTCTTTTTCTCCGTATAAAGCGACCAGATCCTTCGCGGGATCGTATTTTACCGAATCGTTTATATTCCGCTGCATGTGGATGGCCAGATTCGGGATCAGCGCGCAGTCATCTTTGAGATCGACGAGGCAGGTCTTCAGACCGCCGGGGGTCCGTACCAGCACCCGGCCCGCGATGCTCAAGGGCCTGTCCACCCAGCTCGCGTTGATCATGCCGCCGTAGCGTTCCGATTCAAGCCGGATGTACGGACCGGCCAGTTCCGCATGGTCGCGGATCCGCAGGCAGGGGCTGTCGGAATGGCTGGCGGAGATCACAAAGCCCTTCGGCGTCCCCTGCGGCACGCGGAAAGCGATCAGGGAGGATCCGTTGCGGGTCATGTAATACCGGCCGCCCGGCACCAGTTCCCATTCGGAGGCGGGCAGTTCCACAAAACCTTCCTGTTCCAGACGGTTTTTTACGTTTTCTACCGCGAAAAAGCATACCGGGCTTTTCCGGATAAATGACAGCAATTCCTTGATCATAGCTGATCTCCTTTCAAAAGGTTTGTATCATTTTCGTGTCACTCCGAGCGCTTTTTTGTGTCATTCCGAGCGCTCTTTTGTGTCATTCCGAGCAAAGCGAGGAATCTTTGCCGCGCAGCGGCAATCCTGTTAAAAAGCGGTTCTCCTTGCGGGCGAAAGATCCTTCGACTCCGCACGTTTCACTCGCTTCGCTCAGGATGACAAGGGGATTATACCCGGTTCCGTATGTCGCTCTGCAGACGGTAAAGCGTGTTCAGAGCCTGCTTCGGCGTCATCTCCTCCAGATCCATCTCTTCGATCTCCCGGATGATGGCTTCATCGTCCGCGGCGGCAAAGAGCGACATCTGGCCGCGGTCTACTTCATCCGGACGTTTGACCAGCGGTGCTTTTTCCGGGACGGTCCCGCTGCCTTCCGCGATCTCGGCCGCGCGCCGCGAGATATCCGCATCGGTCAGCTCGTCCAGGATCTCTCCGGCGCGTTTTAAAACGCCTTCCGGCAGACCGGCGAGTCTTGCCACCTGGATCCCATAGCTCTTGTCCGCGCCGCCCGGAATGATCTTCCTTAAGAAGACGACCGTATCACCCTGTTCTTTCACCGCGACGCAGTAATTGTGCACGCCCGAGACGCTGCCCTCCAGTTCCGTCAGCTCGTGATAATGCGTCGCAAAAAGCGTTTTGCAGCCCTGGAGCTTCGGCGAAGCCATGTGCTCCACCACCGACCAGGCGATGGAAAGGCCGTCGAAAGTGCTGGTGCCGCGGCCGATCTCGTCCAGGATCACCAGGCTGCGGCGGGTCGCGTGCCGCAGAATATTCGCCACCTCGGTCATTTCCACCATGAAGGTGCTCTGACCGGAGGCCAGATCGTCCGAAGCGCCGACCCGCGTAAAGATGCGGTCGCAGAGGCAGATATCCGCGCTCTCCGCCGGAACGAAGGAGCCCATCTGCGCCATCAGCACGATCAGCGCCGTCTGCCGCATATAGGTGGATTTGCCGGCCATGTTCGGGCCGGTGATAATGGAAAGCCTGTGATCGCCGCTGTCCAGATAGGTGTCATTGGCAATGAAGCTCTCGCCTTCCAGCATCTGTTCTACGACGGGATGGCGCCCTTCTTTGATATTCAGGACGCCCTTGTCGTTGATCGAGGGGCGCACGTAGCGGTTCCGGTCTGCGACGAGGGCCAGCGAGACCAGCGCGTCCAGCGCAGCGACGGCCTGCGCGGTGCGCTTTAAGCGCGTCGTTTCACCGATCAGGGTATTCCGGATCTCCGTAAACAGCTCGTATTCGAGGGCGACGCTTTTGTCCAGCGCGCCGACGATCACGTCTTCCAGTTCTTTTAAGCGCGGCGTGGTATAGCGCTCCGCGCCGACCAGCGTCTGCTTGCGGATAAAATAATCCGGAACCAGATCTTTATACGAATTCGTGACTTCAAAATAGTAGCCGAAGACCTTGTTGTACTTGATCTTCAGGTTTTTGATGCCGCTGCTCTCCCGCTCTTTCGCTTCCAGATCCAGCAGCCAGTCCTTGCCTTCCGTGGAAGCGCGGTGCAGGCGGTCGTTTTCCTCGCTGTAGCCGGGCTTGATGATGCCGCCTTCGCGCACGGTGAGCGGCGGATCGTCCACGATCGCCCGCTCCAGAAGGTCCGTCATATCGTCCAGCGGATCCAGATCGGTGTTCAGGGCCTTTAAGAGCGCCGTTTTCTTCGGGGCCAGCACCTGCTTGATCGGGCCGATCATCTTCAGGGACTGCTTTAAGGCGATCATGTCGCGCGGATTGGCGCTGCCGAAGGCCAGCCGTCCGATAAGCCGCTCCAGATCATAGATGGGAGCCAGGTATTCGCGCAGCTCTTCCCGGTCGATGACGGCGCCGTTCAGCTCTTCGATGGCGTCCTGGCGGGCCAGGATCTCGCTTTTCTTCAGGAGCGGCTGCTCGATGAAGCTCCTTAAAGTCCGGGCACCCATAGCGGTCGATGTTTTGTCCAGCACCCAGAGGAGTGAGCCGCGCTTGTTTTTGTCGCGGATGGTTTCGGTGAGCTCCAGATTGCGGCGGGCGGTGGAATCCAGCAGCATGTAGCTGCCGGGGTTGTAGATCTTTAACTGATCGATGTGCTTTAAGTTATTTTTCTGTGTTTCTTCCAGATATTTTAAGAGCGCGCCGGCGGCCAGAAGACCGGAGGGGTAATCGCCCAGGCCGAGCGCGTTCACGTGGCCGACGGAGAAATGCTTTTTAATCAGCGCCGCGCATTCGCTTTCGCGATAGTAGCGTGCCGGCAGCGGTGTGACCGCCGCCTTCTTTCCGCCCTGCGAAAGATCCGCGCCGCTCATCAGAAATGCTTCGTTGACGATAAGTTCGGAGGGGACAAACCGGCTGATCTCGTTCTGCAGCGCTTCCGCATTTTTCAGCTCGCCGACCAGAAATTCGCCGGTGCTGACGTCGGTGATCGCCAGGCCAAAGCGTTTGTCTTCCGCAACGAGCGACATGAGATAGTTGTTTTTCTTTTCGTCCAGCGCTTCGGCGCTGATATTGGTGCCGGGCGTGATGACCCGGATGACTTCGCGTTTGACCAGGCCTTTGGCGAGCTTCGGGTCTTCCATCTGCTCGGCGATGGCGACCTTGTAGCCTTTTTCGATGAGGCGGTTGACATAAGAGTCGACAGCGTGATAGGGAACGCCGCACATGGGCGCGCGTTCTTCCAGGCCGCAGTCTTTGCCGGTCAGCACCAGATCCAGCTCTTTGGAGACGGTTTTGGCGTCGTCAAAAAACATCTCGTAAAAGTCGCCGAGGCGGTAGAACAGGATACAGTCCTTGTTCTCCTCCTTGGTGGCCATATAGTGCTGCATCATGGGTGATAACATAGCATTTAACCTCAGTTCTGCCTGCCAGAGTCTTTATTCCTCGCTCCGCATCTTTATGCCTCGCTGCCTCGATAAAACTTTTCTCGGCCCGCTTCGGCGATCTTCCCGAATAAATTCATAGCAGTCAGATCGCCTCAAGGGGCTCTCGAAAAGTTTATTCGGGCGCGCTCGGCATATCATGTCTTTCTTAACTTGCTTTCCGGCACGCTCGGCTCATCGCATTTCACATGATTTGTCCGAACTGCATCGCTCGGCGAAACTCATTTTCAGCTCATTTCCCCGATATAGTAGAATCCGTGGACTTCCTTCAGCTGTACGTTCACAATTTTCCCGATCAGGCTTTCGTCGCCGGGGAAGTGCACCATCACGTTGTTGGAAAGGCGGCCGGTGACGCGGCCGGGCACCTGCGGATCGCTGCCTTCCACGAGGGCCGGCAGCGTTTTGCCGACGTCGCGGCCGCTTTCTTCGGCGCCGATCTTCTGCACCAGATCCAGCAGGCGGGCGAAGCGTTCCTTAATGACTTCCGGCGGGACCTGCTCCATTTTCGCGGCCGGTGTTCCGGTGCGGGGACTGTAAATAAACGTAAACGCGCTGTCAAAGCGGACTTGCCGGACCACGTCCAGCGTTTCCTCAAAGTCTTCCTCCGTTTCGCCGGGAAAGCCGACGATGATATCCGTTGTGAGGGAGATGCCGGGCACTGCCTCTTTGATGCGCCGTGTCAGGTCCAGATAGCTTTCTTTCGTATAGTGCCGGTTCATCTGCGTCAGGATGCGGCTGGAGCCGCTCTGCAGGGGCAGATGCAGGTGCCGGCAGACCTTTTCGTTGTCGCGGATCACGCGAATCAGCTCCGGGGAGAGGTCCTTCGGATGGGAGGTCATGAAGCGAACGCGTTCGATGCCGGGGATCCTGCAGACTTCTTCCAGCAGTTCGGCAAACGTGACCTTTTCTTCCAGTCCTTTTCCGTAGGAATTGACGTTCTGGCCCAGCAGCATGATCTCGATCACGCCGTCTTCGGCCAGCCGCCGGATCTCGCAGAGGATGTCCTCCGGCCTGCGGCTTCTTTCCCGTCCGCGCACATAGGGCACGATACAATAGGTGCAGAAGTTGTCGCAGCCGTAGCTGATATTGACGCCGGATTTATAAGGGACGTCGCGTTTGACGGGAAGATCCTCCACGATCTTTTCCGCTTTATCCCATACCTCAAAGACTTTCCTGCCGCTTTCCATGCGCCTCGCCAGAAGCGCCGGGAATCGGTACAGGTTGTGGACGCCGAAGACCACATCCACGAAGGAATACGTCTTCCGGATGCGCTCCACCTCGTCCTTTTCCTGCATCATGCAGCCGCACAGAGCGATCAGCTTTAAGGGGTGCTCCCTTTTCATGCTGTTTAAATGCCCCAGATGACCGTAAAGCCTCTCGTTGGCGTTTTCCCGCACGGTGCAGGTGTTGATGACGACCAGATCCGCCTTTTCGTCTGCGGATTCTTCAAAGCCGGCGGTCAGCAGGATCCCCAGCAGTTTTTCGGAGTCGCGGGCGTTCATCTGGCAGCCGAAAGTCACCACGCAGGCCGTGGGCTTCCGCCCCAGCTTTTCCGCGTAGCGTCCGGTCTCCCGCTTTAATTTTTCGATTTCCAAAACGTCGTATTCCGGCATCTTTTTATCTCTTCAGCAGCGGCAGGATCTCCAGCAGTTCCTCCGGCACTTCCTTCTTCATTTCCAGTGCTTCGCTGATATCGTAATCCACAACTTCGTCGCGTTTGAAGGCAATGATCCGGTTTCGGGCTCCGGCGGCCAGCAGGCTCACCGCGCGTACGCCCATCTGCGTGGCCAGCAGCCGGTCGCGGCAGGTCGGTGCGCCGCCGCGCTGCAGGTAGCCGAGGATCGTCGCGCGGGTTTCCACGCCGGTCGCCTCCTCGATCCGCTTCGCCATTTTCTCGGAATGTCCCACGCCTTCGGCGTTTATGATGATATGGTGCTTCTTTCCTGCTTTGCGGTTGCGGATCACCCGTTCGATCACAGCTTTTTCATTTCCGTCAAACAGCTCCGGCAGGAGGATGTCCTCCGCGCCGGTGGAAATGCCGCAGTGCAGGGCGATATAGCCCGCGCTCCGGCCCATGACCTCCACAATGCTGCAGCGCTCATGCGAGGAAGACGTGTCGCGGATCTTATCCACCGCTTCCATGGCGGTGTTCACAGCCGTGTCAAAGCCGATCGAATAATCCGTGCAGGCAATATCCAGGTCTATGGTTCCGGGGATCCCGATCACGTTGATGCCGAGATCCGCCAGGGCTTTGGCGCCCCGAAAGGATCCGTCCCCGCCGATCACGATCAGCGCATCCATTTCTTTTTCCCGGCAGATCGACGCCGCGCGGGCCTGTCCGCCTACGGTCAGCATTTCTTCACTGCGCGCCGTGTAAAGGATGGTGCCGCCGCGTCCGATAATCTCCGAAACGCTGGCGGAAGTCATCTCGCGGGTCTCCCCGTTCATCAGGCCCGCATAGCCTCTCTGGATGCCCAGAACCCGCCAGCCATGATTCAGGCCGGCCCGTACCACCGCGCGGATCGCCGCATTCATACCCGGCGCATCGCCGCCGCTTGTCAGGACTCCTATCGTAAAAGACATCTGTCTTTCCTCCTTGCTGAAACTGAATAGTTATTATAGCATATTCCTCCGAAATGTGCTAATATAATCGAACAGAATCCTTGCCGCAGGGAGACGGAAAATGCTGTTTAACACACCTGTGTTTATCCTGTTCTTTATTCTGACCGTTCCGCTCAGCTTTCTCGTGCCGAAGCGGTGGCAGAATGCCGTGCTGCTTGCCGCCAGCTATTTCTTCTACGGCTTTTCCGATCCGAAACTCGTTTTCCTTCTGCTCGGCGTCACAGCTGCCGCATATCTGTCGGCGCTCGGCATTCAGAATCGTCCCGCGCTGAAGACGCTCTGGAAAACGCTCGGGATCCTGGCGCCGCTGCTGCTTTTGTTCAACTTTAAGTATTACGGATTTGTCATGCGTCTTATATCGTCTGTGTTCGGCGGGCCTGCGCCGGATCTGATTCAGGATCTGGTCCTTCCCACGGGGATCTCTTTCTATACGTTTCAGGCTCTCTCCTACGTGATCGACGTCGACCGCCGGGAGATCGCTCCCGAAAAAAATCCTCTCAATCTGGCACTGTATTTAAGCTTTTTCCCGCAGCTGGTCGCCGGTCCCATC
>JAFZRH010000063.1 GCA_017619975.1 Lachnospiraceae bacterium | reverse complement strand
TCCAGCCGGATATCATTCACTGCCACGACTGGCATACGGGTCTGATCGCGCCGTATCTGAAAACGACGCTGAACTGGGATCCTTTCTACCAGAACATCAAAACCGTTTTTACGATCCACAATCTCAAATTCCAGGGTCTCTGCGGCCGGGATTTCCTCTGCGGCATCAGCGGACTGCCCTGGCACCTGTTCGCGGAAGGCGCGCTCTGCAGCGGCGCCGGCGGCAATATGATGAAGGGCGCCATTCAGTTCTCGGATAAGATCACCACGGTCAGCGACAGCTACGCGGAGGAGATCAAAACCCCGGCTTTCGGAGAGACCATGGACGGCATGCTGCAGTGGCGCTCGCCGGATTTCTGCGGCATCGTGAACGGGATCGATTATGAGATGTTCAACCCGAAGAGCGATCCTTCCCTGGCCGTGCATTACGATCTGAATTCCCTCAGCAAGGGCAAAGCCGCCTCCAAAGCCGCGCTGCAGAAAGAGCTCGGCCTGGCAGAGGAAAAAGACAGCTTCCTGATCGGCATGGTCTCCCGCCTGACCGAACAGAAGGGGCTGGATCTGGTCATCCCGGCGCTGGACAGACTCACCGAAAAGCCCTGCCAGTTCGTGGTGCTGGGGACCGGCGACTACATCTACGAGCATACGCTCTGGGAATACGCCGCCGCCCGCCCGGACCGCATGAAAGCCTGTCTTCTCTATGACGAAGCGCTCTCCCACCGCATCTACGCCGGCTGCGATGCCTTCCTGATGCCCTCGCGCTTCGAGCCCTGCGGCTTAAGCCAGCTGATCGCCCTCCGTTTCGGAACGCTGCCCATCGTCCGCGCCACGGGCGGTTTAAAGGATACGGTCATTCCTTACGATAAAGCCGGGATGAAAGCGACCGGCTTCGCCTTCGAAAACTACGACTGGGGCGGGATCCACTGGGCGCTGGACGAAGCGATGGATACGTTCCTGAACCACAAACGGGCCTGGAGCGCCATGCGCAAAAATGCCATGCAGCAGGATTTTTCCTGGACCAGTTCCGCGAGAAAGTACGAAGCGCTGTACCGGGACGTTCTGAAATAGTCCCGCCTTCCGCCGGAATACCGAAAGGGGATGCTTCCCTGAGAAGCATCCCCTTTCCTTTGCCCGTACAGGGCTTTTTGGATTGTTCCGGCCTGCCGCTTACTGCAGCGCTTCCGGCTTTACCCAGATGACCGGCCTCGCGCCGAACACTATGACCATCATCTCACGGCCCTCATAATTGATCGCGCCGTCGCTGCGGACCAGACAGGCCGACTCATTGTTCTTCCCCATGGTGCAGGTCCACCACGGCGAAAAACCGTTGTCCGCCCGGTAAACGCCGCGTTTCAGCGCATACGCCGTTGCCGTGCACTGTTTGTCGGCGGGATCGCGGAAATAATGCTCCACCTGCTCGACCGACAGGATGCCGACTTCATCGTAAACGGTCGCTGCCTGATCCGTCGCATATTTCGGATTCTTGCCCGGATTGACGGCAAACTCGATCATGGACTGCTTCTCTTCCTGAGAGAAGGCGTTCTGATAGAAGGGGCCTGTCAGCCATTCCCGGATCCCGCTGGAAGAATAGCTGGCCCAGCGGGCCGTTTCCAGGAATTTGACCTGATCCAGAATATAACGGCTGATCAGAACAACGTGATCCGCGTGAACCTCCAAAACGATCCACTCGATCTCTTCCTTGCCGTTTTTCGTGTTGTTATCCTGCTCATACTGACCGAAGCGCACGACCTGGCCCACATTGATCTCCACCGGCAGCGGCTCCGCTGTTGTTTCTTCCGGCGTCGTTGCTTCCGGCGTGGTTTCCTGCTCCGTGGTTTCGGACGGTTCCGTTACGGGAGGAATTTCCGAACTGCTCTCCGGCGGGAGAGTGGCTTCCGGCGTCGATGCGGCCGGCGTTGTCGGAACCGATGACGAAGGCTCCGGCAGAGCGGAAGTCGTTGAAGCCGCAGGCGGCAGCGTTTCGGAAGAAGTGGCCGGCACCGGTTCCACCCCCAGGTGCGAGAGGCATTCATCGGCCAGCACGCGGGCATCTTTATAATCGCCGCTCTGGCTGAAAAGAGCCAGTGCTTCGCGGTAATTGCCCTTCTGCATCAGATCGACGGCCTTATTGTACTGCTGCATCGGACGGATCCAGAGCAGATATGCCACGCCGAGCAGCGCCAAAAGGAAGAGCAGGATCCAGATCCATTGCGTCCGGCGGCGCCTGGCCGCCTGATTCTTTTTCTCGATGGCGGCGGCGTAGGCCGAGCGGCGTTCCGCCTCCTCCCGCGCCTGTTCCTCTTCTTCCTGCGTCTCTTTGATGATCTGCGAGGTGCCGGTCAGAGCGATATTCGGAAGGAAATCGATGACGTTCTTTTCTTCGCGCGTTTCCTCCGCAGGACCGTCATCCGTTTCGGGCTCCGGCCCGGATACGGCGGGCTCTTCCGCCTCTTCCCGGCTGATCTTCCCCGCGGCCGGCACGGCGGCTGCCGCCGCCTGAACAAAGTTGTGAACGGCCGGTTCTTCCTCTGTTTCTTTTTCGGGGATCTCCTCCAGCTGGAAATTGAACGGGCTGTCCGGAATCTCCGGGGTTTTATGAGGTCTTGCTTCCGCTTCCGCCTCCGGAGCAGGAGCGGCCGGAGCCGGCTCTTCGGCTGCGCTCTCAGGCGGAGCCGCCTTTTCCTCAGGAGCCGCGTTTTCCGGGGAAGCCGCGTTTTCCGGTTCTGCTTCCGGATTGTTTCCGACGATCTTTTCCACTGCCCGGCTGACAATCTCGGCCGCTTCCTCGGAAAGCCTCCTGGCCGCATCCGCTTCCGCTGCCATGGCTGCCATCTCCGCCGTTTCTTCGGCCTCGCTCCAGTTCAGCTCTATCTGCTCCGCGTCCCCGCTCTCCATCAGAGACTGCGTCTCCTGACGGATCTTTTCCTCTTCTTCCGGACTGACCGGATCCGGCGAGGAGACGTCCGTCCGGCGCAGTCTTCCGACCGCGGAAATGACCGTCATGCCGGCATGCTTTTCCGCAGCCGTGCCGACCGGTTCGGAATCCTCCACGGAGATCCCGGCAAAAGCCGACATGATACTGCCTACGCTGCCGCTTTGTTCGGGCAGGGGCTCCCCGCAATAGACGCAGTGGGTCGATCCCTCTAAATTTTCACAGCCGCAGTATTTGCAAACCATGGCTTTCCTCCTTGTCGTTTCTGATGGCAAGCCTTATTCGTCCCAGTTGTGGTACACGTTCTGAACGTCGTCGTCGTCGTTCAGAAGATCCAGGATCCGGTTGATATTCTTCCGATCCTGTTCGTCGGACAGCTCCACCCAGGTCTGCGGGATCATGGTCACGTCCGCGGAAACAATGGGCAGATCCGCCGCCTGGATGGCCTCCAGCACCGCGGAGAAATCCTCCGGCGCGGTGATGATCTCGTAGCTGTCTTCCTCGTCGTCGAAATCCTCGGCGCCGGCTTCCACCGCGAGCATCATGAGCTCGTCGGGATCCAGGTCGATCTCTTCCTTGT
>JAFZRH010000062.1 GCA_017619975.1 Lachnospiraceae bacterium | reverse complement strand
CTCTTTTTCAAACACGGTGACGTCGTAGCCCATCGTGCGCAGATAGTAGGCGCAGGACAGACCCGCGGGGCCGGAGCCGATGACGGCCATCTTGTATTCGGGCCCCCACATCTTGCCTTCGTCGTTCTCGCAGAGCGGGACGAAGCGGTTTTCGGCTTTTAATTCCAGCGAAGCCACGAATTTCTTGATCTCGTCGATGGCCACGGGCTGGTCAACGGTGCCGCGGGTGCAGGCGTCCTCGCAGCGGCGGTTGCAGATGGCGCCGCAGACGGCCGGCAGCGGGTTGTCCTGCTTGATGAGCTTTAAGGCGTCGAGATAGCGGCCCTCTTTGGCCATCTTCACGTAGCCCTGGACCGCAATATGTGCCGGGCAGGCGGTCTTGCACGGCGAAGTGCCGGTATCGTAGCAGTTGATCTTGGCGTCTTCACGGTAATGGATGTTCCACTTGTCAGGGCCCCATTTCTTCGCGTCGGGCAGCTCCGTCATCGGGTATTTCATTTCACCGTGCGTGGTGCAGAGTTTCTGGCCCAGTTTGGCGGCGCCGACCGGGCAGACCTCCACGCACTTGCCGCAGGCCACGCATTTGGTCTTGTCGACGTGCGCGCGGTAGGCGGAGGCGGACATATTCGGCGTGTTGTAAAGCTGCGAGGTACGGATCGCGTTGCAGACGCCGGCCGCGCAGTTGCAGATGGCGACGATCTTGTTCTCGCCGTCGATATTCGTGATCTGATGCACGAAGCCGTGACGCTCGGCGCGCTCCAGGAGCTCCAGCACCTCGTCGTAGCTTAAGTACCGGCCCATGCCTTTTTCCACGCAGTATTCGGCCATGTCGCCGACGCCTACGCAGAATTCGCCGTTGATCTGGCCGCTTCCTTCGCCGCGCATCGCCTGCTGCTTGCGGCAGGTGCACTGTCCGACGGAATACTTGTCATATTTGTTCAGCCAGTGCGAGATGTGCTCGATGTCCAGCGTCTGGTTTTCCTTCTCGATGGCCTTTTCCACCGGGATGACATGCATGCCGACGCCGGCGCCTCCCGGCGGGATCATCTGCGTCATGCCTTCCAGCGGCATCTGCGTCATCAGGTTGAAGAAGGTCGCCAGATTCGGATGCTGCGCGGTCAGCTCGTCGTTCATCATCATGAATTCGGCGGAGCCGGGCACGAAGATGGGGACGTTGTACTGCCGGTGATGGTCCTCGTTTTCACGGTTCATCTCCAGCACACCGACCCAGCAGAGGTGCCGGCACATCTTTTCGGTCTCCTCTTCCGTCATGTTGTTCATTTTTGCGAGCGCCGGGACGTCGTACGGGACGCGCGTCTTTTTGAAGTTCAGCAGGAATTTCGCTTCTTCCTTGGTCAGGACTTCGTTCAGCGCCCAGAATTCCGGATCGTCCGTCTTCATGGTATGCGTATACTTGATCAGATAGCGGTCCGTGATCATCGTGCCGAGCTTTAAGATGATCTTCTCTTTTTCCTTGTCCTCACAGACGTATTCCGGCAGATTCGCACGGTCCACGTCGTTGAACATTCGGTTCTTCTGTTCCTTCATGCCATCATTCCTTCCGTATATGAATATTTGTATGCAAATAAATGAATCTCTTCTCTTGCCCGCCCCCGCGCAAGGCGGGTCACCGGGCGCTGTTTTGTGTCATTCCGAGCACTGTTTTGTGTCATTCCGAGCGTCAGCGAGGAATCTTTGCCGCGCAGCGGCAATCCCTTCGGACGGTATTCGCCCTTCGGGCGAAAGATCCTTCGGCTCCGGCCTTCGGCCTCCGCTCAGGATGACACGGCCGGGCGGGTCACCGGGCGTCTGGGGGATGGCAGTACTACAGCTCCTGCCTTGCGTCCCGCAGCCAGTTTTCCCAGGCGGCCATGCCGTCGCCGGTCTTGGCCGAAACAGGGAAGATCTTTATATTCGGGTTCAGGCGCAGGGCCCGCTCCCGGCATTTTTCCAGATCGAAATTAAAATACGGCAGCGCGTCCATTTTGCTGATGATCAGCACGTCGCTCTGCTCGAACATCAGCGGGTATTTCAGCGGCTTGTCGTCCCCTTCCGGCACCGAAAGGATCATCACATTTTTGTGTGCGCCGGTATCGAACTCGGCCGGGCAGATCAGATTCCCGACGTTTTCCAGGAAAATCACATCCAGCTCGTCGGTCCCGAGACCCTCCAGCGCCGCGCCGGTCATGCCCGCGTCCATGTGGCACATGCCGCCGGTATGCACCTGAATGCTCCGCGCGCCCAGCGCCGCGATCCGTTCCGCGTCCACGGTCGAAGCGATGTCCGCTTCCATGACGGCCAGCCGCAGATCCGACAGATCCTTCAGCGTCCGCGACAGGAAGGTCGTCTTGCCGGAGCCCGGCGAAGACATCAGATTCACGAGCAGAACGCCCTTTGCCTTTAAGTCCGCCCGCAGTTTCGCCGCGTCTTTATCGTTCGCATCGCTGATAAAGCGGTCCACCTGTATCACTTTCATCGCGCGTTCACCTTCTCCCGTAAATAGTCCAGCCAAGCGTCGAAGCCCTCTCCCGTCACGGCCGAAAGCGGGATCACCGTCATGCCGGGGTTGAGCGGTGCGATGTTGGCCTTAAACCGCTCCAGGTCAAAATCAAAGACCGGCGCCACGTCCATCTTGCTGATAAGCGCCGCCTGCGAGACCGTGAACATCAGCGGATATTTCAAAGGCTTGTCGTCGCCCTCGGGCACGGACAGCAGCATCACGTTCAGATCCGATCCGACGTCGAATTCTGCCGGGCAGACCAGGTTTCCGACGTTTTCCAGAAAAACGATGTCCAGCCCTTCCGTCCCGAAGCGCTCCAGCCCCCGCAAGGTCATATCCGCGTCCATGTGACACAGGCCCCCCGTGTGCAGCTGGATCACCCTCGCGCCGGTTTCGGCCAGCAACGCCGCGTCCACGTCGCTGTCCACGTCCGCCTCCATCACGCCGATCTTAAACTCCGGCAGCGATTCAACGGTTCGCTTTAACAGCGTGGTCTTGCCCGCGCCGGGCGAGGCCATGAGGTTCACGAAAAAGGCGCCGGAAGCCTTCATCCGCTTCCGGACGAGCACCGCCGCCGCATCATTATCCGCGATGATCCGTTCCTTTGTTTCAAAGATTTCGTACATGCAAACAAAACCTTTCTTTTCACTTCAAGGTAAGCTTATCTTATCAAATAAAAGGCCCGATGGCAAGGCGGAAGGCTTGCGTTCGAAAAAAATAAATGGTATACTCTTTCGCGGCTGACCCAAGGTCCGTCTGAAAACCGGAGGTATTTTTATGCATGCAGTTTCCCTTCTTCCCCTGATCAGCGTCTGGGGAATCTTAGGTATCATTTTAGGTGTCGTCGCAGTCGCGATCACCGTGCTTTATTTCGTTGGCCGCAAGATGCAGAAAAAACAGGCTGTTGCGGAAGAGCAGATCCAGAATGCCAAGCAGACCGTCTCGATCCTGGTCATCGACAAAAAGATGCTGAAACCGGCCGAATCCGGTCTGCCCGAAGCGGCTCTCGCTCAGATCCCCTGGTATGCCAAGCGCGCCAAGATGCCGATCGTCAAAGCCAAGATCGGCCCGCAGATCATGTCCCTCATGGCCGACCAGAAGGTTTTCGAAGTCATTCCCGTGAAGAAGGAGTGCAAAGTCGCCTTAAGCGGCATCTATATTGCCGAACTCAAGTCCGTCCGCGGCGGCAAGATCCCGGATCCGCCCAAGAAAAAGACGCTCTTCCAGAAGATCTTCAAAAAGGATCCGAATGCCAAGGCCGCAAAAAACGGCAAAGGCACGGAAAAAGCCAAGAACAAATAAGGGCCGAACATTCAGTCCTGCCGCGCAAAAATGCCGGAGCGGATCTCACCGCCCCGGCATTTTCTCGTGAAACCGATGCTTTTTCATAACTTATTTCAGTTTCAGACCTGCCTGTTCCAGGATCGGACGGACGGCTTCGAGCAGCGCCGCTCCGTCCCTGGGCCGGCATTCGCTGAAGGCTCCGGGAAGCCGCAGGAAAGAAAGCTCCGGCTGATCCAGGCGCAGAAAAAGATCACCCAGCAGCACCTCGCCCTTTTCGCTGACTTTGGACAAAAGGACTGTCACGAAGCTGCCGCTCGTCATCGGCTCCGCGATGCTTTCCACACCGCGCTTCAGCCCGACCGTATTCACGGCCTCGGCCAGCTGACTCGCCGCGCCGGCGTCCAGGACGACGCGCTGCGTTCCTATACGGCAGTCGGCCGTATAGCTTTCCGCCTTCGGAAGCTTAAAGGGAAGAAGATACCAGACCAAAAAGGCCAGCACGGCCAGGCTTACGACGCCAAGCGCCCAGCCGGTTTTTTTGTTTTCGGAACGGAAGCAGCTGACGGCGCAGACTGCGAGGAGAACGAGAATCAGGAAGCAGGCCCAAAAGATCCAGAACATAATACACCTCACGTTTCATTAAAAGAGCCAGGTAATACCGTAAAGCGTCGCCGTGACCCACTCGTCAACGGGATTCGTCATATATCAGTATATCACAGAAGGTCAAAAAAAAACGCCAAATTCCTTGATATTCCAACGAATTCGGCGGTTTTATCAACACATTTTTTCCTGTATGTGCGTTTGGTTCTGTAAGCCCTCTGAACGGTCTTTCTTCGGCACGGTTATTTCGTGCTGTGTTTTTTCAGCGTTTCCAGCAGCCACAGGCCGGTCGGCGTATAATCTTCCTCCGTAAAGCCGCTGTATTTCGGCACGGTCGGACGGATCGCGGAACAGGCCTCCGCAACTTTGGCAAAGGACCACATGCAGTAGGAAATGTTCTCGCGTTCCAGCAGATCGATCCAGACATCCGCACTTTCCGTATCCCGGGGCAGGCCGCCGCTTGCGGCGGTGATCCCGTATTCCGTGACAAAGACCGGCAGGCCGCTCCGGCTGACCGTCTCCGTCATGTCGCGGTACGGCTGCCCGTGCGTGGCTGCGTAAAAATGCAGAGAATAGAGGATATTGTCATACGCCAGCGGATCGGCCGCCACACTGTAGAGGTCCTTCGACCAGTCGGGATTCCCGACGATGATCACGGCATCCGGCGCTTTTTCCCGGATCAGCGGAATGATCTCCTCCGCGTAACGCCTGACTGTCTGCCAGTCCACGCCGTTCGGCTCATTGCAGATCTCATACAGGACGTTTTCGTACGAGGCGTATTTTTCCGCCGCTTCCGCGAAGAAGCGTTTCGCCTCCTCCAGATAGGTATTGGGATCTCCGTCGCTTAAAATGTGCCAGTCGATCAGCACGTACATGTTGTTTTTCTTCGCGAGCTCGACCCCGGTTTCGATATCCTTCTTATGGCGTTCCTTGTCGCCTTTTGTGCAGTAGCCGACGATGCCCACGCCGTAGGTATACATGGCCAGCCGGATCAGATTCACACCGTCCTCCTCGGCCAGCTCCCGGAACAGATCCTCGTTCAGAAAGGATTCCGAGGTGATCAGTCCGTTTGTACTGACGCCCCGGAGCATCACCGGATCCCCCTGAGCCGAACAGAGCTTGCCGTTTTTGACCTGCAGCCGGCCGCTGTTCGACGGCCGGGCCCGGCCGTCCTCAAAAGCGGCGGGAACACGCTCCCGGCCGCAGCCAGTCAGGGAAAACAGCATCATCAGCGCCAGAAGAATACAGACGGTCCTTCTCATAAAGCTTCCTTTAAAACTCCAGATTTTCACCCGTTTCCTTGCTGAAAACGTGCGCGACGGAGCCGTTGAAGCCGAAGCAGACGGCCTCTCCCATGGCGGGAATATTCTTCATGCCGACGGTGGGGACGATCATGATCATGTTGCGGCCCTGCGCCGTTAAGTGCAGATGGACCGAAGAGCCCATCATCTCGCTGACGTCCACGACGGCGGCGATGCCCTTTTCCGTTAGATCCACGTGCTCCGGACGGACACCGAGCGTGATGTCCTGAGAAGCAACCTTTTTCGCCTTCAGACGCGCTTCTTTTTCCGGCGAGAGTTCCGTCTTCACGCCGCCCAGCTCCACAAAGTACTTTCCGCCGTCCTCGGTCAGTCTGGCATCAAAGAAGTTCATGACGGGCATGCCGATGAAACCGGCTACGAACAGATTCGCGGGATGGTTAAAGACCTCCTGCGGCGTTCCGATCTGCTGGATGAAGCCGTCCTTCATGACCACGATGCGGTCGCCCAGCGTCATGGCTTCCGTCTGGTCGTGCGTCACATAGATAAAGGTCGTGTCGATGCGCTTGCGCAGCTTGATGATCTCCGCACGCATCTCGTTCCGAAGCTTCGCGTCCAGGTTGGAGAGCGGTTCGTCCATCAGCATGACCTTCGGCGCCCGCACGATGGCACGGCCGATGGCCACGCGCTGCCGCTGACCGCCGGAAAGAGCCTTGGGCTTGCGGTTCAGATACTCTGTGATATCCAGGATCTCCGCCGCTTCCTGCACTTTCTTTTCGATCTCAGCCTTCGGCAGATGCTTCAAACGCAGCGAAAACGCCATGTTTTCGAACACCGTCATGTGCGGGTACAGCGCGTAGTTCTGGAAGACCATGGCGATATCACGGTCCTTCGGCGCCACGTGGTTGACCAGCTTGCCGTCAATATACAGCTCGCCGCCCGTGATCTCTTCCAGACCGGCCACCATGCGCAGCGTGGTGGATTTGCCGCAGCCGGAAGGACCGACCAGCACAATGAATTCCTTGTCCGCGATGTCCAGGCTGAATTCCTGAACCGCCACGACGCCTTCCTCCGTGATCTGCAGATTGGTCTTCTTCTCCGGAAGCATTTCCTTCTTTTTTTCTTTCTTCTCTCCGCCCGTGACGGGATAGACCTTTTTGATGTTTTTCAGTTCGACAGTAGCCATAATCTTTGCTCCGATCAGACGAATTTTTATAAGTATTGGATCAGTTCCGGCCGGACCGCATCCATGCGCGCATCCGATAAGCCGAAATCCATCTGCCGGTAGCTCCAGGCTGCCCGGCCGATGCCGTAATGTTCGAAAGCCTGATGGATCAGGCGGTACCAGATAAGGGCTTCTTCGGGGCGGCTTAAGTCGATCACGCCGTATTCCCCGCAGTAGAGCGGCACGCCTCTTTTTTCGGCCGCGCGGACCGCGTCCGCAAAGTAATCAATGAAATACGCCGCGCTTAAAACCGTTTCCGGAGGATAGCGGTCAAAGCCCGCGCTGTAGGCGCCCAGCATCCGGCGGCTGGCCTCTTCCATCTCGCCGAAGCCTGCCCCGATCGAGATCCGGAAAGAAGGATCCATCGACGGCATCCAGTGCGCGCCCTGATGCGTAAAGATCAGCGGCTCGTAGCAGTGGAAGTTGTAGACCAGATGCGTATCGTCCGGGATGTCGATCGCCTTCACGCTCAGCGCGCTGTTGTGCCAGTAGCCGCCGACCAGGATCCTTGTTTCGGGGGCGAAGACGCGGATGCGCCGGATGCATTCCCGCGCGATGCGGTTCCAGGCGGGCATGAAGCGTTCCTCCGTGACCTCATTGAGGAGCTCGAAGGCGGTCCGGTCCGAAAGCTTCCCGTAGCGGGCTGCCAGCCGCTCCCAGATCCGGTAAAAGCGTTCCTGATATTTTTCACTGTCAAAGAAGCCGCTCTCCTTTTCGTCCGGATCAAAGGAAAAGCCGGGGGTCTTGTGCAGATCCAGGACGGCATTCAGGCCGTTCTTTTCCGCATAGCCGAGCGCGCGGTCCAGATGGGTCCAGCCGCTCTTCCGGAGCGTTCCGTCCTCCTCTTCCAGCAGGTTGTAGTCCACCGGGATGCGGACGTGGTCGGCGCCCCAGGAGCGGATCACGGCAAAGTCCTCCTCCCGGATAAAGTTCCGGAAGCGCTCTTCGCTGTAATCGCACTGCGAGAACCATCCGCCGAGATCGACGCCCTTCTCGAATCCCTTCCAGATCTTCATGCTTTCACAGATCCTTTCCGGCGCCTCAGCCCTTGACGCTGCCCGCGGTCACGCCCTTGATGATCGACTTGGACAGGAAGATATAGGTGATCATGACCGGCAGGATCGCCAGCAGGATGAACATATAGACCTTGCCCATATCGAATTTGGAATAGTCCGCGCTCCGAAGCTGGGCGATCATGATCGGCACGGTCTTCATCTCCGCCTTGTCCAGCAGCAGGGCAGGAACGAAGTAGTTGTTCCAGGAGCTCACGAAGGAGAAAATCATCTGCACCGCGATGGCAGGCTTCAGCATCGGCAGCACGATCGTGTTGAAGGTGCGGAACTCGCCGGAGCCGTCCACGCGGGCCGCATCGATCACTTCCAGCGGCAGCACGCTCTCCATGTACTGCTTCATATAGAAGAAGACGACCGGCGCGGCGATGCTGGGGATGATCAGCGGGATATAGCTGTTGGTCAGGTGCAGCTTGTTCATCATCTGCACGAAGCCCAGCGCGGAAACCTGCGCGGGGATCATCATGACCGCGATGATAAAGGTGAAGACCATCCGCTTGCCTTTAAACTCATAGGCATGGATGCCGTAAGCCGTGAGCGCGGAGAAATAGGTCGTCAGCACGGCGGAAGCCAGCGCGATGATCAGGCTGTTCAGCATGCCCCGGGGAATGTTGATGGAGGAATCGTTCCAGGCGTTGACCAGGTTTTTGAAGAAGTTCTCCTTCGGCACCAGCGTGAAGCCGGTCGCCAGCTGCGCGTTGGAACGGCTCGCGTTGACGATCATCAGGTAGAAGAAGAACAGGCACAGCGCGGTGAGGAAGATCAGGATGGCGTAAACGATCACGCGGAGGACCGTCAGTTTGATCAGGCCGCGGGTGTTGTCGCTGAGTTTCCGGTTCATAGCGTATCCCCCTTTCTGCGTCTGTGAAGCCGTGTCGGCTCCTTATACTGCGCCGTCAGTCTCTTGTACACGAAACCGCTTAAAATGCCGGTGATCACGAAGATGAAGACGGATATCGCACCGGCCATGCCGTAGTTCTTGCTGGTGAGATACCCGTTCAGGTACATGACCAGCGTTCTCGTCATTTCATTCGGCACGCCCTTGCCGTTCGTCAAGACCTGCGGCACGTCGAACATCTGGATGCCGCCGATCATGGCCGTGATCAGGCAGTACACAAAGATCGGCATCAGGAGCGGCATGGTCACCCGGAAGAAGACCTGCACCGAGTTCGCGCCGTCGATCGTGGCCGATTCGAAGAGCGCCTGATCGATGCCCATGATGCCGGCCATCAGCACGATCGTGGTATTGCCGAACCACATCAGGAAGTTCATGGTTGCGATCATGCCGCGCACGGTGACCCGTTTGGAGAAGAAGTCAAAAGAGGCGTCGATCCACCCCCAGTTCTCCAGCAGTGCCTGGATCGGACCCACCCGGGAGAACAGGGTGTAGAACAGCATGGAGAAGGCCGCCGCCATGATCAGGTTCGGCATGTAGATGACGGTCTTGAAGAAGCCCTGCCCCTTGATGTTCAGCCGGTAGCTGGTAAAGAAGATCGCCAGCAGCAGCGCGATGACGAACTGCGGGACGGCGCCCAGGATCCAGAGCCACACCGTGTTCAGCGTGTATTTCAGGATCAGGATCACGCCGTCGCTGTCAGCGGAAAACAGAGTCTTGTAGTTCTCGAGCCCGACGTAATTCGGTCCGACCTGCGTCAGCCCGATCCGGTAGGTCTCGAAGAAGCTGTTATATATGGTCAGGAATTGCGGAACAAGCGTAAAGAAGATATAAACGATAAAAAAGGGGATGATAAAGATATAGCCCCATTTTGCGTAGCTCACGCTCTTCAGCTTGCCGCTCTTTTCCGGTTTTTTCTTGAACATAAAGCGGGAGTCCTCCCTTCAGAGGGTGATAAAAAACTGCGGCAGGGGGAGCTCCCCAGCCGCAGTCTTCGTTTGCCTTTACTGCGGCAGTTTGATGTTCGGATAAGTCTCCTTAACGTACTGATAGAAGTTCTTCATAGCGGTTTCCTTGTCGACGGAACCGTTGTAGAATTCCTGCAGCTTGTTCTGCAGACCTTCGTTCAGCAGCTGATCGTAGTTGGTGTGGTTCTCCCACTTGATGTCCTTCGCAAGCTCGGCGAAGATGGCGATATCGTTCTGGCCGTCCAGGATGGCGGTGTTGCCGTAGGT
>JAFZRH010000007.1 GCA_017619975.1 Lachnospiraceae bacterium | reverse complement strand
CCGCATGAGCAGGGAAGCCATGCGCGCCAAGGCCCTGGAGGTCGCCAAGCTCGTGCAGATCGACCAGCTCATGGAGCGCAAGCCGCGTGAGCTCTCCGGCGGCCAGCAGCAGCGCGTGGCCATCGCGCGCGCCCTGGTGAAGATCCCGCGCGTGCTCCTGCTGGACGAGCCGCTTTCCAACCTGGACGCGCGCCTCAGGCTGCAGACGAGAGAGGAGATCCGCCGCATCCAGCGGGAGACCGGCATCACGACGATCTTCGTGACGCACGACCAGGAAGAAGCCATGAGCATCTCCGATCTGATCGTGGTCATGAAGGACGGCATGATCCAGCAGATCGACGAACCGCAGAACGTCTACGACGATCCGGTGAACCTTTTCGTGGCAAAATTCCTCGGCACGCCCGCCATCAACGTGTTTGAGGGCGAGGTAAAAGACGGCCGGCTCGTCATCGGCGGCGAAGCGGTGATGGAAGTCCCCGGCGTTCCGGAGCAGGCCGTCTTCGTCGGCATCCGCCCGGAAGGCATGGAACCCGATCCGAACGGCGCGTTCCGCTGCGGCCTTGTCAATGTGGAAGTCATGGGCCGCGACACCAGCGTCGTCTTTACGCACGACGGCGCGGTCAGCGAGAACCTGCGGGCCATCGTCGGCTCCGGCAAGCGGCCGGCAAAGACCGAGACCCGGGTCGCCTTCCGTCTGGATCCTCTGAAAGTTCATCTTTTCGACCGCGAAACGGAAGAACGCATCCGTTTTGAGGTCTGATACAGGAGCAGGACTATGAAACACAGCAAGCACAAAGGCTGGCTCTACCTGCTGCCGGCGATCCTCTTTTTAGGGGTCTTTATGGTCTATCCGCTGATCGACGTACTGATCTATTCGGCGGAAGAAGGTTACAATTTCGTTTCCCAGACCGCCTACGGCTACGGTCTGTATAACTATTCCTACGTCCTGCATGATCCGTACTTCATGCAGGCGGTCCGGAACACCTTCATCATCGTGGTGATCACCGTGCCGCTCTCCACGGGCTTTGCCCTGCTGATCGCCCTGGCTCTGAATTCGATCCAGAAGCTGAAGGATCTTTTCCAGACCGTCTATTTCCTGCCTTACGTGACCAATACGCTGGCGGTCGGCCTGGTCTTCATGATCCTGTTCAAGAAAACGGCATACACCGACGGCATGATCAACCTGCTGATCCAGTTCTTCGGCGGCGAAGGCGTGGACTTCATTGAAGGCCCCTACTGGGCGAAGATGTTCGTCATGTGTTTTTACACCATCTGGGTCGTGCTGCCCTTTAAGGTGCTGATCTTAACCAGCGCGCTGGCCTCGGTGAATCAGGACTACTACAATGCGGCGAAGATCGACGGGACCTCGAAAGGCCGCATCTTCCGCCGCATCACGCTGCCCATGATCTCGCCGATGCTCTTTTATCTGATCATCACCGGTTTCATCGGCGCGTTCAAGGCCTACAGCGACGAGGTCGCGCTCTTCGGAACCGACTTAAACGGCGCCGGCATGAACACCATCGTGGGCTATGTCTACGACATGCTTTACGGCACGGCGGGCGGGTATCCCTCCTACGCGTCGGCGGCGGCCATCATCCTCTTCGTCATCGTGCTGACCATCACCTGCATCAACCTGATGGTGAGCCGGAAGACGGTACATTATTAAGGAGGGCTGCGATGCGTTCGAATACACAGAAAACCTATGCGGAGATCGAGCGTTCCGCGCGGATCCGCCGCCGCGTCGGAAAGATCTTTACCTACGCCTTCCTGATCTTCTGGGGGCTGATGGTGCTCTTCCCCTTTTACTGGATGATCCTGACTTCCTTTAAAACGACCGGCGCCTACAATGCGGAGTCCGTGCCGAAGTTCTATACCCTGGCGCCGACGCTGGAAAACTACCAGGAAGCGTTTACGGCCGTGCCGCTGGCGAAATATTTCCTGAACACGGTGATCTTCACGCTGGCGACGACGGGAATCATGCTGGTCGTGATCATTCTGGCGGCCTATGCCTTCGCAAAGCTGGAATTCAAGGGAAAAAATCTCGTCTTCACCCTGTTCCTGGCCCTGATGATGATTCCCGGCGAGCTCGTGGTCATCACGAATTACGTTACCATCACCAACTGGAATATGCGCAACACCTTCTGGGGCCTGATCCTGCCGTCGGTAACGTCCGTCTTCTATATCTACCTGCTGAAGGAGAACTTTGCGCAGGTCTCGGATGATCTGTATAAGGCCGCGAAGATCGACGGCTGTTCGGACATGGGCTTCCTGCTGAAAGTCATGGTGCCGATCTGCCGGCCGACAATCGTGACGGTCGTGATCCTGAAGGTCATCGAATGCTGGAACTCCTATGTGTGGCCGCGCCTGATCACGACCGATCAGAATTACTTCCTGGTCTCGAACGGCATCCAGCAGATCCGCGAGAGCGGCTTCGGCCGCGACAATATCCCTGCCATGATGGCGGCGGTCGTAGTGATCTCGGTGCCGCTCGTGGTCCTGTTCCTGATCTTCCGGAAGAAGATCATGGCCGGTGTTTCGAGAGGAGGGACCAAAGGATGAAAAAGCGTGTATTGACAAGACTTTCGGCCCTTGTGACCGCCCTGCTGCTGATCCTTTCCGCCTGCCACGGGCAGATCGCGGGGCGGGAGACGACGGCCGCGCCGACCAAGCCGGCCGTTACGGAAACGGCGGCCGTTTCCACGGAGGGACAGCCTGCGCAGAGCGCGGAAGAGGGCAGCGAAAAGCCGACGGAGCCCGCTCAGACCGAGCCGGCCGGTCTCGGCATCGAATTTGACACGAACAAGAAGATCACGGTCGAATTCTGGGCGAAAAACGACTCGAACCCGACGCAGATCAAGATCTATAACAAGGCAAAGGCCGATTTCGAAGCCCTGTACCCGAACGTGACGGTGACGATCCGCTTTTATTCGGACTACGCCAAGATCTATCAGGACGTGATCACGAACATCGCGACGAATACCACGCCGAACGTGTGCATCTCCTACCCGGACCATATCGCGACCTACTTAAAAGGCCGGGACATGGTCGTCGCGCTGGACGACTATATGGCCGATCCGGACTACGGCTTCGGCGGCGCAAAGCTCCTCTTTGACAGCCCGGCGTACGACGAGGTCATCGGCAAGTTCCTGGAGGAAGGCTTCTTCAGCGGCCATCAGTACGATCTGCCCTTCATGCGCTCCTCCGAGGCGCTCTACATCAATAAAACCTACGTGGAAGCCATGGGCTATGCGATCCCGGACGTCGTGAGCTGGGACTGGATCTGGGAAGTTTCCGAAAAGGCGATGGAGAAGGACGGAGATCTCTTTAAGGTCAACGGCCAGAAGATCATGATCCCCTTCATCTACAAGTCCACGGACAACATGATGATCCAGATGTTAAAGCAGAAAGGCGCGGGCTATGCGCTCGAGACCGGCGAGGTGCAGCTCTTCAACGACACGACGAAGGAACTGCTCTATACGATTTACGAGCACGTGCTCACGCGCGCTTTCTCCACCTTTAAGATCGACAGCTATCCCGGCAATTTCTTCAACGCGGGCCGCTGCCTCTTCGCCATCGACTCGACGGCCGGCGCGACCTGGCTGGGCTCGAACGCCCCGCTGCTGGATATCCATGCTTCGGACGTCGTGCAGTTCGAGACCGCGGTGCGGCCGATTCCGCAGTTCGACACGGAACATCCGCAGATGATCTCGCAGGGACCTTCGCTGTGCATCTTCAACAAGTCGGATGAGCAGGAGGTCCTCGCGTCCTGGCTCTTTGCGCAGTACCTGCTGACCAATGACGTCCAGGTGGCCTATGCGAAGACGGAAGGCTACGTCCCGGTGACCTACAAGGCGCAGGACAGCGCGGAATACAAGGACTACGTGGCCCGCGCCGGCGAAGACAACGACACCTACTACGACGTCAAGATCGCCGTCTCGCAGATGGTCATCGACAACATGGAAAACACCTTTATCACGCCGGTTTTCGCGGGCTCCGCTTCCGTGCGCGACGCGGCCGGCACACTGATCGAGAACGTCGCCAAAGCGACGCGCCGCAAGCAGATCCAGCTGAATGCGGACGGGACGGCACTGGACGAAACGTATCTGGAGAATCTTTTTAAGGAGGTCCGCCAGCTCTACAAACTGAACGAGATCGAAGTCACCGTGATCGAGCCGGAGGAAACGGATCCGGCGGAAACCGGTGCGGAGCAGCCGGGCGGTCAGACGCCGGGCGGTGAAAACCCGGGCGGAAAAACAGCGGAGACCCCCACGAAGGAAAGCAAAGATTTCCGCGATCTGGGGCCGCTGCCGGCCACTTCGGTCTGGCTGCTGGGCATTTTGGCGGCCGCCTGGGTCGTTTTGGGGCTGATTGCCCTGATCCAACGGATAAAATCAGGGAAAAACGCGCAAAAACATTGATTTTTCACGGAAATTCGGTATAATATTTTCGGCCTTTTTGAAAGACCCTGTTTCTGGTAAAAGCTATTTTTGAACAAGAGGAGAAAAGACATGAAGAAACTTTTTGCCTTAGGCCTGTCTCTGGTGATGGTCCTGTCTCTGGCCGCCTGCGGGCAGCAGCCCGTGGAAACGACGCCGGAACCGACGACCACGGCTGCGCCGACTACCACTGCTGCGCCGACAACGGCGGAGCCTACCACGGCGGAACCGACCACGGAGCCGGTCCCGGAAGTAAAGATCTTTTCCTATGAAGAGTATCTGGCAGCGGAAAAGGACAGCGAAGTGACCATTGAAGCCAATGTCCAGTTTGCTGCCTACAACGCGGAATACGGAAACGTAAGTCTGTTCCTGGCGGATGCAGACGGCGCCTATTTCGTGTATCGGATGAATGTGACGCCGGAAGAAGCGGCGAAGCTGACGGAAGGCGCCCGGATCCGGGTCCACGGCTTTAAAGGCGAATGGGCCGGCGAGATCGAGTTTGCGGAAGGCACAGCGACCTTCGAGGCCGCGGACGGGGACGTTTTTGTGGCCGATCCCGTTGACGTGACGGAGATCTTCGGCAGCGAGGAGCTGGCGAAACGGATGAATCAGAAGATCCGCGTCAGCGGAGCCGTGGTGGTTCCGAGCAAGGATGCGGACGGGAACGAGCAGGCTTTCCTGTACAAGTGGAACGGTTCCGGTCAGGACGGTGACGACCTGTATTTCAGCGTCAGTCTGGGCGGTCAGGTCTATACCCTGACGGTGGAAAGCGATGAGTGCCCGGCCGGCAGCGAAGTCTACGAGGCGGTCAAGGCAATCGAGGTCGGTCAGGTCCTTGAACTGGAAGGCTTCCTGTACTGGTATGAAGGCCCGCAGCCGCACGTGCATAAGATCACGAACATGGCGGCCAAGAGCGAAGGCGTGCTGAGCTACGAAGAATTCGCGGCAGCGGAGATGGATACGAAAGTCTCTGTCGAAGGCTGGATCCAGCTGGGCGCCTACAATGAAGCCAACGGAAACATCTGCCTCTTTCTGGCGGATCCGGACGGTGCCTACTACGTCTGGCGCATGAGTGTGACGCCGGAGGAGGCCGCGGCGTTAACGCCGGGCAGCAAGGTCCGTATTAACGGCATGAAGACGGCCTGGAGCGGTCAGGTGGAAATCGAGGATGCCAGCTTTGAACTGCTGGAGGACGGCGTTTTCCTGGCGGAAGCGGAAGATATCACCGACCTGATGAATCAGGAAGAGGAGCTGGAAGCCCGGATGAACCGTCAGATCAGCCTGATCGGCATGACGGTCGTGGCATCCCTGGATGCGGACGGAAACGAGCTGCCTTTCCTGTATAAGTACAACGGCTCCGGTGAGGAAGGCGACGATCTGTATTTCACCGTCGCCAAGGGCGAAGGCCGTTACGTGATGGTCGTGGAGAGCGACGAATGGGGCAGCGGCAGCGAAGTTTACGAAGCCGTGAAAGCGCTCGGGATCGGCGAAGTCGTGGATCTGACCGGTTTCTTATACTGGTACAACGGACCGCAGCCGCACGTAAGCGCGGTCGCCAAGTCCGACGCGCCGAGCGACGTGACCATGAGCTATGAGCAGTTCATGGAGGCGGAGCTCGAATCCGAAGTCCTCATCAGCGCGTATGTGCAGCTGGCGGCTTACAATGCCGAACACGGCAACGTCAGCCTGTTCCTGGCGGACAAGGACGGCGCTTACTACGTATACCGCATGGCCGTGACCGAAGAAGAAGCGGCCGCGCTTGAACCCGGCGTCAAGGTCCGCGTGCGCGGTTATAAGAACGTCTGGAGCGGCGAGCTGGAGATCACCGACGCGACCTTCGAGATCATGGATTCCGAAGAAGGTTATGATTTTGGCTGGAACAACGTCAAAAATCTGGAAGAAGAGCTTCTGCCGAATCTTATGAACCAGGGCATCCTGGTGGAAGATGCCATTGTGGAAGCCTCCGAAAACGAGAACGGCGAAAAGGTTCCGTTCCTGTACAAGTGGAACGGCTCCGGCCAGGACGGCGACGACATCTACTTCAAGGTCAGCTGCCTCGGCCGTACCTGGACCATGGTGGTGGAAAGCGATGAATTCGGCGCCGGCAGCGACGTCTACGAAGCGGTCAAGGAACTGAAGATCGGTCAGGGCGTGGCGGTCTATGCCTACCTGTACTGGTACGAAGGTCCGCAGCCGCACGTCTGTGAGATCGAGACCGAGATCTATGCCAAGACCTCGGAGGACGTCCTCAATTACGGCGAATACCGGGATCTGGATACGGCCGATGAACCGCTGGTGACCATCGGCGCCTACATCCAGCTGATCGCCTACAATGCCGAACACGGCAATGCCAGCATTTTCCTGCACGACAGGATCGGCGCCTACTATGTGTACCGCATGGAAGTCGACGAACTGGATATGGAGAACCTGGTGCCCGGCCAGTATGTGGAGATCACGGGCCATAAGACCGTCTGGAGCGGCCTGGTTGAGATTCAGGACGTAGAGGACTTCCAGTTCCCGGACGGCTACGGTGAGTTCTTTGCCGATCTGATCGATTTCAGCTATCTGGCCGCGGAGGAAGACCGGCTGGCTTCCTTCATCAACAGCCCGATCTACCTGTATCCGGCGGCGGTCCTGGCCTCCCAGGATGCGGACGGCAACGAAGTGCCTTTCCTGTACAAGTGGAACGGCAGCGGTTCCGACGGCGACGACCTCTACTTCAAGGTCATGCTGGAGGGCCGGATCTATACGGTCGTCGTGGAAAGCGATGAATTCGGCGCCGGCACCGAGGTCTACGAAGCGGTGAAGGAACTTCAGATCGGCGACGTCGTCAATCTGGAAGGCTTCCTGTACTGGTACGAAGGCCCGCAGCCGCACATCACCTTCGTGGAAAAGGTCATGGAGAAGCCGGAAGACGTCATGACCCATGCGGAATTTACGGCGGCGGAAGATGAGACGCCCGTGACCGTGGAAGGTTTCGTGCAGCTGGTGACCTCCTACAACGAAGAATACGGCACCTGCTCCGTGTTCCTGGATGACGTGGCCGGCGGCTACTATATCTACCGCCTGAAGGTCACTCCCGAAGAATATGCCGCGCTGATCCCCGGCGCCTATATCCGCGTCAGCGGTTTCAGGGGAACCTGGAGCGGCGAGATCGAAGTGACGGATGCCGAAGGCTTCGAGCTGTCCGATCTGTATTTCCCGTACCTGGCGGCTCCGATTGATATCGTGAATATCCCGAACGTGGAAGCGGCCGAAGCGTACATGAACCGCCTGATCTCCTGCAAGGGCGCCGTGATCGCGGCCTCCAAGGATGCGGACGGCAACGAGCAGCCTTTCCTGTACAAGTGGAACGGCGCAGGCACCGACGGCGATGACATCTACTTCAACGTGACAGCCTACGGCGTGACCTACACCCTGACGGTGGAAACGGATGAGTTCCCGGCCGGCAGCGAGGTCTATGAGACCGTCAAGACGCTGCAGATCGGCGACAAGGTGGATGTGGAAGGCTTCCTGTACTGGTACGAAGGCCCGCAGCCGCACGTGAGCAGCATCACGGTCGTATCCTCCGCGGAAGAGCTGGCCGAGACACTGGCACCGTAAGGAAATGAAACAGCAAAACGGGGAGAGCTTTCGGGCCCTCCCCGTTTTTTGATCCGAAGACTTATTCTTCTTCCCTCGAGAAGATCACGCAGCACCACTCCCCGAAGAAGGCATGATCTTCCACGCCCTCGAAACGCCAGCCCTGAGCGGCATGCTCGTTGATGAAATTTTCCAGCGTTTCCGCAAATTCCCGGCAGGTCGACCAGGTGACCTTGAAGGAATCCACTTTGTACACGATCTTTTTCATGACTTTTTCCTCTCTTTCTTAGTCTTCTGCCGTCCGTCTGAAGCGGAGCGGCTTTCCTTTCTGTTTTCCAGTATAAAGGATCGCCAAAGAAAAAAACAGGGTTTCGGCGGCGGTTTAGGCGCAGCTAATTCGGCGGGAACGGCAAAATAGACAGACGGCCCCGGCGTTTTATTTTCCTTGCGTCCGGACGCCCGGCTGTGATATAATTACCTGACAAGGAACGGTTCGATTATTTCTGTCATGGAAGGGAGATCCCGTATGCAGAAGATCAATAACAACTGGGAATATACGCCTCGCTGGTCCGAGGAGTTTATGCATTTTGAAGGAGAAGCGGAGCCGGTCCGTCTGCCGCATAATGCGGGCGAGCTGCCGCTGCACTATGCTTCGCCGGACCGGTATGAAGGGATGATCGGCTACCGCAGAAAGCTTTTTATCCCGGAAGAAGCGGCGGGCAAACGCGTCTTTCTGCAGTTTGACGCGGCCGCGCATATCGCGACGGTCTATGTGAACCGGCAGGCTGTCGCGCAGCATAGCTGCGGCTATACCGCGTTCCGGGCGGAGATCACGTCCTTCGTGACGCCGGGGCAGGAATGTGAGATCGCGGTCCGTCTGGATACTTCCGAAAACGAGGGGATCCCGCCTTTCGGCTTTGTGATCGACTACCTGACCTATGGCGGCCTGTACCGGGACGTCTGGCTGGATATCCGCCCGAAGACGTATATCGAAGATATCTTCCTCACCACGCCGGAGACGGATCAGGCGCACGTGGAACTGACGCTGGACGGCGAAGCCGCCGGCGCCTACATCCGCATAAACGATGCGGAAGGGCTGACGGCCTATCAGCTTTCCGGACCGGGAACGGTCTTTGATTTAACGCTTCAGGATGCGCACAGCTGGTCGGTCGGGGATCCGTATCTTTACACCTGCCAGGTCACGCTGCTGGATGAAGAAGGCAATCCGGGAGACACGAAGGAAGTCAGCTTCGGCTTCCGCACGGCCGTCTTCAACCAGGACGGCTTCTTCCTGAACGGCGAAAAAGTCTTTCTGCGCGGCCTGAACCGCCACCAGAGCTTCCCATACATCGGCTATGCTGCGCCGGAGCACCTGCAGCGGGAGGACGCCAGGATCCTAAAAGAAGAGCTGGGCTGCACCGCGGTGCGCACCTCGCACTATCCGCAGAGCCAGTATTTTATAGATGAATGCGACCGCATCGGCCTTCTGGTCTTTACCGAGATCCCCGGCTGGCAGCATATCGGCGACGAAGCCTGGAAGGATCAGGCCGTCGAGAACACGCGCGAGATGGTGCTGCAGTACCGCAATCACCCGAGTATCATCCTTTGGGGCGTGCGTATCAACGAGAGTCAGGATGATGACGACCTTTACCGCCGCACGAACAAGGCGGCGCACGCGCTCGATCCGTCGCGCCAGACCAGCGGCGTGCGGTATATCGAAAACAGCCATCTGCTGGAAGACGTCTACGCCTACAACGATTTCTCGCACAACGGCAAGACGCCGCCGGTCAAGGAAAAGAAGGCGGTGACGAAGGAGATCGAAAAGGGCTTCTTCATCAGTGAGATGAACGGCCACATGTTCCCGACCAAGCCGTATGATCCCTGGGAGAAGCGGCAGGAGCACGCGCTCAGGCATGCCCGCGTCCAGGGGGCGGCTTTTACGAGTGAAGAACATGCCGGCTGCTTCGGCTGGTGCATGTTCGACTACGCGACCCACGCGGAATTCGGCTCGGGCGATCGGATCTGCTATCACGGCGTCATGGATTCCTTCCGCAATCCGAAGCTTGCGGCCGCGGTCTATGCCAGTCAGGGTGAAGAGCCGGTGCTGGAGGTCAGTTCCTCCATGGATATCGGCGACTATCCGGGCGGGCAGATCGGCAGCTTTTATCTCTTTACCAACGCGGACGAGGTGGATATCTACCGCAACGACGCCTTTGTGGCGACGGTGACGCCGAAGGAGCTTTTCGGCCTGCCGCACGAGCCGATCCTGGTGGAGGATACGGTCGGCGAGCTGTTGGAGAGCGAAGAGGGCTTTACGGGCGGCAAGGCCAAAAACGTCCGGAAAGCACTGAACGCCATGGCCAAATACGGCGCGAACGCGATCCCGTTTAAGGAAAAAATGCGGCTCGGCTGGTGCATGTTCCGCTATCGCTTAAGCTATGCCGAGGGCGTGCGGCTCTACGGCAAGTACGTCGGCGGCTGGGGCGGCGCCATGAGCAAATGGCGCTTTGAAGGCAAAAAGGACGGTATCGTCGTCTCCCGTGTGGAGAAGGGACCGTCCGCCCGGCTGCATATCAGCGCGAAGCCCAGCAAGCGGGTCTTAAGCGAAGGAGACGGCTACGATATGGCCGCGGTCCGGATCCGTCTGGAAGACGAGCTGGGGAATCTTGCGGTCTACGGACAGCTGCCGCTGGAAGCTTCGGTGAGCGGTCCGCTCGAAATCGCGGGGCCGTCCCTCATGACGGCCGAAGGCGGAAGCACGGGTCTTTATCTGAAAACTGCCGGCGAAAAGGGAGAGGGGACGCTGACTCTGTCCGCGCCCGGCCTCGCCCCGGTGCAGATCTCGTTCTTAGTGAAATAGACAGAAAGGAAATACGATCATGCCGAAACTGTATTATACGATCCTGGCGGACGGCGCGGAAGGCCCCGTCTCCGTAGCCGGCGCCGCCGACGGCGTCTGGGAGATTCCCGGCGGCGGCAGGGACAGCTTCCGCTTTATGCTTTTAAAGGCAGAGCCGGAACTGCCGGCCTGCGTCCTTCAGGAGGTGACGGCCGAGCTGCCGATCCAGATGGGGGAAGAGGAATTCCTGTATATGAACGGCTGGCAGGCCTGGAGCTACAGCCCGGAACAGACGAAAAACGGAAAGACGCGCGGCCTGAACGGTCTGCCGAAACCCCTGGTCAATCATTACGGCCTGGACCGCTACGCGGATTATCATTATGTAAAATATCCCAACAAAGCGGGCCTCATGCAGGGCGTTTCCTACTGCTATTTCCGCGACGGGGACAAATACCGCCTGATCGCCTCGCTGGACGAGGAGCCGGGCTATACGCATTTTACCTACAACGCGAAGCTGAACAAGCTGACCGTCTGCCGCGACTGCGCCGGGCTGAAAGCGGATGGAAAGTATAAGGCTTTTGATCTGTATTTCGCGGTTGGCAGCGAGCAGGAAGTCTTCGACGGCTGGTTCGACGCGATGGATATCGCGCCGCGCACAAAGGAGCCGGTCTTCGGCTACTCGAGCTGGTACAACCGCTATGAAAACATCTCGCAGGAAACGATCCTGTCGGATCTGGAAGGTGCGGCGAAGCTTCTTAAGCCGGGCGATCTTTTCCAGATCGACGACGGCTGGGAACCGGCGGTCGGAGACTGGCTGGAGCCGGATCCGGTCAAGTTCCCGGACGGCATGAAGGCGATGGCGGACGTGATCCACGAAAAAGGCTTCAAAGCCGGCCTGTGGCTGGCGCCTTTCGCGGCCGCGAAGAAGTCCGCGCTCTACGAAGAGCATCCGCAGTGGTTCTACTTCCATGAGCATGAACCCTGGTATGCCGGCATCAACTGGGGCGGCTTCTACGCGCTGGATCTGGATCATCCGGAAGTCCGCGATTATCTGAAAGAAACCTTCCGCCGCGTCTTTGACGAGTGGGGCTTTGATCTGGTGAAACTGGATTTCCTGTACGCCGCCGCCCCTTACGGCAGCGCGAAGGAGACCCGCGCCGGCCGGCAGATCCGCGCCATGCGCTTTATCCGCGAGCTTTGCGGCGACAAGCTGATCATCGGCTGCGGCGTGCCGCTGATGCCGATCTTCGGACTGTTCGATTACTGCCGCATCAGCTGCGACGTGGGCCTGGACTGGAACGATAATATCGTGATGCAGAAGATCCACCGGGAGCGCGTTTCCACCAAGCAGGCGATCGAAAATGCGATCTACCGCCGCCAGCTGGACGGCCGCGCCTTCGGCGCGGATCCGGACGTGTTCTATCTGCGCGATGAGAACATCAAACTGAGCAGCGACGAAAAGAAGCTGCTGGCCATCAACTGCGCGCTGTTCGGCACGATGCATCTGTGCTCGGACGATATGGGCACCTTTAACGATGCCAAGCGTGATGCCTGGGCGCGCCTCAGGCAGATCGCGACGGAAGCGAAAGACGTGCGGGTGACGCATACGCTGGACGAGAAGGGGAAGGAAAAGCTCACCGTCCTCTACCGCCTCGGCGAGACCGAGTATACCTATGACGTACCTTTGAAATAACAGGAGTTTAAATGATTCTCGATGACATGTCCTTAAATCCGCCTCAGACCGAGGCGGTTTTAGCCACGGAAGGACCGGTCCTGATCCTGGCCGGCGCCGGTTCCGGCAAGACCCGCACCTTAACGGCGCGGGTCGCCTACCTGCTGGAACAGGGCGTCAGACCCTGGAACATCCTGGCCATCACCTTTACGAACAAGGCGGCCGAGGAGATGAAAACCCGGGTCAGCGCCTCGTCTCCGGAAGGCGACAAGGTCTGGGTCGCGACCTTCCACAGCACCTGTCTGAAGATCCTTAGGAGCGGCGCGGATCGTCTGGGCTATGAAAAGGACTTCAGCATCTACGATACCGACGACTCCCGTGTGGTGATGCGCCGCCTCTTAAAAGAACTGGATTTCGATCCGAAGCAGTACCGCGAGCGCGAAATGCAGCGCATCGTTTCCACGCTTAAAAACAAAATGATCTCCGTGGAGGACAACGAGAAATCCGCCGGACAGTTCCGGGACAAGCGCATCGCGCACATTTACCGGGAATATCAGAAGCGCCTGATGGCCGCCAACGCGATGGACTTCGACGATCTGCTTTTAAATGCGGTGAAGCTGTTCGAAGAAAACCCGGACGTACTGGACTATTGGCGGAGCCGCTTCCGCTACGTGCTGGTGGACGAGTATCAGGATACGAACCCGGCCCAGTTCCGTTTTGTGGAGCTGCTCGCAAAGGAGCACCGGAACCTCTGCGTGGTCGGCGACGACGATCAGTCCATCTACCGCTTCCGCGGCGCGGAGATCAAAAATATTTTAGAATTTGAAAGTGTTTTTCCGGAGACGAAGGTCATCCGGCTGGAGCAGAATTACCGCTCCACGAAAAATATCCTCGCGGCGGCCAACGGCGTCATCGCGCACAACAAGGAACGGAAGGTCAAAACGCTCTGGACTGCGAAGGAAGAGGGCGAAAAGCCCGTTTTCCGCGAATATGAAGAAGCCCGCGAGGAAGCGCGGGGCATCGTGCGGGATATTCTGAAGGAAAAGGACCGCTTCCCGTACGGCGACTGCGCGGTGCTCTACCGCACCAACGCCCAGTCGCGTCTTCTGGAAGAGACGATGGTGGCGATGGGCGTCCCGTACCGGCTGATCGGCGGCGTGAACTTCTACGAGCGGCGCGAGATCAAGGACTGCCTGTGCTACTTAAGACTGATCGCGAACCCGCGGGACGACGTTTCGCTGCGCCGCATCATCAACGTGCCGCGCCGCGGCATCGGGGATTCGACGCTGGAAAAGCTGGCGGTCTTTGCCGCGGAGAAGGAACTTTCGATGCTGGAAGCGATCGACGAGGCGGAGCACGCGCCGGAGCTGGCCCGCAGCGCCGCCAAGCTGAAGGCCTTTATGGACCTGATCATCGGTCTTCGGATCGAGGCGCTTTCCGTGAGCGTGGAAGCGCTGATTGAGCGGACGCTGCGTAAAAGCGGCTATCTGGAATCGCTGGAGACAGAGGACCCTATTGAGGCGGAGGCGCGCCGCGACAACCTGGACGAGCTGGTGAACAAAGCCGCGGACTTCGGCGGCGAAGTGGGGCTGGATGCGCTTTCTTCCTTCCTTTCCGAGACGTCTTTGGTGTCGGATATCGATGAACTGCCGGATAATGAAGGCAAAGTGGTTTTGATGACGCTTCACAGCGCGAAGGGGCTGGAGTTCCCGAAGGTCTACATGGCGGGGATGGAGCAGCAGCTTTTCCCGGGCGATAAAGCCATCTATTCCGGCGATTCCGGCGACCTGGAGGAGGAGCGGCGCCTTTGCTACGTCGGCATTACCCGGGCCATGAAAAAGCTGGTCCTGACCGGCGCGGCCAGGCGCATGGTGAACGGTCAGTATACGACGCACCTGATCAGCCAGTTCATCGACGAGATCCCGGCGGAAAACTTAAAGCGGGAAAGAAGCGGCATCATGATGTCGTACGCGCAGTATGAAAACCGGCGGGAGCAGGAGGATTACTACAGCGGATCCGGCCGCTTCGGCCGACGTGGGAGCGGTTCCGGAGCGGAGCCGCGCCGTTCTCCTTTCCCGGATTATGAGAATGATTTCGGAACGCCGCCGTCCGCGGGGCGAAACGGGAAGGAAAGCAGCTTTGGCAGCACCTTCGGTTTTGGCAGCGGAAAGACGCCGGCGGGCAGCCCTGCCGGCGGGCAGAGTTCTTCGCAGGAGATCCTTCGCGAATTTGCCCCGGGCGACCGCGTCGTAAACCGCCGCTTCGGCGCCGGCACCGTGGTAAAAACCGAGCAGGGCAAAAACGATCTTCTGGTGACCGTCGATTTTGACAAGTACGGCCGCAAGGTCATGATGGCAGCCTTCGCCGCCTTTACGCGGGAATAAAGGCGAGCCATCAGATCATGCATACAGTATAGGGACTGTGAAAAAGGATGCTTGTGTCATCCTGAGTGAGCGAAGCGAGTCGAAGGATCTAAAAAATTTATATTTCATAAGATTCTTCGACTTCGGAGGCTGCGCCTCCTTCGCTCAGAATGACACGTTTATCCTTTTTCAACAGTCATTTTTGTGCATTCTTTTTCAGGACGGAAATCAGGCTGAATCTGCATAAAACGGTTCGAAAAACTTGCATCTATCGTTTCTATATAATATAATAAATCCAAATCGGTATCGTCCCCGGGCGCCTGTATGACCCGGAAGATTCTTTGGCAGGAGAGAAATAAAATGAAAGAAAAGCGGTTCGGAAAAAGCATATGGGTATGCCTTTTGATCGGCATGCTGTTCATGGGGCTTTGCGGCGTCTCGGCTTTCGCGGAAGGTGCGGAAGATACGACGGAGCCCGTTGAACTTTACAGCGGTACGCAAACCGTCGGCAAAGTAGAAGTAACAAACAAGAGGCGGGCGGTTCTTGTCGGTTCCTATTGGGGCCCCGGGGATGTGGACGCCGAGCTCCATGTAATCGGAAGTGTATCGCTTGATATATCCGAAGAGTATTCAGGCGAGGATGCTACCGTGGTCGAGGTCAATGCTTCCAACGGCCCGAGCCGGAAGGCGGTCTATGTTTCTGGATTAGTAGATGGCACATCCAGCAAAGGATCATTTGATGAATTTACAGGCGTGTATGCTTACGATACTTCACAGGGGTCCAGTACTTTCGCAGACATCACAGGACATGTTTACGTTTCCAGTATTCACGGTAAAGCCCAGGGGATCCGGGTCAATTCCTACAGTCAAAGCGATATTACGGTAACGAAAAGTATTGTTGCAGAGAATTATTATGACTGGGCCTGCGGTGTAAGCGTCGGAGCAGCCAGCGGGAGCAAGGCAACGGTCACCGTTAAGGACTATATTGCTGCTTACAGCACTTACGGCGATGCAGACGGCGTGCTTGCCAATACCGAATTCTCCGCGGATTCGGCCGCCACCGTCAAAGTTACGAAGTATGTAGAGGCCACCGGAAAAGACAATGGATGGACTTACGGGGTGCGGGCGATGAACCACGGCGGAACGATCAATATTGACGTCGGTCAGTATATCAAAAGCAGCGGCACCGGTATCCTCTCTGCGCTGGACTTTTCGGAAGTTGCGCTGGCGACCCCGGCAATCAATAAGATCTCCGTCGGCTCCTATGTGCAGGGCGGTCAGGTCGGACTCCATATCGCAAGCTATGACATCGGCCACGATATTTTCGTGCCGGACAGTATCTCGGGCGGGAAGGTCGGCATCCTGGCAGCACAGGACCTTCCGCTCCCTGAAGGAGATGGCGGAGATTCCGATGACGGCGGCGATGAGGGCGGCGAGAACTCTGACGGGCCCCAGACGCTGATCACGGTCTGGAAGATCGATTTAAATGCGAGAAGCAACGTGGCGGAGATAGAAGATGATGACGGTGCTCCGTCCGGGACGGCCGCCGTGAATCTTGAGAAGGCTATCAACTATATCGTTAAAACGCAGCAGCCTTCCGCGGGCGGCACCTTTACGCCGACTGACGAAGCGGGAAATCCGCTTAAGGAAAGCCATGGATATCTCGTCGCACATGAAGGCGACAAGATCTACCTGACCCCGACTCTTAGTGCGGGATATAAAGTCTCGGCCGCCTACAACGGCGAAACTTTACTTCAGGTGGACGAGAACGATCCGGCCGGCCGCTATTATCTGATCGTTCCCAAGGGCGGCGCCGTCAAGCTGTCGATGGAACTCAGCGTACTGAGTTATACGGTCCAGTTCGTAAACTACGACGGCACCGAGCTGCAGAGCAGTTCCGTGGCCTATGGCGAGACGCCTGTCTATAACGGTGAGACGCCGACCAAGCCTGCCGATGCGCAATATACTTATACTTTCGTGGGCTGGACGCCGGAAATTACAAGCGTTACCGATAATGTGATTTATACCGCAACTTACGAAGGCAAGCTCAAAAAATATACGATCACCTTCGTGAACGAGGACGGCACCGAGCTGCAGAGCAGTCAAGTCGAATACGGTAAGACTCCCGCGTATGAAGGCGCAACGCCGACCAAGCCTGCTGACGCACAATATACCTATACTTTCGCGGGCTGGACGCCGGAAATTACTCCGGTGGAAGGCGACGCGACCTATACCGCAACCTACGAAAGCACGCTCAACAAATATACGATCAAATTCGTAAACGAGGACGGCACCGAGCTGCAGAGCAGTGAAGTCGAATACGGTAAGACTCCCGCGTATGAAGGCGCAACGCCGATCAAGGCGGCTGACGCGCAATACACCTATACTTTCGCGGGCTGGACGCCGAAAATTACAAGCGTCACCGACAATGCGACCTATACCGCGACCTACGACAGCACGCTCAACAAATATACGATCACCTTCGTGAACGAGGACGGCACCGAGCTGCAGAGCGGCAAAGTCGAATACGGCCAGACGCCTGTCTATAACGGCGCAACGCCGACCAAGGCGGCTGATGCACAATATACCTATACTTTCGCGGGCTGGACGCCGGAAATTACTCCGGTGGAAGGCGAGGCGACCTATACCGCAACCTACGACGGCACGCTCAACAAATATACGATCAAATTCGTGAACGAGGACGGCACCGAGCTGCAAAGCAGTGAAGTCGAATACGGTAAGACGCCCGCGTATGAAGGCGCAACGCCGACTAAGGCGGCGACCGCGCAGTACACCTATACTTTCGCGGGCTGGACACCGGAAATCGTGCCTGTAAACGGCGACGCGACTTATACCGCGATCTTTTTGGCCGAGATCAATCAATATGATCTGACTTTTGATCTTGACGGCGGCACACTGAACGGACAGACCGGAACGGTTACGATCCGTGCCAAATACGGTTCCACTGTAATGCTGCCGGATGCTCCGATGAAGGAAAACTTCCGCTTCCTGTACTGGAGAGGTTCGGAGTATCAGGCGGGAGCCAGCTATTTAGTTGAAGGAGCCCATGCCTTTACGGCTGTCTGGGAAGAGATCCCGGAAGAAACGACCGAGGCACCGACGACGGAAGAGCCTACGACGGAAGAGCCTACGACCGAGGTGCCGACAGCCGAAGAACCCACGACCGAGGTGCCGACAGCCGAAGAGCCTACGACCGAGGTGCCGACAACCGAAGAGCCTACGACTGCAGCTCCGACGAGCGCAGTTCCGACGAGCGCCGCTTCGACGACCGCTTCCGGTCAGGAACCGCCTGTGACGCCGGACATGGGGGATCACAGCGGTATAGGCGTCTGGATCACGCTGCTGATGAGCTGCATTCTGCTGACGGCCCTGTTTGTTGTCAGGAGCAGAAAGATCAAAGAAAACGAGCAGAACGCGTAAGCCGTGCCGAAGCGTCAATCACCCCATTTACAAGCCCGTTCGTTTATGCTATACTCAAGTACGCTGAATGACGGAAGAAAGGATCAAAAACATGGGAAAGAAAAACTGGAAAAGACTTTGCACCTGGATCGGCATTTTGGCCTTGCTGGCCGCCATCGCTTACGGTGTTTACTATTTCTTCTTTGCGGAAGATGAAGCAGAGCTGGACGATGATTTCTTCGAAGACGAAGAAAAGGCCGACGGGGAACAGGAAGAGCCTGCCGCCGAACCGGCAGAAGCTGCCCCGGCTCAGGCATAACACGGCGAAACCAAATACGACGGCAGAAGGGGACGGATTCTCGTCCCCTTTTGTGTAAACCGAGGGTGCCAAAGGGGACGGTTCCTTTTGGCCCTGTTTTCCGGCCCGCTTTTGCCCGGAACCATTTTACGACAAGAAGGATACGACCATGACGAATCTCTGTCCTTTGTACGGCCGCTGCGGCGGCTGCCGCTACGACGGTACCGATTACGCCGCCGAGCTGAAGCAGAAGGAAGAAAAACTGAAAAGCCTTTTCACCGGCGGGAAGGCCGGCGAAGGCCCGCTGCCGGAGGCTTTCTTTGCCTCCCCGGCCTTTGAAGGGATCATCCCCTCCCCGAAGGAAGAAGGCTATCGCAATAAAATGGAGTTTTCCTTCGGCAACGAGACGAAGGACGGCCCCTTAACGCTCGGCCTGCATCAGAAGGGAAGCTTTTTCAATATCCTCCCGGCCGGCTGCTGCCGCATCGCGCCGCCGGATTTCAGGCAGATCGTCGATGCCGTACAGGCGCTTTTCCGCGGGATGGGACTGACTTTCTGTCATAAAAAGTCGCATCAGGGCCTGCTGCGGCATCTGGTGCTGCGCCGCAGCGAGACCGACGGGAGTCTTCTCATCAATCTGGTGACGCAGAGCGGCTTTGCCGCGCAGGATGCGTTCGTGAACTGCCTGAAAGCGCTGCCGCTCGAGGGGCGGATCGCCGGCATTCTGCACACAGAAAACAATTCGCTCTCCGACGCCGTGGTGCCGGAGGCGGTCCATCTCTTATACGGCGAGCCGCGGCTGCGCGAGCAGGTCTGCGGCCTGGACTTTCAGATCTCCCCCTTCTCCTTCTTCCAGACCAATACCCGCGCGGCGGAAAAGCTCTACGAAAAGGTGCGGGAGTATATCGCGGTGACGCCGGATTCGCTGGTATACGATCTCTACAGCGGCACGGGCACCATTGCGCAGATCCTGGCGCCGGTGGCCGGCGAGGTCTGGGGCGTCGAGCTGGTGGAGGAAGCAGTGGAGGCCGCGCGCGAAAACGCGCGGATGAACGGTCTTGCGAACTGTCATTTTATTGCCGGCGACGTCTTAAAGAAGCTGGAGGAGCTTCCGCCGGAGCCGGACTACGTCATCCTGGATCCGCCGCGCGACGGCGTGAACCCGAAAGCGCTGGGCCGTCTGGCCGGCTGCGGTGCGAAGCGCATCGTCTACGTTTCCTGCAAGCCGGCCTCGCTGGCGCGGGACCTGCCCGCCTTCTTCTGGGCCGGCTATCACGTCGAGAAGATGGTCTTCGCGGATCTGTTCCCGAAGACAGACAATTGTGAAGCGGTCGCCCTATTATCCAAACTCGAAGCCGCAAAGCATCATATCGACGTGACGATCGACATGGACGAACTGGATCTGACGAGCGCCGAAAGCAAAGCTACGTACGAAGAGCTCCAGAAATGGGTATAGGAGAAATACGGATTCCATGTAACGCATCTGAATATCGCACAGGTCAAGCAGATGCACGGGATCATCGGGCGGGAGAATTACAACAAGCCGAAATCGCCGGGCTCAAAACAGCCTGTATGCCCGGAGGAAAAGATAAAGGCGATCGAAGAAGCCTTGCGAACGTTTCAAATGATTTGATTGCTCCGAAAAAGAATAAGCTCGGTTTCCTGCAAACCCTTGACAGAGGTGCCTACACGCTGTAAACTACCAGTGAATGTTTACAGCTTGTAGGCATTTTTGAGGAGGATCACGTTATGAGCCTGATAAATACGGAAATCAGACTGGGGGCGGCAGAGAACGCATTTGCCCAGATCGTCTGGGATCATGAGCCGCTTTCTACGGGAGAGCTTGTGAAGCTGTGCAAAAGTGAATTGAACTGGGCACGTTCTACCACTTATACAGTTTTGCGCCGTCTGTGCGATAAGGGCCTTTTTAAGGTGGACGACGGCTGCGTGAGCGCCGTGCTTGACCGTGAGGCCTTTAAAGCCGTGCAGAGTGAAACCTTTATGGCGGAGACCTTCGAGGGATCTCTGCCGGCTTTTATAGCGGCCTTTACGGCAGGCAAAAAACTGAACGCACAGGAAGCGGACGAGATCCGCCGTCTGATCGACGCCTGTGTGGAAGAAACGCCGCAAAAGATGCCGCAAAGCGGATCCGGCACGGAAGGAGGTGCCAAATGAATCTGCAGGAAGTTTTCTTACAGATCCTGAAAATCAGTATTTCCGCCTCGTTTGCGGCGCTGATCGTGATGACGCTCCGCCTGATCTTTCGAAAAGCGCCGCGGGGCCTTATCTGCGCGCTCTGGCTGCTGGTCGCTGTTCGTCTTCTCATCTGGCAATTACCGGTAAGCAGGGTCTCGGCAGTGCCGGAAGCCCTCAGCAGCGGCAGCGCCGTAACGCAGCTGGCGCAGTCCGTTCCGGAAGAGGTCGTCAGAATCGAATCGGAAGATCCGGCGTTTATGGAGATCATTGAGCGCCGGGATACCGCGCTGCACCGGGACAGTGACGGTCAGGCGTATGTGCTGGTAACGAAAGACAGCCTGACGGCGTCGAAGACGCTGGGAGAGCGTTTCCTGCCGGTCCTGTCTCTTTTCTGGGCGGGCGGTGCGCTGCTGATGCTCCTGTACATGGCCTTCAGTTATTTCAAAGTCTGGCAAAAGTCACGTCTCTCGGTGCACCAGGAGGAAAATGTCTGGTTCTGCGATGAACCGGGCTCGCCCTTTGTTTTCGGGCTGCTTCGGCCCCGCATTTATATTCCTTCCGATCTTTCCGAAGAGGCTCTGGGCTGCGTGCTGGCGCACGAGCACGCGCATATCGCCCGAAAAGATCCCTGCTGGAAGCTTCTTGGCTTTTTGCTGCTTTCCCTGCACTGGTTCAATCCGATTCTGTGGATCAGTTATGGATTGCTTTGCCGGGATATCGAAAAAGCCTGCGATGAGCGGGCGATCCGGGGAGAGTCGCTGGAATACAGAAAGTCTTATTCCTCTTCTCTCTTAGCCTTAAGTGCCCCAAAGCGCTGGATCAGTGCCTGCCCGGTGGCTTTCGGGGAGGTCGGGATCAAAGAACGGGTGAGAGCAGCCCTGTATTACAAAAAGCCCGCTGTGTGGATTGTGGCAGCCATGGGGATTGTTTCTCTTGTCGCCGCCGGCTGCGCACTGACGAATCCGACTGGGGCGCAGTCCGAGACAGACATCCCGGAGAGTACACTGCTCGGAGGGAAAAACAGATACCGAATCGCGGCCCGGGAAGGAGATGCGGCTGGAGATGGGTGGATAGTCAGCTTTATATATGAAGATTATATGGATAGAAGCATATGGGATCGAACCCCCATATACAGCTTCGAGATTAATAATATCCGTCATTGGGATGATGACCCGGTGCAGATCGGAACCGGACAATCTAATTACCAGGAAGGTATCAAGTCAAGACAGTATAAATATGCGGGCTTCAGTGAGAATATAGAGGGCCTGGAGCGGGATTTGGCAGTTATTACAAGTATACTCGTGAAAGAGGGCACCCTGCCGGAGGATCTTCTTGCTTTGGATCCGGCTTCGGTTGAGTTCGAAGTACTGGATAAAGACCAGTTCTTCCGTCTGATGAGAGCCGCTCTGACGGCGACACCGCGCTGGCCGGAACGGCAAAGAAGCTTCGACGGCCCGTTCTACGGGGCCGATTACTTCCGGGAAAGAAGTTTTCTGGACGGTTACGTGTTCCGCTTTGCGATGCTGGAATGCTGGGGCTTCATGGATGAGGTGTTCATCGACGTGGCTTACGGCGACGCGGATAACTTCGTTTTGCTTTCTGATCTTGTTGAAGAAGGAAAGGCGACAGCTGAGCAGCAGGAAGCCTATGCCCTGCTGCGGCAGATCTCGGAAAGTCTGAAAGGGCGGGAGTTTGAACCGAACTACGGCTCGGAGTCCTACAAGGATACCGTGATCGGCGGGATCGATTTCGGACGGCTGTACGATATGACGAACGATCTGATGAATATCATGTGGCCGACAGACTACTACCTGCCGAGACAGGACGTCCCGGGTGAAAGCATGCCTGTCATTGAATGGACCGGAGAAAACACAGAGCCGGAAGATGCTCCCGGGCCGCATCCGGACACAATGCCTGCGGAGACAAGATGATTACGATAAAAAATCTGTGGAAAAGCTATTCAGGTCAGCCGCCGACGCTGCGGGAGGTCAGTCTGTGTCTGGCGGATATCGGCTTTACCTTGCTTTTAGGTGAGAGCGGCAGCGGGAAGACGACCTTCTTAAACATCCTGGCCGGGATGCTGCCGTTTGAGGAGGGGAGCATCGTATGGCAGGACAAAAGCTTTGACTGCCAGCTGCCGGAAATGCTGAACGGTGAGGCGGAATACATTACGCAGGATCCGTTCTTTGCGGATTTTCTAAGCGTCTTTGACAATCTGAAGCTGCTCGGTGCTTCCGATGAGACGGTTCGGGAAAGCCTGGCCCGTTTCGGTCTGGGAGAGAAAGCAGAACAGCTGCCGCCCACGCTTTCCGGCGGGGAAAGGCAAAGGCTGGCTCTGGCGCGGGCCCTCTTAAAAGGACGGAAGATCCTGCTTTTGGATGAGCCGACGGCCGCGCTGGATGAAAAGAATAAAGGACAAATCTTTGAACTGCTGAAGAATCTTTCGGGAAAGGTCCTGATCCTCTGCGCGACGCATGATGCAGATGCTCTGCCCTATGCGGATGAAGTGATAAGGTTTGAAAAAGGGACGGGAAAGGTAGGCGCCTGCCACCCCCCGGGAACGCGGGGGGAGGATCCTGAGCGAAGCGAAGGCGGAGGGGGGCGAACAGAGGAAACTCCTCTGACGAGTCGCCCCCTCCTGTCGCCTTCGGCGACACCCTCCCCCGCTTCCGGGGGAGGGCAAGTCTCTCAACTTGAAAAAAACCGTGACCCCCGTCCTTTTCTCAAAAAATGGTTTCATTCGGGAAAACGTGAGCGCTTTTCCCGTATCTGCTTTATTTTCTTCCTCACCCTGGTCCTTTGCCTGGTCTGTCTGGCAGACACGCCTTCTCACAAAAGCGACGCGACCATGGACAAGATGTATCATCTGAATATGCTGAAACTGACGCTCCACGGCGCTCTGGACATCAACGAAGTGCTGCCGGAGGATCCGCGCCTTCGCTCCCTGGTTCTCCCATATTCGAACTGTCCGGACGGCATTACCTATTCTCCGGACGTCCTCGTGTATGAATTGCCTGATTACATTGTGACCCTAAATGGGCTCCCGGACGACCCGTCGCTTTGCCGTATCAGTGAAAGCCTTCGTTACGGCAGCTGGTTCACCGGTCCGGATCAGGTCATTTTGTCTCCGGCCATGGCGGAAAAGCTGGCCGGGAAGCGGGCGGAAAAGCTGGTCGGCACCACGATCTTCAAAAAGATGTATAAGCGGGGCGAGGTAAAACTGACCATCGTCGGCATCACGGACGATATGGATGATGCGGAGCGTGTATATCTGGATGCCGCCGGCGTTTCACAGATCCGTTACGGAAAGGACGTGGACCCGGAAAACGAACGGGATCTGTTTTTCGTCAGCGCATCGACGACAGACAGCTATCGGAATGACGAAAGTTTCCATACAAACAGCGGCGGCTGGCAGCAGGTCTGGTATCTGTACTTTGACAATTATTCCCAGATGAACGCGTATTACCGGGATTACGCGGCTGCCTTAAAGGAAAAATACGGCTCAGACTTTACACTGGAGAAAGCCGGCCTGCCCATCAATTACTCGCTGCGCTGGCCGCTGATTTCCCGGATCCTGCTGCCTTCGGCGGCCCTCGTAACTCTCCTGACCGGTCTGTTTTACGGAGTGCTGCGAAAAACAGAGTTCTTATATAACAGCCGTTTTGTAGCTGTCTTTGAATATGCCGGTTTTGAAAAAAGAAAGCTTCTCCGGCAGCTGACGGGCCTTTCTCTCTGGGAACTCGCCAAACAGCTGCTGATCGCGGCGGCCCTGACCGCAGTGCTGACCGTGGCGGGAAACAGGATCAACCGGAGCCGCTTCTTTTTGCCGCTGGAGGTCTTCAGCTATAATCCCTGGCTGATCCTTGCCTTCTGCCTGCTGCTCTTCGGCATGGCTTTTCTGGTCCTGCTGCTGACGTTCAGGCGTTATCAAAGCGAAAGCTGGTACGATCTTCTGATCGCATCCAGGGATCTTTTATAAGGAGGGCGGGAGATGGAACTGATTCTTGAAGCCGTTTCAAAGAGCTACGACCGCCCGGTCCTGAAAGAGATCAGCTGCCGCTTTGAAGGCGGAAAGCTTTATGTGATCAAGGGCGTCAGCGGCTGCGGAAAAAGCACGCTCCTCAATATCCTCGGCGGCGTGGAAAAAGAGTTTGAAGGAAAGATCGTCCGCAGCCCCGAAAAACTGCACAGTGCTTATATTTTTCAGCGAAGCCTGCTGCTTTCCACTCTCACGGTCCGGGAAAACCTGGAGCTGATCCGCCATGACAAGGAAGCCGTCACGGCGCAGGCGGGAGCGCTGGGGATAGCGGATTTACTGGATAAGCTGCCCGGTACGCTCTCCGGCGGGGAGCGGCAGAGAGCGGCTATTGAACGCGCTTTGCTGAGGGATCCGCGACTTCTGCTTGCCGATGAACCGACCGCGTCGCTGGACGATGAAAACTCCCGGAAGATCGCGGAGAAGATCGCAGCGTTAAAGGCCGATGACCGCATCGTGATCGTCGCCACGCATGAAGATTACTTTGACGAAGCTGCGGATGAGATCTGGCGCCTGGATTACGGGGTGCTGCAGCCCTGCCCGCCCCGGGAGAATGCAGGGCCTTGCCTCCCCCCGGGAATGCGGGAAGAGGTGCCTGAGCAACCTCCTCGCGCGAAGCACGAGGTTCAAGGATTGCAAAGCAATCAACTTTGTGAAGGCAGAGAAGGGCGAGCAGAGGAATCCTTCTTGGCCAGTCGCCCCCTCCCGTCGCCTTCAGCGACACCCTCCCCCGCTTTACGCGGGAGAGGGCAGGGGGGGCCTGCACATAGCAGGAGCAGGAAGTTTTTCCCTTCTCTCACCTACGTCTTCAAGCGCCGCCCGGGCCTCTTAAAGCTGAAAAACCTCTTCCTGACGGGCCTCTTTTTCCTGATCATTCTGCTGGGATCCGCCCTGCAGAAGAACGTGACCGAGGAAGCTATCCGTCTGTACCGAAAGGACCGGCCAGTCGATCTGATCGAGCTTCAGCCTTCCGTCGTGGCATCCATGAGCGAAAAGACGAAGAGCCGCCTGACGATCTACGACTGTTATTTCGCTGAAGAAGGCGAAGTGACCGCCTATTACCTGCTTCCGAAAGAGTACAGTGTTTTAGGCACTGCGGGCGCCTTAAGCTACGGCCGCTTCCCGGAAAAAGAAACGGAAGTACTGGTCAATATTTCACTGGCAACGGTTTTAAGCGGCGATCCGGAACATCCCGAAAACTGTCTCGGTCAGGACTTTTCTTTCTGCGGCCTGAAGCTCAGCGTCAGCGGGATTGTGAGCAACGAAGGATACCGGGGAGATTTTCGCAACGACTGGTATTATGCCTACGGGAAGGACAACCGGCCTCTCCGGGCGGAAGATCAGCATCTTTTCCTGGCCTATTCGCTGCTTCAGACGATCGGCACGAAAAAAGAAAGCTATGGCGGCATCGTCATGGCAAGCGCGCCTGGTATCTGGAACGATGAAGATCTGCAGGACCGCCTGAAATACAATGACAGTGATTCCCTGAACCGCTATCTGCAGTACATCCGGCAGCTGAAAGCCCAGACCGATTTCTACGTCCGCATCGCCTTCATCGTGCTGCTGGCCCTCTTTTTCATCGCCTGTCTCTACACGGTGTCCGTGATCCGGCTGGAGCTGTTCTACCGGCGCCGGGAGCTGGGCTATCTGCAGATCTTCGGGCTGTCAAAAGGCCGCATCCGTCGGCTGATCCTGCTGGAATATACGGTGAAAATGCTGGGCTCACTCCTGCTGGCTGTGTTGGTATATCTCCTGCTTGCCGCCGTGTATGCGCTTTCCCTGGGCGGGAGCTTCCCGCTGCCGGATCCCGTACAGTTGGGCCGCATGATCGGAGTTTTGGCACTGATGCATTTGCTGACTGTCTGGCTGAGCGCGGTCGTCTTCCTTCGGAGAAGTATAACTCGGCTTATTACAACATAAACACAACAGGAAACAGACACCTCCGGGAATTACGTTGATGCCTTCCCAGAGGTGTCTTTTTTTGACTTTTTTAGGCAAAACAGACAGGTCTCAGGGCATGGTTCGTGACAAGCAGAAAAAGCACTTGACAAAGCCGAACATTTGTTCTACTATGATTAATGAATTTGATTAATCATGCCGATGTGTCAAAATTAGCCCAGCATGACATCTGACCCTTATCCGTGTGCTATTTGAGGCGGTTAATCCGAATGGAGCGATATTTCTACAAGTGTTGGGACAAATTATAAAGAAAAAAGAAGCAGGAGGAAAACTGATCATGGTCAAAACCATCAGGCAGGAAACAATCCATGCCGGCGGGATCGATATAGGGATTTACACGACAGATTTCAAAAATGAATATATATCTTTGACAGATATTGCGAGGTACAGAAGTATTGATCCCAGAATTACCATACATAACTGGTTGCGGGGCAGGGATGTCATCGAATTTCTGGGTTTATGGGAAACTCTTCATAATCCGGAGTTCAAACGTATCGATTTCGATACGTTTAAAAAGAATGCAGGGGCGAATGCCTTTGTCTTTTCAATAAAGGATTGGACGGATAAGATCGGGGCGATTGGGCTGTTGACAAAGTCCGGACGCTATGGCGGCGGCATATATGCCCATATCGACATCGCGTTTGAATTTGCGTCCTGGATCTCCCCTGAGTTTAAGCTGTATATCATCAAGGACTATCAAAGATTGAAGTCCGACGAGAACAGCCGCCTGTCTTTAGGATGGAACCTGAACCGGGAAATCGCCAAGCTGAATTACCGGATCCACACGGACGCCATCAAAGAAAACCTGATCCCGCCGGACCTGACGCCGGAGCAGATCTCATACAAATATGCCAGCGAAGCGGATCTGCTGAACGTGGCACTGTTCGGCAAGACCGCCAAACAGTGGCGGGATGAAAACCCGGGCAAAGAGGGAAATATCCGGGATGAGGCCGAGCTGAAACAGCTGCTTGTCCTGGCCAATATGGAAAGCTATAACGCTATCCTGATCGAGCAGGGCAAGCTGATGTCGGAGCGCCTGATTCTTCTCAGGGATCTGGCGATACGGCAGATGCGGACGCTCGCTTCGGTCAGCACCGCTTCGCTGCCGCTGCTTCCGCAGGGAGATACAACGTGAAAAAGAAACGGGCAACCCGCCTGGCCGTCAGGAAACCTGACACGTACGGTAAAAATCCGTTTCTGTACTCAAAAGACAGCATAAAATCGCTCTTCTCTTCAAGAAGGTCATATGAAAAAGGTATGATCAGCTGACAGCAGACAATATTTTCCGGATCCTGCTCAATTGTGACAAGATCTATGATATCATGGACGAGAAAGAACGCTATGAAAAGAGAGCCGGAAATGAGCAGTCTGTATGAACGGGCAGATATTTACGATCTGATCGAAAGCGAAAAAAGAACCGAGATCATCCGGGAGGACTGGAAACAGTTCCTCGGAGACAGGCAGATACGCACTTTTCTTGACGTCAGCATCGGGACGGGCGGCATGACGCTGCCGCTGCAGGAGCTTGGCATCGAGGTCTTCGGATCCGACCTCAGCGAAGAAATGCTTTCCCGATGCCGAAAAAAGGCCCTGGCAAAGCAAAAGCCGGTCCGGCTGGAAGGCAGCGATTTTCGGGATCTTGCCTGCTGGAAGGGCATGCAGTTTGACTGCGTGGCCAGCACGGGGAATGCGCTGGGATACGTGTCCAACGGGGACGTTCTGAAAACGATCGAACAAATGGATGCGCTGATCAGACCGGGCGGATACTTCTGCTTTGACTCCCGAAACTGGGAAATGATCCTGCAGGAAAAGCAGCGCTTCTATGTCTACAACCCCTTCTTCCGCGACGGAACGAGGATCAATCTGGTCCAGGTCTGGGATCACAACGCGGACGGTTCGATCACCTTCAATCTGCTGTACACCTTTGAACAGGAGAATAAGATCGTTCAGAAGGAGATCTTTGAGGAACACTATCACCCGTTCCCGCTGAAACTGGTCACGGACAAGCTTTCCGCACTCGGCTACGGATCGGTGTGCGTGCGTCCCTTCCCCTGTTCCGTTCCCGAAACGGACTTTCATAAGATCGAGTGGTACCGGCTCATCGCCCGGAAACATCAGGCTGAGAAAGGATGAAATCACAGAGGCGGATTGTGCAGCGGAACGTACAGGACAGGAGGTCACGGATGATCAAAAAAGCGACAACGGAAGATGCGGAAGTGCTGGCTGGCCTGGCCGTTCAAATGTGGACGGACCATGATCCGAAGGAATTGGCAGAAGAGTTCCACGAACTGGTAAGGAATGATGAGACGGCCTGCTTTATCGAATGGGCTGAAAAGGAGCCGATTGCCTTCGCTCAATGTCAGCTGCGGCACGATTATGTGGAAGGAACCGACAGCTCTCCGGTCGGATATCTCGAGGGAATTTTTGTGTCGGGTCCGTATCGGCGGAAGGGATATGCGTCCGCGCTGCTTGCGGAATGTGAAAAGTGGGCGAAAGAGAAGGGCTGCACAGAATTTGCCAGCGACTGTGAATTGGACAATGAAGACAGCTTACGGTTCCATCTGTCTTTGGGATTTGAAGAAGCCAATCGGATCATCTGCTTCAGGAAAGCAATATAGGATCAGGCGATACGATCTGCTCCTTGCCCCGCGCCGCCGGTCCGTTGTATAATGTTTTCAGCGAGGCGGGGCAGAACGATCTGACACAGGCTCCGATCGGTTTCGGCCATATCGTAATCATGAAAATAAATACAGGAGGATCCTGCCATGAAGCTGAGTTGTCTGTTCGGTCATAAATGGAACGGCTGCCTTTGCGAACGCTGCGGCGCGGTTCGGAATGAGGGACATGATTTTAAATCCGTTGAGGGAAGCTGTCAGAGCATATGTTCCCGCTGCGGGGCGGAAGGGCCTGTCCGCCATACATGGAATCACGTCGGACGCGGCTGCAAATGCGAAGTCTGCGGCGCAACGCGGACGGTTCTGGACCTGAATGGACACCGCTTCCCGTATGTTTTCGACCCGCACGTGACCGTCGGATCGAAGGAGCACCGCAGCTGTACCTGCGCGGACTGCGGCTGGGTCGATACTGTCAAGGATTTCGGCCACGTCTATGATTACACATACACGCCGCGCGCCGCGAAGCATAAAGGCGTCTGCACGATCTGCGGCAAGATAGAATTTTCCGAACATTTCTATACAAACGGTGTCTGTGAATACTGCGGCTACAAGCCCGGGGTGGATCTGAACCGAACGGTGGCCGACTTTGCTTCTTACGTCAGCCTGAGTCTGGACGAATCCGAACTGGATGAAATGGAAAAGAAGCTGCTGGCGGAAGGCGATGCCGCGGAAGCCGTCATTTTCGGCTTTCTGGCCCGCTGCTCCTACGGCGGCGTCGGCAATATTCAATGGTGGAAGCAGGCGAAGCGGCTCACAAAGATGCTGCCCAGGTTTAAGAGTGCACAGGTAAAAGAACATCTGGCGCAGCTGGTGGATAATGCTTCCCGGACCAGAAGCTGGGAATACCGCACCGAGATCGCCGACACGGCGAAGGAAGAACTGAAAAAACTGTGACCTGCATCGGGACGGAGCCCGGCAGGATTTCAAGGAAAAACAACAGGGAATCAGGCGGTTCCGGAAGCCGTCTGACAAGGAGGAAAATATGGCAGTTCAGTTTGAAAGTGTAAGGATCTCGCTGGAAGGGTATAAGAAGGTCTGTATGGCCGCCTTCCGGGCGCTCGGGATGAAGGACGCCTGCGCGGCGGAAGTGACCGACAACCTGCTGTTCGCGGATCTGCGGGGCACCAATTCGCACGGCATGGCCCGGATGAAGCAGTATACGACGCAGGTCGGCAAGGGATTCATCCTGGCACAGGGCGAGCCGGAAATCGTGAGCGAGCGCGGCGGCGCGCTGGTGATCGACGGTCACAACGGGCTCGGCGCCCACACCTCCACCTTCGCGATGAAGAAGACCATCGAGAAGGCGAAAAAGGGCGGGATGGCTTTCTGCACGGTACGGAACAGCTCGCACTACGGCGTTGCGGCCTACTATTCGATGATGGCTTTGAAGGAAGGCATGATCGGCCTGGCCTTTACGAATACGCTGCCGTTCGTGGCGCATTACGGCTCCATGAAGGCCTGCACCGGCACGAATCCGCTCTCGATCGCCTTCCCCTGCGCGAAGAATCACGATTTCGTGCTGGACATGGCGACCAGCGTCGTGGCGCGCGGCAATATCGTCAACTGCGCCCGCGAGGGCAAGGAGATCCCGCTCGGCTGGGCCTGCGATAGGGACGGCTATCCGACCACGGACCCGAACAAAGCCCTCACCGGCTACTGCCTGCCGCTCGGCGCGGACCGCAACTACAAGGGCTCCGGCATCTGCCTGGCCATCGATATCCTCTGCGGGCTCCTGAGCGGAGGCTGCTCCGGGCTGGAAGTGCGGCCCATCACGAGCATCGCGCCGGAACGCCTGCATGAAGGCCCCGGCATCTGCCACGCCTTCGGGGCCATCGATATCTCGTACTACATGGATCCGGAGGAGTTCAAGAGCCGGCTGGACGCTTATATCGACGAATTGAAGGCGGCGCCGCTGGCGCCGGGCTTTGAGCGCATCTACATGCCGGGCGAGCCGGAAGTTCTGCACTATGAGGAAAATCTGGCGGCCGGATCGGTCGAGATCGCGCTCGAAAACTTCCATGAGGTCTGCGAAATCTGCTCGAGACTCTGCCCCGAGACGGATCCGAAGGACTATCTGGTCGGCTGAGCGCGGGCGGAACACGTAAAGAAACCATAAAAACGCACGGGGACAAGCGCTCGGGAATGAATGCACAGGAAAGGCAGTGCAGGAACGAGCGTATAGAAGCGACCGCGCGAAAACATCAAAAAGCAGGAAAGCAGCGTATGCATTTTACGGAAGCAAAGGGGATCCTTCACGGGAGCGGCGGCCGGCTGGGCATGAATATTTACAGGGGCTGTTCGCACGGCTGCATTTACTGCGACAGCCGCAGCAAATGCTATCAGTTCACGCATCCCTTTGAAGATATCGAAGTAAAGCGCAACGCGCCGGAGCTTCTGGAAAAAGAATTAAAGGCCAAACGGCGCAAAAGCATGATCGGCACGGGCTCGATGTCGGACCCCTATATGCACTGCGAAGAGCAGCTGGGGCTGACAAGGCGCTGCCTTGAGATCATCCTGCAATACGGCTTCGGCGCGGCGATCCAGACCAAATCCGACCGCATCCTGCGCGATATCGATCTGCTGGACGAGATCAACCGCTCCGCGAAATGTGTGGTGCAGATGACGCTCACCACCTACGACGACGAACTCTGCCGCATCCTGGAGCCGAACGTGTGCAATACGAAGCGCCGCATCGAAGTCCTGGAGGAGATGCAGAAAAGAGGCATCCCGACCGTCGTGTGGCTGACCCCGATCCTGCCCTTCATCAACGACACCGAAGAGAATGTTCGCAGCATCCTCGAAGAATGCGTCCGGGTCGGCGTAAAGGGCGTCATCGACTTCGGCATGGGGATGACGCTGCGGGAAGGCGACCGGGAGTATTACTACGCGGCACTGGACAGGCATTTTCCGGGCTTAAAGCAGCGTTATATCGAGCGCTACGGCAATGCCTATGAACTGCCGAGCCCCAACGCGGCGGCCTTGCAGCGGATCTTCCGCAAAATCTGTGAAGAGAACGGGATCCTCTCGGATCCGGACGAATGCTTCCGCTTTCTGTACGAGCTGCCGGAGTGCTTCCGGCAGATCAGCCTGTTCGACTTATGAGAGCACAAAAAGTCGGGCGCCGTTTTGAAACCGTGCTATACTTGAAACCGCAACAAGCGAAAGGAGCTTACCGGGATGCAGGGCTGGATCGATATCGCCTTGAAGTACGGCTATGATTCTCCGGACAGCTTTGCGAAAGCTTTCCAGAAGTTTCACGGCATCACGCCGTCCCAGGCCAAAGAAGCGGGGGCCCCGATCCGTTCCTTCGCGCCGCTGCATATCAAAATCACCATGGAGGGTGGAAGCATGTTAGAGTATAGCATCGTGGAAAAAGCACCGTTTACGATCGTCGGCGTGAAAAGACCGTTTCATTCGGATACCAGCTATCAGGAAATCCCGAAATTCTGGGACGAATGGATGGCGCAGGGAGAAAAGCGCTCCATCATGGGGACCTTCGGCGTCTGCATCGGCACGGAAGGGAAAAACTTTGATTACTGGATCGCGGATCTGTATTTCCCCTGGGAGGAGATCCCGGAGGGCTGCGGGACCCGCGTGATCCCCGGGAGCCTGTGGGCGCAGTTTCCCTGTACGATCGAAACGCTGCAGGATACGAATACCCGGATCTGGTCCGAGTGGCTGCCGGCCCTTCAGGGTTATACGCTGGCGGGCGACTACGATATCGAGGTCTATCTTCCGCCGGAAGACGGCGAGGGTGAGATGCGCGTCGGTATCTGGGTCCCCTTAAAGAAAGGCTGAAAAGCCGGGAGGCGAAATGGTAAAAACGGTAAGAATCGTCAGTTTGTCCGCCGGAACCATCGGCGAGCCTTTCGTGGCGCACGAGGTGAAGATAGGGGTAAAGCGTCTGGAGGACATGGGGCTTCGCGTCAGCTTCGGCGCCCATGCGCTGAAGGGGCGGGACTATATAAAGGCGCATCCGGAGGACCGGGCGGCAGACCTGATCGAAGCGTTTTCGGATCCGGACGTCGATATGATCCTCTGCGCGATCGGCGGAGACGACACCTATCGCCTGCTGCCCTATCTGTTTGACGGCGGGCGGCTGCAGCAGGCGCTTTGCGACAAGGTCTTTCTCGGCTTTTCGGACAGCACGATAAACCATCTGATGCTGCACAAGCTGGGGCTGAAGACTTTTTACGGCCAGTCCTTCCTGGCGGATGTCTGCGAGCTGGAAAACGATATGCTCCCCTACAGCCGGCACTTTCTGGAGGAACTGATCACCGCGGGCCGCATCCGGGAGATCCGGCCGAGCGAGGTCTGGTACGAGGAAAGAAAGGCTTTCGACGAGAGCCAGATCGGGATCCCGCGGATCCGCCATGCGAACCGGGGCTTTGAGCTGCTGCAGGGAGCGCCGGTTTTCCGGGGGAAGATTCTGGGCGGCTGCCTGGAATCAATGTACGATATCTTCAATAACGACCGCTATCCGGACACGGTCAGTCTCTGCGGGCAGTACGGACTGTTCCCGTCGCCGGAAGACTGGGAGGGCCGGATCCTGCTTTTGGAAACCAGCCAGGAGCAGCCGGACCCCGCTCTGTACGAAAAAATGCTGCTGGCCTTAAAGCGCTTCGGCCTGTTCGATCGGGTCGCCGGCGTTCTGGCGGGCAAGCCCATGGACGAGAAATATGCTGAAGAATATAAGAAGCTGCTGGTGCGGGTGATTGACAGGCCCGAGCTTCCGATCCTCTTCAACGTCAACGTCGGTCATGCGACGCCGCGCTGCATCATCCCCTTCGGCGTCCCGGCGGTCGCGGACGCCGAAAAACAGTGCATCCGCTTTGAGTATCCGGAGGATTACTCCTGCCGGGAGTCGGAGCTTTCCCCGGCCCTTCTGGAAGAGCTGATCCGGCTCTCCGAAGACTGGGAAGCCGAAAACAGCTGCCGCGGATACCGCCGGAACGAGGCGGCGGATATCGAAGGAAACCGCGTTTTTCTGGCGGAAGAGGGAGAGGAGACCGTCGGCTATCTGTTCGGCCATCGGGAGCTCGCAAAAAATGCAAGCTCGGTCATGCCGGACGGTACCCCGTTTTTTGAGGTCGAAGAGCTGTACGTGAAGCCCCGGCTTCGCTCCCGGGGCATCGGACAGGCGCTGTTTCGTTTTGCGGAGCGCGCCGTGGCCGGAGAAGCGGATTATATCCTGCTGAGCACGGCAACCAAAAACTGGAAAGCCATCCTGCATTTCTATCTGGAGGAGCTCGGCATGGATTTCTGGAGCGCGAGACTGTTCCGAAAAGTGGAAAAGCCATAAATCGGAAGAAAAGGCTGCCTGACGAAAAGGAGAAAAAATGAAACGATCCGAGATCAACCGGGCGATCCGGGAAATGGAAGCCGTGTGCGCGCGGGAGCATTGCTATCTTCCGCCGTTCTGTTATTTTTCACCGGAGGAGTGGCCGCGGAAAGGCCCCGAATTCGATGAGATCCGCGACTGCAGGCTGGGCTGGGACATCACCGACTACGGACAGGGCGACTTTGACCGGATCGGCTTCTCGCTGATCACGATCCGCAACGGAAACCGCGCTCTGGCGGAAAAGTATCCGAAGGTCTATGCGGAAAAACTGCTGTATTTAAAAGAAGGGCAGTACGCTCCCAGGCATTTTCACTGGCACAAAACGGAAGACATCATCAACCGCGGCGGCGGGAATCTGCTGATCCGCGTCAATTGGTCGCTGCCGGACGAAAGCGTGGATGAATCTTCAGCCGTTGCCGTGCACTGCGACGGGCGCCTTCTTACGGTCCCGGCGGGCGGGCAGATCCGCCTTGTGCCCGGAGAGAGCATCCATATCGCGCGGCGTCTCTATCACGACTTTTTGGTGGAACCCGGGACCGGTCCCGTCCTGATTGGGGAAGTCAGTGAATGCAACGACGACGAAACGGACAATCATTTCGACCCGCCGATGGGACGCTTTCCGACGGTCGAGGAGGATGAGCCGCCGTACCGTCTGCTGGTGAGCGAATATCCGCCGTACCGGCCATAAAGGGAAGAGACTTAAAAGCGGCGGAACGGAGAAAGAAGCGGCAGAGACAGTCAAAGAAAGGAGCGGCATGAGGCTTTCGGACATCGAATACCTGGGGGTCGACCGGGTGCTGAGACGCGGCAGCGGAGAGATCCTGGAAGAGCGGGAAGACGCGGTCCTGGTCCGGGACAGCATCAGCGGCGCTTTTCTTCTGGCCTGTGAAAACAGGGAGGCCGGCCGAACTCTGCTGGAAAAGCATCTTGACGACGGCTGCCGCCTGCTGATGGTCCCCGACTGCGAACTGGGGGAGAGCGCTTTCAGGCAATACGGCTTTGCGGAAAAGCTGGAATGCTGGCAGCTGGCCTGGTACGGCGCGCCGCCGGCTTTGGACAGCCGGATCCGCGTCCGGACCGCCCGGCCGGAGGATCTGGATCTTTTGATCCGGACCTATCATCTGGTCAGCCCGGAAGAAATGGCACAGATCGTGGAGCGGAAAACGCTCCTGCTCGGATACCGTCAGGACTGTCTGGTCGGCTTTATCGGAGAGCATCTGGAAGGCAGTCTGGGTCTGCTCTATATTTTTCCGGAATTCAGACGCCGCGGCTATGCGGCGGCGCTGGAAAAAGAAGCTGTCGCCAGAACGCTCCAAAAAGGATATATCCCCTTCGGACAGGTGGAGAAGAGCAATACCGCCTCCCTGCTTCTGCAGGAAAAGCTTGGAATGGTGCGCTCGGAACGTCTTATCTGCTGGATGTGGCGCTGAAGGGGCTGTGAAATAACACGCTTTTTGTGTCATCCTGAGCGAGCGAAGCGAGTCGAAGGATCCTGCGCCTGTAAGGCGCATTTTGCCGCTTTGCGGCAAGGATTCCTCGCTTTGCTCGGAATGACACTGCAGCGTGTTTTTTCACAGCTTCTTTCGCGGAAAGAAAATTTCAGCGGATATCCTTTTTCGGATATTTCAGATAGGCGGCCAGGATGCCGAGTGCGCCGAGCGCGAGGCCCGCGGCCAGGATGCCGGCGTCCAGCTTCCCTTCGTCAACGATCGTCGCTCCGTCGCAGAAGCCGAAGGGTGTGAAATACTTCAGAAATTCCGCGGATTTGGTGATGTTGGCGATCAGATTCATAAAGTACAGAAGCGCGGCCAGGCCCAGGCCGATGCCGACGCTGCCCCGTGTAAGAAACGCGGAAAGGCCGAAGCAGATCCCGGCGATCTCCAGCTGCAGCAGGAAATACGCGAGATGGAGCAGATTGACTTCCTTCCACGGCACGCTCTCGCCGACCGCTGCCATGGAGCCGATCGAGATCAGATAGATCAGCCCGTTCATCACAAGGATCCGCAGCGCGACGGAAGCCAGTTTTTCCGTCATGATCCGGACGCGGCTGACGGGGTGAGAGAGGAGATAGTCGGCCGTGTGGACCCGTTCCTCCTTGCTGAGGATATCCACGGCGCAGATCGCCGCGAAGAAAGCGCCGCCGAGTCCCAGCACGTTGCCGCATTCGATCGCGTAATAGCCGATCAGCGTGCCGAAATTCAGCTTGTCCATGCCGAAGGCCGCCGTAAAAGCGCCCATGGAGGCGAACATATCGCTCACCGTATCCATCTCGCTCTTCATTTCCGGGAACAGAAAAATGCAGATCCCCAGCAGCGCGGCAATGGACCCGGCCCAGATCCAGAAGGCCGTCCGACCCTGCTTTAATTCATGTTTTACGATAATCATCCTCAGGCCTCCTCTTTCTGATAATAATGCAGGAAGATCTCTTCCAGATCCGGCTCGGTCACGTTCAGGTCCGCGATCTCGCTGCCGGCCAGACGCTGCAGCAGCGGATGCATGTCCCCGCTGTACAGGAAGCTGACGCCGCCCTCCGTCCGGGTAACGTCACGAAGGCCGTCCAGACCTTCCAGATCCACCTGCCCCCGTACCGATACGCGGCGGGCATTGGTTTTTGAGAGGGCTTCCACACTGTCGCAGGCGATGAGCTTTCCTTCGCGGATCACGGCAGCCCGCCGGCAGTAGCGGCGGATCTCGGACAGTACGTGGCTGGAGAGGAAAACGGTGGTTCCTTTCTCGTTTCTTTCCCGCAGGATCTCAAAAAACTCATGCTGGATGAGGGGATCCAGGCCGCCGGTCGGTTCATCCAGGATCAGCAGCCGGGGGTTGCTTTCCAGCGCGCAGACAATGCCGACCTTTTTACGGTTTCCGAAGGAGAGCTCGTCGATCTTCCGGGACGGGTCAAGCTTTAAGCGTTCGCAGAGCCGCTCCGCTTCTTCGCTGCAGTTTTTCCGGCGAAGATCGGCGGACAGCCTGATGGCGTCCTTCACCCGCATGCCGGGGTAAAAGATGGCTTCGGACGGCAGATAGCCGCATTCCGCGAGGATCGCTTCCTTTTCCGTCCGGATATCCCGGCCGAAGATCTTTGCCTCTCCCGAAGTCGGGGAGATCAGCCCAAGAAGGCTGCGGATGGTAGTGGATTTTCCGGCTCCGTTCGGTCCGATAAAACCGAAAAACTCCCCTTCCGCCACCGAAAGATTAAGGCCGGTAATGCCCCGGACTTTTCCGTAATACTTTGTCAGTTCTTTTGTCAGGATCGCTTCCATCTGTGTGCTCCTTTGGCAAGGCTGCGTCTGCTTGAAAGAAAGCGGCCGGGCAGGCCGCCTGCAGCTTTGCACAGCGTTATTGTAACGGTATTCGGCGCTTTTGAGAAGCCCCTGAAGACGTTTTTTCAAGAAAAAGGCGGTCGCCTGTGCGGCGATATATCTTGCCGATTCCGGGAAAAGCGTGTAAAATATCCGAGGAGGCTGCGGTCATGAAAATATCGGAAAAGACAAGAAAACGGATCTTTGAGATCATTCAGATCGGCAACAAGGAAGACGCGCCGAGCCGCGCGTTCGACTATTTTATCGTGACCGTTATCCTCTGCAACATTTCCGTTCTGTTTCTGGAGACTTTTGATAAACTGGAAGCCTGGCGGCCTTTCTTTGAGACCGTCGAGATCGTGACGGTTCTGATCTTCTGCGTAGAATATCTTCTGCGGATCTGGACGGCGGATCTGCTCTATCCCGGAGAAAAGCGCGGAAAGGCGATCCTGCATTTCCTGTTTTCTTTCGACGGCGTCGTGGATCTTCTGACGATCCTGCCCTTCTTCTTCCTCTCCGGTTTCGGGGCCTTCCGGATCCTGCGGGCGGCGCGGATCCTGCATCTTTTCCGAATCAATACGCGCTACGATTCCTTTCAGGTCATTACCTCGGTCGTTAAGGAAAAGCGCAGCGCGATCCTGTACGCCGTTTTTATTATTCTGGTCCTGATCCTCGCGGCCTCGCTCTGCATGTACAGTGTGGAACATGCCGCGCAGCCGGAGGCCTTTAAAAACGCTCTGTCCGGCATCTGGTGGAGCGTTTCCACTGTTTTTACGGTCGGCTACGGCGATATCTATCCTGTCACGCTTTTGGGACGCATCATGGGGGTGATCATCACCTTCCTCGGCGTCGGCGCGGTCGCGATCCCGACCGGCATTCTCTCCGCTGGCTTCGTGGAGCATTACAGCCGTCTCCAGCGCAGCACGGAAACGGAAGAATACAAAAAGAACACCGGCGCGCTGCTGATCGACGCTTCCTCAGCTTATGTGTCCCGCACGATCCGTGAGGTGGAAGAGATGGACCATATCGTGGTGACGGCACTGATCCGCGGCGGCATGGCTGTTCTGCCGGAGGATCAGATCCGGGTCAGGGCAGGCGATATTCTGATCAATATGAGACTGTAACGGAATGATGAAAGAGCAGGAAAAACACAGCATGAACGAACAGACGACGGTTCCGCGCAGCCTGAGTATTCTTGGCTCGACCGGCTCGATCGGCCGGCAGACCGTGAACGTTGTACAGAGAAGCGGCGGGCGCTTCCGTGTCAAGACGCTGGCGGCCGGGAAGAACGTGACGGGCCTGGAAGAGCAGATCCGTCTGCTCCGGCCGGAGGCGGTCTGCCTGATGGATCCGGCGGCCGCGAAGGATCTGACTGTTCGCGTCAAAGACCTGCCGGTCACCGTCCTGTCCGGGATGGAAGGCATGAAGCGCCTGATCGAAGACTGGCGCTGCGGGGTTTACGCGATCTCGATTTCCGGCATGATCGCGCTCAGACCGGTGCTCTGGGCGATCCGGACCGGCGCCCGGATCGCGCTGTCAAACAAGGAATCCATCGTCACGGCGGGGCACATCATGATGCCGGCCGTGCGCGAAAACGGCGCCGAGCTCCTGCCCGTGGACAGCGAGCACAGCGCGATCTTTCAGTGTCTGGAAGGCGAACGGCAGAACCGGATCAAAAAGATCCTGCTGACGGCTTCGGGCGGACCGTTCCGGGGAAAGACGAGGGATGAACTGAAAGATATCACACCGGCCCAGGCCCTGCGGCATCCGAACTGGTCCATGGGGGCCAAGATCACGGTGGACAGCGCCACGCTGGCGAACAAGGGACTGGAAGTCATGGAGGCGCACCATCTGTTCGGGGTTTCATACGATCAGGTGCAGGTGGTGGTGCATCCGCAGAGCATCATTCATTCCATGGTGGAATTTTCCGACGGAGCCGTCAAAGCGCAGCTGGGTGTGCCGGATATGCGGCTGCCCATTGAATATGCCTTAAACTATCCGGATCGCAGAACGCAGATGACGGAGGAACTGGATTTCTGGGATCTGCCGGATCTGCATTTCGAAAAGCCTGACCCCGAAACCTTCCCGGCTCTTCGGCTCGCGTATGAGGCAGGGCGCATCGGCGGGACCATGCCGACCGTTTTCAACGCGGCGAATGAGACCGCGGTCGCGGATTTTCTAAAGGGAAAACTGCCGTATCTCGGGATCGCGGACCGGATCGAAAACGCGATGGCCAGGCACCGGGTCACAGAGAATCCTTCGCTGGAGGAGATCCTGGCGGCGGAAGAAGAAGTGAGACGGACGAAAGACTGAATCGCCGAAAAGGAACAAAGGTGAGAGCTTTTCATGAAAAAGAGTCAGATATTCCGGATGATCCTGTGCCTGCTGCTGGCCGGTCTTATAGCCGGTCTTTGTTCCGTGCCGGGCTTTGCCGCGCAGGACCGGCAGATCCCGACCGGCGGCGGTTACGTGATCTACAGCCCCCGTGCCGGGGCGAGCTTCGGCGTGCCGGAGCTGATCGGATCGGCCCTTACGGCGGCGAAGACTGAGGTGCGGGCGGACGGTACGGCGGTCTGCGAGAACGGCGCACTGGTCTTTGAGATCGGCGGGGAGAACGGATATTTCTGGTTCCGGACCGAGCAGGGGTATCTGGCAACGAACAATGCCGAGGAAGTATTCCTGTCGCCGGCGCTTTCGGACACGACGGAAAACTGCGGCTTCTGGTATTTTACGGAATCGGGCTCTCATCTGGTCTTCAACAGCAAAACCGCCCGCTACAAGGACCGGGCGATCAATATCGAATATTACAGCAGCGTTTTTTCGGGCTGGACCTACCACAGCGAGAGCGCGTCGATCTATGAATTTGAGATCCTGCCGCTCGCGGAAGAGGAACCCGTCGCCCGCGGCGTGGTCGATAAACCGTCAGTCACACTGAAGGCGCTCAGCGAATGCATTCCGGGACAGCCGTTTTCCTTTACGGTTCAGACGGACAGTCTGTTCGGACTGAACGGAGAAGGCTTGCGCGTGGAAGGCGCCGGCGTCCCGCTCGAAGCGGATGCCCGCGGCGTTTATACGCTGCCGGCGGAATTCGTTCAGGGAGAGACGATCCTGCTGACGGCGCGCGGTACGGACAGCGAAGGGGTTTCGTTCTCCGGTGAGAAGGAGATCACGGTCCGGGATATTCCGGCGGTGCTGGACGTCAGTCCGGCCCGGGGCAGCGCGACCGGCGCCGATCTGTCGCCTTTGATCAGCCTTCATTTTGCGAACGGCGGGGAAGAGCCGATGGTCTACCTGCGCTTAAACGGAGAGGACGTGTTCGGCGAGCTGGAAGCGCTGGGAAACGGCGAGTACCGATATTCCTACCGACCGGAGGGTCCGCTGGAAGACCGGAAGGTAACGGTATCGGCTACGATCGTGCGGGCGGACGGCAAAACAAAGCGGGAGAGCTGGAGCTTTACGCCCGGGGAGCAGGAATACAGGCTGCTTTTCGGCCAGCTGCACTCGCACACCACCTATTCGGACGGCGCCGGCACGCTTGCGCAGGCGCTGGATTATATCGCGCTCCTGCCGGAGGCCGACAATATCCAGTTTGTGGCCTTTACGGATCATTCCAACTATTTTGACAGCACTACGAACGCCAACCCGGCCGGTGCGCTCTACGATATGAGCCTGGCCTCGGAAGCCAGCCGGCAGCGCTGGGCGGCTTATCAGAAGGAAATTGCGGATTTTAACGCGACGCATGAGGGAATCCTCGCGATCGGCGGCTTTGAGATGACCTGGTCCGGCGGGCCGGGGCACATGAACACGTTCGGGACGCCGGGCATCGTCTCACGCAACAATGCCGCGCTGAATCAGAAGGACGGCGACGCGGGACTGAAGGCGTATTACAAGCTTTTAAGCCAGCCGGAGGGAGAAGGCTCTGTCAGCCAGTTCAATCATCCGAGCGAAAAATTCGGGACTTTTGCGGATTTTGCCTACCGGGATCCGCTCATCGACGAGCGCGTCTTCCTGGTCGAGGTCGGCAACGGCAGCGGGCAGATCGGCAGTGGCGGGTACTATCCGAGCTATGAGATGTATACGCTGGCGCTGGATCAGGGCTGGCACCTGGCGCCGTCAAACAATCAGGACAATCACAGCGGCCGTTGGGGCAACGCAAATACCGGCCGGGACGTGGTCCTGGCAAAGGACCTGAGTCTGGAGAGCCTGTTCGAGGCGATCCGCGCGTACCGGGTCTATGCGACGGAGGATCAGAATTTAGAAATTTCTTATACCGTAAACGGAGCGCCGCTGGGATCCGTCCTGCCGGTGCAGACGCTGGGCGGCGCGCTGGAGATCGAGCTGCAGCTGTATGACCCGGATCTGGAGGACGGTTTCCGCAAGGCGGAGCTGATCGCGGATGGCGGTAAGACGGTTTACGTCTGGGATGACGCGGCTCAGCTGAAAGGCGGTTTTTTCAGCTGCCGTCTGGAGCCCGCGTATTCGTATTACTACGTTCGCGTGACGCAGCAGGACGGTGACCTGGCGGTCACGGCGCCTGTCTGGGTGGATACGAGCGGCGCGGTGCAGGTTGCTTCGGTGCTCTTCCTCGGCCCGCAGGCGGAAACGGGAGCGAAGCTGAATATGGCAGTCAGCTTCACGGCGCCGGCCGGCAGTTCTGCGAAGATCAAATCGCTGACGTATACGCTGGAAGGTGCGGGGACCGTCGGCGAAGACAAAACAGTTTATAAACTGGAAGAAGGGCAGGAAAATGTAATCCTGTTCAGTTTTATTCCGGAGGCGGCCGGCTACCGCGATGTGACGGTGACGGCGCTCGTAGAACAGGACGGCGTTGAATATACGGTCGCCGGATCGACGCAGCTGATCATCCGGACGCCGAGCGGGAGCGAAGAGACGGCTTCGGCGGAGCCGGCCGAAACGGGAACGGAGCCGGCGGAGCCCGCTGCCGCGCAGGCGTCCGGACCGAACTGGCTGCTGATCGTGGGACTCGTACTCGCGGCCGCCGGGATCGGGATCGCGGTCTTTTTGCTGGTAAAGAGCAGAAAAGAGAAGGCGGCGGAGAAAGCAAACGAATGAAACCCCTTGCTTGAACAAGGATGGTATTTCCGGAAATCCGGAGCAGTCTTTACAGGCTGCTCCGTTTTTTATTGTCATTTTGCCGGCTTTTTCGTTTTATGCGCTGGCCACCGGCTTTTCATGCTTTGTCTGCGGCTGCTGCATTTCCGCCATCAGTGCCTGGATCTCGTCTTCCGTAGGCAGATCCAGCAGACCGACTGCCGTGAAGTAAACGTCCACTTTGACTTTCAGGTGGCCGTCGATCCGCTCACTGTTGTGGACTTCGATCCGTTTGATCAGCATGTTCACAATCTCCGGCGTCAGCTCCCCGACATCCGTAAACTTCCGAAGCCCCGTCAGCAGCATCCGCAGATCGATCTTCTCATTTGCCGTTTCGCTGAGGCGTTTCTCCGTCTCCGCGATGCGCCGCATCAGATCCTTTTGCTCCGTCGTGTACATCACGGACATCTTGTCGTAGAAGTCTTCCTGGATCCGCTTGAAAGCATAGTCCTCGTAGAGCCTGGGAAGCAGTTCCTGCAGCTCGCCGAGCCGTTTGCGGTCGGCCTCCAGCCTCTGTCGCATCGCACGGCCGCTCTGCTCCTTTTTGGCATAATAGCTCTTGGAGACCATATGCAGGAACAGCGGCTCATAGCAGCGGACAAAGTCTGCCAGTTCGGACACGACCGCGTGAACGATCTTTTTCAGCGTCGCGTCGCGGATGTAGTGGATCGTGCACTGTCCTCTTCCCGACTTGTACCTGGAACAGCGGAAGAATTCCTGCTCGGGCTTCAGCGACTTCGCTGCGCAGAAGCTCAGCTTTGAGCCGCAGTCCGGGCAGTACACCAGCCCGCTGAACAGGCTGCTCCTTCCCGTCGGACCGACTTTCCGCTTGTGCTTCCGCAGCTCCTGTACCCGCTGCCATAGATCTTCGTCGATAATCGGCTCCTGCGTGTTGGGGATGATGACCCACTGGTCTTCCGGCCGGACGATCTTCTTGTGGACCTTGAAGCTGACCGTCGTCATCTTGAAGCAGACCGTACAGCCCGTATAGACCCGGTTCGACAGGATGTCCGATGTCGTGACGCAGCTCCAGTGATAGGGGTTTTCGGGGCCCGGTGTATCGGACATTCCGTTCTGGTAGTAGTACGCCCGCGGTGTCAGGACCTTGTCGTCCTGCAGGATCCGCGCGATCTTCTCCGGACCGTTCCCCTTGAAACAGAGCGAATAGATCCGTTTTACGACCTTGGCAGCCGGCGGATCGATCAGCCACTTGTTCGGATCCTTGGCGTCGCGCTTGTAGCCGAAGGGAACATTGTAATTGGTCCGTTCCCCTCGCCGCGCCTTCATCTGGAAGACCGCCCGCACCTTCTTGCTGGTCTCTTTCGCAAACCATTCGTTGAAGATGTTTTGCAGCGGCATCAGCTCCGTCCCGGCTCCGCTGAGCGTGTCCACGCTTTCCTGAATCGCGATGAAGCGGACACCCAGCGCCGGATAGACCATCTCCAGATAGTTCCCGGCCGTGATGTGGTTCCGTCCGAAGCGGGAAAGATCCTTGACGATGACCGTCCCGATCTCGCCGCGCTCGATCATCTCCTCCATCTCCTGAAAGCCGGGCCGGCGGAAGGTCGTTCCGCTGATCCCATCATCCACAAAAAATCTAGTGTTCGTGAAGCCGTTTCTCCTGGCATAATCCAGCAGCATGCTTTTCTGATTCTGTATTGAGTTGGATTCACCGTCCAGGCCGTCATCCTGGCTCAGACGGCAGTAAAGAGCAGTTATCAATTCCTGCCCGTTGCCCTTTTTTCTTTTGGCTGCCATTTCTTCTCCTTTCCGGCAGCCCGGGCATCGTAAAGGCTCTTATAGCCTACAATGCCCGGGCGCACCTTGTCAATTCTGCGCCGCGTCTTTTTCCTGCATGAGGATCAGATCGCGGAACTGATCCCAGATGCTTCTGCTGCCTTCCGGATCGAAATGACAGGACACCTCGTAGCGGGTCCCGCCGATCACCATCTCGAACGGTTTCTCCGGATCGATCACATCCGTTCCGAAGATCTCTGACAATGCTTTCTTCACTGTGACCCCTCCTTCCCGGCGAAGAGCGCGATCAGCGCGTCTCTTAAGTTCCGGCCTTCCTCTTCGGTCAGGGT
>JAFZRH010000061.1 GCA_017619975.1 Lachnospiraceae bacterium | reverse complement strand
CAGCGGGCTGTTCTTGGTCACGAACAGGTAGTGGCAGTAGCCGTAGCCGCCGAAGCCGGTGTAGCCGTCCTGATACGCAGCGACGGTCACGTTGTTCTTGGAGACCTGATCGGATTCCTCAACGCTGCGCAGCTTGGAGTAAACCAGCAGGCCGAACTGATCGGTCGCGGACTTGGAGACCAGCGTGTTGCAGATCGGGCCGTCGTCGCTCTGGGCGTTGTAGCTTTCCACCCACAGCTTGATCCAGGCCAGCGCGTACTTGCCGTTCTCATCCAGGCCCAGATCCTTGGCATCCTTCTCAACAGCCGCGATCGCAGTGTCGATGTAGCCCTTTTTGGAAGCATCCAGTGCATCGTAGGCTTCCTTTAAGCCCTTGGCATACTCGGGCTTGGTCAGCATGTACAGGAAGTTCTTGCCGACGATCTCGGAGTCGATATCCATATACAGGCCGTGCTCGCCTTCCGCTACGAAATCCCACACGTTGGTGTAGGTCTTGGAGCCGGTGTTGTTGAACTCAAAGATCTTGTTTAAGGTCTGCAGCGCCAGGTAGCCCTTGTAGGCTTCCGGGGTGGTGTTGTTGGCACTTGCCCAGTCCTTCGGGATGAAGGTCTTTAAGATGCCGGTCTGGACCATCTTGCTTTCGATCTGGTTGCCGTCCTGGATCAGGGTCATGGCAAAGGTGCCGGTGTCCTTTAAGGAGTCGGCCGTCAGCTGATCGAAGATCTTGTTGTTCTTGGGCTGCTGCCATTCGAATTTCATGTCGTAGTTCGGATCGATCGTCTTTAAGTACTCGATGAACAGGGGCAGCGCGCTCTTGCCGCGGCTGGAGTTGCCCACGCCGTAGAAGGTCTTGCCGTTGGATTCCGCAATGGCTTTCTTGGCCAGATCTTCCAGGCTCATGCTCTGAGCTTCGGCGATGATCTTCTCCACTTCACTCTGGGGAGCGGTGTTGCCGCCGGCCGGAGTGGTTTCCTTGTTGTCAGCAGAACCGCAGGCGGCCAGGCAGCTGATTACCATGGCGACGGCCAGCAGCATTGCTAAAAACTTTTTCATACTGTTTCCTCTCTTCTTCTTATATTGTTAAAACGCTGCCGCGTTTTAATCCTTCTCAAATTCCGGGCCGCAAAGAAACAAATCCCGTAACCTTTTTCTCCCGTATTGCCGGAACTGTTTTTAACCTTTCCTTTTTTATCACATTTCCGGTTTATTGTCAACGATTTTGTATTCTTTGTTCCTTTTTGTCGGGAGGATGTTTTCCGTCGTTCGTTTTTACGGGAAGTACACCTCCTCGATCACGAACAGGAACTTGTAGTCCAGTTCCGAAATGCCGAACGCCTTCGTATCGTTGATGAACGCCGACCAGGCGGAGGAGTTCATGATACTGCACTTCTCTGCGGAGTAGCTGCCCCGCAGTTCGTCGTCCTTGATCCGGTATACCACGCGTGCCATCGCGGCGGAAAACAGATTGGAGCTGTTCGGATTCCCGGTAAACGTGAACGTAATCTCATGCCGATAGTAGGGAGCATCGATGGAACTTCCCTCATAATAGGTTGTAGCATAGACCGTCTGCGCACCGTCTGTCAGATCGATCACAAAGGATTCCGTGTCGCTGAACTTGATCGGTCCCAGAGCGCTGTAGGCGATCGGCCGCACCTTCATGGCCGCGGGTTTGTATTTCGAAAGCAGCGGATACAGGGAGAAAACGGTTTCCACCTTGAAATAGGAGTACGGTTCGATCCAGCCGAGGCCGGAAAGGCCAGGCTCCGCCGTCGTTTCCTCCGCCTTTGTAGTATCCGGCGCTTTGGTCGGCGGGATCGTCGTCTCCGGCACCTTCGTCGTTTCTGCCGCCGAAGACTGCTTCACCTCATAAGCCGCCAGTTCCTGCATCAGGATTTCCATCTGGTCGATATAATCATCCAGATCAAATTCGCTGTCCGGCGCGATATATTTGTTGTCTTCCAGGATCCGGTCCACAATTTCGGCCGGTGCCGGCGCAGCCGGATCTGTCTCTTCCTTCTTCGGCGTTTCGCCGGACTTCAGCATTTCCACGGCCGCATCCACGGCTTTCTGCGCGTCCTTCGAGGAATAACCGGCGTCTTCCAGGATCTTTTTCATGGCTGCCTGCTGTTCCGGAGAGGTCCCGATCTTCGTGTCCTGAAGAAGGATCTTCAGGTTTTTGCCATTCAGGTCGGGATCCAGGCTGATCCCCATGAACGTCCCCTCGTTCGGATCGAGGTTGCCCAGGCCGAAGGAAAGGATGCCGAACAGATCGCTGGCCTCCTTGCCGTTCTTGGCGGAAAGATTCTTCAGGAGCGCATAGTATTCATCCACTTTGTCTGCCTGCTCGATCAGCTCGTCCGTCTTTTCGATCAGGTTTTTGACGTTATAGCCGAGACCGGCCAGTCCGACGACCAGATTGGCCGTCTTCATGACCTTGCTGTCCGCGATGGCGTCCGCCCGTTTCGTATACGGGTTTTCATCCGTGCCGTAAATAAGCGTCGCGCCGGTGGAGGTCAGCTCCAGACCGGTATTGACAGACCCCATGATGATGCCGCCGCCGGTCGCGATCAGCTCGCCGGTCGCCATGGTCGCCACCGCGCCGGTCGCTACCGGAGCCGCCGCGATCACGAGTCCGGCCACCGTTCCGGCCGTTTTTAAGGTTTTCGCCACCTGAATGCAGGTCGTAGCCTGATCCGCGATTTTTTTGGCGTCGGCGCCTTCCAGCTCCGCCTGCGCGATCTTCAGCTGCGCGTAGGCATGCTTGGCGTCTGTTCCCAGGACCGCCGCCAGCGTCCGGATCTGCTTTCCCGCCGGCGCTTTGTCGAAAAGATCCACGATTTCCTGCGCCGTCAGTTCCGAAGCGGATTTATCCTTCGCGTACGCTTTGACGCTGAAGAGATCTCCGAAAGACGTTTCTCCGGCCGCGCTCGCCGTCTGCAGCACCTTCATCTTCGGCGCCTGGCGTTCGTCGTCCGTCTCCATCCAGAGATCCACGAGACCGTCCAGACAGCTGCTCATCTTGTCCGCATTTTCAAAGGCTGTGGCCGCGTCGTTCACCAGTTTCGCAAACTCTTCGGCATCCAGCTTTTCCGTATCATAGGCGGCCAGCTTCTCCAGATACATCCGCGCTTCGACATAATACTGCAGCGCGATATTCGCCTGCATTCTCACGATCGCCTCGGGTCCGGTCGGAAGGGGGACTGTGATCTGCACACGGTTGATCAGGGTCTCGGGGTCCTTTTCTTTTTTCAGGAAAAATCCCGGCTTCACGAAGCCGAGGAAGGCCGTGACCAAAAGCGCGAGCACCAGGATGACAGCGAACACGGTGCCGCCTTTCTTCTTTTTTGTCTGTACCGGAGGCGTATGCTGCTGCGGCAGCCGGCTTACGACCTGATATCCGTACGACTGCTGCTGCCGATATACCGGCTGCCGTGACTGCTCCTGCTGCGCAGGCCTTCCGGTCTGCGGTGCCGGGGCAGGCGCCGCCGCGACGGCTTTGCCGCAATTCGGGCAGAAAGCCGCTATATCCTCGATTTTGCTTCCGCAGTAAGCGCAGAACTTTGCCATGGGGAGCTCCTTTCCGTGCGGCTGAAAAATAGCAGTGCCGCAGTTTATATAATGCCTGAAAGGAACAATGCTGTCAAGTCCCGCCGGCTGTCAGCTTCCGGACTCTTCCCGGATTT
>JAFZRH010000060.1 GCA_017619975.1 Lachnospiraceae bacterium | reverse complement strand
CTCGGTCTGGCTGGATCAGTCGCTGTCTTACCGTGAGGAGACCGTAAAAACGCTGGCGGAAAAGTACTATGCCAGCAGCTTCCGCGGCGAAATGGGAACCGAGGGCTATAACCGCGCCTTAAGAACCTGGATCGACGAAGCGACAGACGGGCTGTTAAGTGACCGCTTATCCGGCACAGGGATGACGCACAATACCGTTATGGCCCTCGTCTCCGCCCTGAATCTGGATGTGAAATGGGAAGGCTTCAAGAAAAAGAATTCGTTTACGGGCACTTTTTATGCGGCCCAAAACCAACTGCCCGTCACGTACATGCGGCAGGAGGATGAATACGGTTTTTATGCCCGGGGCGATAACTTTTATGCCACCTATGTGGAAATGGGCAGCAATCTGCAACTGTGGCTGATCCTGCCGGACGAAGGAACAAGCCCTGAGGCGCTGCTGCAGCAGGAAACGTATCAGCGGCTCCTTAAGGCCGTGATCGGCGGCGAACTGACAGGGTACGAGGGATCGATCGGGGATGAGCTGGCTTACCGTTCCGCCAGAGTAAAGCTGACGCTGCCGCGCTTCGATATCAAGGCGGAAATCGATCTGAAAGAAAACTTCCGCCGGATGGGCCTGACAAACAGTCTCTCGGCGGATGGGAACGCAGATTTTTCCGCGCTGACAGACGGGATGGCTTATGTAAGCGATTTTAAACAGACCGCCCGTCTGATCGCAAACGAGGAAGGCGTACGGGCGATCTCCTTTACGTTCGCAATCGGTTCCGGAAAGGGAGTTCCTCTGCCGGATGAAATCACGCTGATCTTTAACCGGCCGTTTCTTTTTGTATTGATGAGCGGGGACCGTCTGCCGCTGTACGCGGGGATTGTGAACGAACCGTAAAAAGGTTTAAAATCTCAGCCAGTGCAGGAAAAGGCTTGAATATAACTGCATTCAAGGAAATAAAGATGGCGGTCAGAGAATAAGACCGAATGACAGGAGATAAACCGATGAGTTCTGACGTATTTGACACGAAGAAACTGGATGAGTATGCCGCGCAGGCCAGGGCGTCTTGGGGAGAGACCGCTGCCTATAAGGAATTCGAGAAAAAATCCAAAGGCCGCAGCAAAGAGGAAGAAGCTTCCCTTGCTGCCGGGATGATGCAGATTTTTGCGGAGTTCGGCACCCTAAAAGAAGAGGACCTTGCTTCCGCGAAGGCGCAGGCAGAGGTCGGCAAGCTGCAGAGTTTTATCACGCAGCATTACTACACCTGCACAAAAGAGATCCTGAGCGGGCTCGGCCGGGCCTATGCCGCCGGCGGAGAGTTCACGCAGAATATCGATAGAGTCGGCGGGAAAGGGACGGCCGGCTTTGCCGCGAAAGCGATAGAGATCTATTGCAGAAAAGAATAGTGAACCGTAACGGCGTCAGGGCTTCCGCTCGACCGTAACGATCCCGTTCCCGTTTGTAAAGCAGATCGTCACAACGTACGTTCCCGACTGAGTTGCCGTAATATTCTGATCGTCTTTGCCCCAGCTGAAAGTCCACTTTCCGTCGGCACGGACCTTAAAGGAATCGCCGGATTTCAGTTTTACTTCAGCTGTCCATGTGTCGGCACCGGAAGCCGTCATGACGATATCCGGTCCGTCCTGTCCCCAGTTGGAGCCGGCAAAGCTTCCGCAGATCCCGAAAGAATGATCAACCGGGCGAAATTCCGTAATACCGCCGTACGGGATCCCGCTGCGTTTTTCTTTCAGAACAAGAGCGATTCCGTAGCCGGGCCGGCCGGCCGCCGAAGAAGTTTCATACTGTGCAATGACCAGGGTATACAACCCCGGACCGGCCGTTACGACCGGATTATCGTTCCACGAAAAGCCGTTGACATCTTTCTTTTCCTGCCAGACCGGAATAAAGAGTGTGCCGGGCGTCAGAGATTCCGCGTTGGCATCTTTCGGATGGGGGATCCACTGACTCTCCTTCCAGCTGCCGTTTTCTTTCGTACATTTCGCAATTTTAAAAACATAGGAAGCATTGGCGGTGCCCAGCTGACCGTTTTTAAGAAACGGAACATCCCAGGCTGCCTTATTGGTGCCGATCAGCAGGTCGACCGTATAAAGATAGCGGACATTTTTCCGGGACAGTTCTTCAAAAAGCCCGGCATCGATCTGTTTTATGTCGTTCAGACTGACGGCGGTCAGGGCAGAAGCCTCATACAGAGAAGCGGCCTTTCCGTTCCAATCGTTCTGTGTCCCGTCAGCGAGCTTGAAGAGTCCGTGAGCTGTCCAGAGAACATTCTTTTCTTCGAGAACAATATTGGTATCAGAGGTCTGCGGTGCAGCCGTTGTCGGTGCGGATGTTTCGGCAGGGACAGAGGTCCCGGCCGGGGCGGCTGATTCGGCCGGTTCCGTCGCAGCGGTTGTTTCCGGGTCTTCCCCCGTCGTTTCGTTCTGAGAGGCGGCGGGCTCCGGGCTTTCCGAAGTCGCTGGCTGATCCTCTGAACGGAACAGCGGCGGGAGAACAAACGCCAATACGGCAAGGCACAGTACGGCGGCGCAAAGAATGATCCACCGCTTTATTTTTGCTCCGGGTTTGTTCCGGAACTTTTCTGCTGTATCGGCCGGGCCTGCCGGTTCGGCTGCTTTTTCCGGCTTTGCCGCCGGTGCGGGTGCCGTGTCCGGCGCGGTTTCTTTCCGGCACGGATTCAGAATGGCGCTGCCGGTCAGCTTTTTCATAAAGTCTTCTTCCGTGCGGAAATTATAGCGGAGGATACACTGCTGCGAGGCCAGCTGCAGCTCCATCCCGGGAGACATGTCCGTTTTTTCGAGCAGAACGCCGAGAAACCCTTTTCGCTTGGAAAGCGCGTAATTGATCTCGCGCCGGCAGTTCGGCGAATCGATGGAAGCATTGGAAAGAAAGGCTAAAAAGACATTGCAGCGATTGAGATGGTCTGCAATGTTTTCCGGCCATTCGCTTCCGGGGGCAATTCCGTCGTCGTACCAGATCCTGAAGCCGGCGGCATCCATTTTTTCGATGATCGGAAAGACACGGGGACCGTCGCTGTGGGCATAACTGATAAAAATATACGGAGCATCGCCCTCATATGGTGTTATAAAAGCACTTTGCACGGTGTAATCCTCTGAAAACTGATATATCCGTATTTTAGGGCGGAAGAACGGGCTTGTCAAGAAAACCGGCAGTCGATGGAAGTTTTAAACCGGACAGAAAAGACCCTGAAGGAGATCGGCTTTCTTGATAAAATTCGGTACAAACCTTATAATGCATTTCAGTCAGATGTCGGGAGGAGCAGAGAGTGAAAACGAATCAGAACCGTTGGATCGTCGGATTATTATTCATACTGGTATTGTTCGCAGGCAGCAAATGTTATGCGGCCAACAACTACGGCTCACAGAAGGTGGAAGACGATACCGTTGTCTGGGATGATTACGAGGTCCTGTATGAGGACTACGATCCCAGCTACGCGAACGGTACGGCGCATATCCATGCCTATAACGCGTACGATATAGGGAAATTCAACGAGTGGGTAAATCACCTTTATAACGGTTCCATCAAACTTTGGCCGAACAGCAACGCCGGCAGTCCTACCCTTCGGATGGATCACTATTATCAGGACAAGAAGTCTGCCTGCCGTATCCGCTACAGCGTCAGTGAGATCTCACAGTATACCGCCATGCTGCAGCAGTATTACGGACAACATTTTGCCAACGACGATCCTGCCTGGATCGAAAGCTATTTGCAGCGCAATTTCATCTATCGCAACTGTACGCTGTCTGAATCGGTCATGGATTCTCGTTACGACGCATTTGCGCAGTATGTGACGATCGGATCCATGCAGTATGTCTACACCTGGAAAGAATACACCGATATGGACTACCGGCAGGTCGGCCGGGACTATGCGGAGCAGCCCTGGTACTGGTTTCAGGCCCTGGCAGTCTTCGGCGATTATGTGCTGGAGCTGGAATGCGTCTGGACCAACGAATGCTTCGGCTTCACCGATATCAACAGCACCATGGAAAAGGTGCTGTCGCATATCCATTATCCGACCGTGGAATCCGGGAAGGATGACGTGTGGACGTCCGATCCGGAAGCAACGGTCGAACTGATCGAAACGACGCCGGAAAGCGGCCGGGTCTCTTATAGTATCCCGTATGAGATCCGCCTGAATTTTTCCCGGGAGATCACCGGGATCGACTTTACCAGAGGCGGCATTTATCTCTGTGATCAGGCGGACGGAAGCGTCGTCTGGAGCGGCAGCGCGGAAACGGTCCGGAAATATAAAAATACGCTGATACTCCGTTTGCCGGCAAAGTATGATGCGGATTATTCTCCGTACTAT
>JAFZRH010000059.1 GCA_017619975.1 Lachnospiraceae bacterium | reverse complement strand
GGAACTGGCGACCATCGACGGCATCAGCGGTCACGCGGACCAGAGCGGTCTGATCCGCTGGCTGGAAGGTTTCAGACAAAAGCCGGATCTGGTCTTCATCAATCACGGGGAGGATCTGGTCTGCAGCGGTTTTGCGGACTATCTGCACGAGGGTTACGGCTACCGGACCGCGGCGCCTTACAGCGGCGCGCAGTACGATCTCTTAAGCGGGGAATGCCTGGTGGAAGCCGAAGGCGTGCCGATCGAAAAGAAGACGACGCTGTCCGGCGAGACGGCGAAGGTTTACGAGGCGCTGAAGACGGCGCTGGCAGCCTTAACGCGCCTGGTGACCCAGATGAAAGGCCGCACGAACAAGGAGATCAAGAAACTGACCGGCGAGATCGAGAAGATCGTCAAGAAGCATACGGGAGAAGAATAAACCGGCTTTACTTCGCCGAGCGCGCCCGAATAAACTTTTCAGTAACGCGCGCCCCGCTTCGCGGACCCCGCGAATTTGCCCATTGAGGAGACCTGACTGCTTTTTTCTTTTCGGAAGGTCTCCGAAGCGGGCACCCCGCGTGGTTCACGAAGTGGGGCACGCGTTCCGAGAAAAGTTTTTATCGTGGCAGCGAGGCGTATGGAAGATAGGAAAATTATAAGAGGAGAGAGTGTGACAATTAATTACGACAAGCAGATGCAGGAGATGATCCGGGTAATAGAAGTGCGGCAGGAAGCCGGCGCTCCCATCCCTACTCTTTTGCTGCACAGCTGCTGCGCACCCTGCTCCTCCTCGGTCCTGGAGCAGCTCTCCGAACACTTCCGCATCACCGTCCTGTACTATAATCCGAATATCTATCCTCGGGAAGAATACGAATTCCGCAAGGCGGAGCAGCAGGCTTTCATCCGCCGCTTTCCTTTCAAAAATCCGGTGGATTTCCTCGACTGCGAATATGAGCCCTCTCAGTTTTACGAAGCGGTCCGCGGCCTGGAGCAGGAGCCCGAACGCGGCGGCCGCTGTACGGTCTGCTATCGCCTGCGCCTGCACCGGACGGCGCAGGAAGCAGCGAGGGGCGGCTTTGATTTCTTTGCCACGACGTTAACCTTAAGTCCCCTGAAGGATCCGGAACGCTTAAACCGGATCGGGCAGGAGGAAGCAGACGCACTGAAAACGGCTGCCGGGACGGCTCTTCCTGCTGCAGAAGCAGGAAAACAGGAGATGGCAGAAGAGTCGTCTGCGGCCCGGCCGTCTTCCCCCTGCTATCTTCCTTCCGACTTCAAAAAGCGGAACGGCTATCTGCGCTCGACGGAAATCTGCCGTCTTTACGACATGTACCGCCAGGATTACTGCGGCTGTGAGTTTTCTCAGCGGAACGGGATCGTGGAGCATTGATCGGCAGAGATTCTTATTAAACTTTTCTGTTGGAACGATCTGACCTTCTGGAATCCGAATAAATAATTCGTTCAATTTTTTGGAAAATTTCAAAAATCACTTGCAATCCATTCTAAAAACAGTATAAAATATTCCCGAAAAGGAATACAAGGGAAGCTCTCACGAACGGATTTATCAAGAAAACGGCGAAGACTCCCCGGAAAGAGATTGTAACAGCGCTGGAGAGGAAAAAGGATTATGAGAGCAAAAACAAAAAAAGATGATTATGAGATCCTACTGGAGCAGGAAATGAAAGATCCGGCTTTTGCGGAAGCGTGGGCAGAAACTTCGCTGGAGGATCAGATCAAAAGGATTCTGATTCGCGCCAGACTGGAGGGCGGACTGACGCAGAAAGAACTGGCACTTCGTTCCGGAATCCGGCAGTCCAATATCAGCCGGATCGAAAACGGAGATTGTATCCCCACGCTGCAGACACTGAATGCGATTGCAAAAGGCACCGGGAAAAAGCTGAAGATCGAACTGGAGTAAGGAGCTGTTATGGCGTATTTCGGACACTTTTATCTGGACAGGGAGAAGGATATCATCGTGGAGCTTTCCCGCGAAGGAGAGCGCCTTTTCTATACGCTGCGCACGCCGAACCATCACAGCGGGAACCTCATCACCAACTTCGCAAAGCTCTGCAACGTGCCGCTTTCGGAAGACGAAACGGGCTTAAAGATCATCACCGGCGAGGTGCCGTCCTACATCGACGGGGATAACCGCGAGCTCTTCGCGCTGCGTTTCGGCGGCACGAAGGTCGCCAATATCTACCCGGACGGACGCATTGAGAAAAAGGCGGCCGTGCCGGCCATCGCCAAGACCTTCATGAGCCAGACCAAGGACTACCGGCTGGATCTTTTCCGGACGCTGGTCAAGACCTATATCTTCACCGACTGCAAGTTCCACACGGACCTGCATACGCACATGAACGCGATCCTGGAGCCGGACATCCTGATCGCCCTGGGCATCGCGCATCAGATCCGCTATCCGCTGTATTACGTCAAAAAGCTGGATCTGAAGCTTGCGCCGTCTCAGTGGGATGCCCTGATGCGGCAGCGGGAAGAGGTGTCGAAACGGTTCGCCGGGACGGCGCCGGAAGGCAAATATCGGGACAGGAAGATCGACGACAACTGCTTCATCAATTTCGCGGATCTCATCGTCAACAACCTGCCGCACGCGGCGGAGAATATTCCGAAGATCCGCGCCTCGCTGGCGGTCTTAAAAGACGGACAGGCGGTCTTCTCCAATCTGGAGAAGGTCTATCTGTACCGCTACGTGTTTACGAAAGGTGTCGCCTCCGAGGAAAAACTGCCGCCGCTTCTCATCAGAACGGCCGGTGAGCGGATCCCGGACGAGGAGATCTCCGCAACTCTGAAGCGGATGCTTGCGGACGACGAGGACCCGGCCTACCGCGCCAACACGCTCTTCCAGGACAAGCTGCTCTGGATCGCGCGCAGCTACGCGCGCTGGGGCATTTCCTACGCGGAGATCTCCGATACCAGCCTGGCCAAGGCGGATCAGGCGGCTGCGCGCCTTCACGAGATCCATCAGGTCCTGCCGAAGGCCGAGGCCGAGACCGGCGTGATGCTGCGCTTTTTGGCGGGGATCCGGCGCACGCCGCTCACTATCGTGAAGGACAATATCGCGCCAAGCGATTACCTGAAGGAAAATTTGCGGGTGCTGAAAGCGGTGGCCGGTGATCCGTATCTGGCCGGCTGCGATATCCTGGGCGAGGAGATCAATGATATCACCGAATTAAAGCCCTTCCTGAAGGAGGTCGTGGCGCTGGCCGGAAAGGTGCCGGGCTTCGTGATCCGCATCCATGCGGGCGAGTGCGACAGCCTGAAAGATAACGTGGAAGGGAGTCTGCGCTCCGTGCAGGAGGCGCTTTCGCCGGGGCAGGCGATGCCGCCGCTTCGGATCGGCCACGGCCTGTATACCTGCAATCTGCGCAGCGTAAAGGGCAGGCAGCTGCTGGCGGCTCTGCGCTCGAGCGGCGCGGTGCTGGAATTCCAGCTCAGCTCCAACGTGCGCTTAAACAACCTGAGCCGCGTGGAAAACCATCCCTTAAAGCAATATCTGCATGCAGGCGTGGCCTGCGTGCAGGGAACGGACGGTCCCGCGCTTTACGGCACCAATTCAATCGATGAAGAGCTGGCCCTGGAGCGGCTGCTTTCCCTCTCGCGGGACGATCTGCGCGCCATGTGCGCCACCGAAAAGAAAATTCAGGCGGCCGGCCGGGCGGTTTTTGCGGAAAAAGAAAAGCACTTCCGTGCGGAAGCGGGAGAGCAGGACGTCAGGACCTTCTGGCAGGAGCGCATCGACCGGATGCCGGAATCCGTCTTCGATCTGCCGCGCGGCGCCGCGCGGCTGGAGACGGCCGGCGTGCTGTTCGGGCAATTTAGGGAACTGCCGGAAACCGGACTGCCCGTTGTGGTGGCCGGCGGCAGCTTTAATAATTCTCAGCACCGCACGCAGGTAAGACCGGGCGAAGCCCGGATTCTGGATCAGCTGCTGGAAAAAGGCGATCCGGAAAAGCTGTTCTTTGTGGTCGGACACCGCGTGAGCGCGTATGAAAAATATCTGATCGAGAAAAATGCCGGCCGCTTCCGCATTTTCGCTATCGTGCCGACCTATCTGACGCACGGCGAAACGGCGCGCTTAAAGAGCGCCGGCGCAGGGATCCGCGTTTCCATCGAGCCGAACGGTATGGGGATCTATAAGAGCTTTTCGTATGAAATTTTCAAGCGCCGGCCTTCGGTGCTGCTGGCCTTTGACGGCAACGCGGCCGGGGCGAATCTGATCCAGGAGGCGAAAAACGCGCGCTTTAAGTGCCGGATCTTCGTGAGCGCGCGCTCGCGGACCTTAAAGAGCAAGACGCAGAGCCTGGAGGGCTACGTGCGCCTGTTTGAGGAGGGAGAAGATGTCGCCGGCGAGATCCTGTCCCTGCTGTGACGGCTCGAATTTCGGCAAGAAAGAGGTTGAGAAAAACCAAAAACTGCGACCCGTGTCATCCTGAGCGAGCGAAGCGAGTCGAAGGATCTTTCGCCCGAAGGGCGAATTCTGTTGCTGCTGCAAGAGAAAGATTCTTCGACTCCGGCGGAAGCAGATGCTTTTGCCTTCGCTCAGAATGACACGTGTCGCGTTTTTTTCACAGCCCCTTCGCTCAGAATGACACGGGTCGTACTTTACAGACTTTTTTGATGTACTGCCTGGAAGCAGCCTATTTGTATTGCATCACGGCGTCTATCGCGGCCTGACAGGCCGCGCGGGCGCCTTTTTCTTCGAGGGCCAGGACTCCGCGGATGGTGCTGCCGCCGGGCGAGCAGACCGCATCCTTTAAGGCGGCCGGGTGGATCCCCGTATCCCGCTGCAGCTTCGCGCTGCCAAGGAAGGTCTGACTGACCAGCGGATAGGCCAGATCCCGCGGGATGCCGTACTTCACGGCGGCATCCGCGAAGGCTTCCATCATCAGATCCACGAAGGCCGGGCCGCAGCCAGAAACGGCGCCGCCGATGCCCATGAGACGGGAGGGCAGCACGATGACCTGCCCCAGTGCGGCGAAAAGCGCCTTTGCCTCTGCCAGCTCTTCCGCCGAGAGAGTACTTTCTTCTTCAAAGAGGAAGACGCCTTCCCCGACCCGGGCCGGAGTGTTCGGCATGATGAACTGGACCGCCTGCTCCGGGCCGAGCGCGGCTTGATACCGCTTCAGATCCCAGCCGAGCGCGACGGAAAGCAGGACTTTTCCGGGCAGGAGCGGCGCGATCTCGGCCAGCACGGATTCCACCTGATACGGCTTGCAGGCCATCAGGATCCGCTCGCTGGCTTTTACCAGTGTGCTGAGCGAATCCGCCGGCTGAAACCCGATCCGATCGGCGCTTTTCTTTAGCTTCTCTGGATGCGGCGCATAGGCGAAAACGTTCTCAGGCGTGAGCGCGCCGGCTTTCAGCCAGCCCTCGCAGAGAGCCTGTCCCATATTTCCCATCCCGATAAATCCCAGTTTCATGGCCGTCACGTTTCCTTTCTCTTTTCTGTCTGCCGGTATCTGCAAAATCTTACGGGGCGGCATCGGGTGATGCGAACAGCATTTCCCGTATCTTGTCGACATAGGCCTGTCGGCGCGCGGCAACGGACTCGCTGTCCTCGTTGACCCCGACAATGAAATAATCGGCGAGATAGCTGGAAATGGGGTTCTGCCAAGGGATGATCAACACCTCGCTTCGGGTCATATCGTAGGAAGAGAGAATGCCCCGCATCTCTTCGGCGCTTGCACCTTTCAGCTGCCAGATCTCATCGGTTGTTTTTATTCGGTTGGTTCCGGGCAGCAGACCGAAGGAGTAGCTGTTCGGCCCCATCTGCCAGACGTAGAGCTCCAGGCCTTTGCCCGTCGGAAGGTCAAAATACTCGGGGTATTTTTTCTTTAAAGCGGCCTGATTCAAAGGAACGAGTCCCCACACTTCCTCTTTCGTATAAAACTTTGCGGTCACAAGCACCTCGCTTTCCGGCATCACAAAGGTATAGCCCCAGTAATCGCTGTCGTAATGTGATTTATTGATTTCCTGCCCGTTCACATAGACGTGGATATCGGCGTCACAGATGACGCATGTCCGGATTTCCACGGTCTCGCCGGCACCCGCTTCCGGCGGCCTGTCGGTAAAAACGTCGGCGGCATCGCCGAGTTCGTACCGGATGCGGAACTTCCCGTCCCCGTTCACGGCGGTTCCTTCTGATGGGGCGGGGATATCGGGCCCTGCCGTGCCGGCCGCCGTTTCCGGTATTGTATCGGATACGACGGATCCAGCCGCCTTTCCTTCTGTTTTTCCGGAGCCGGAAGAGCTTTCTGCCGGATCCCGGATCTTCCAGATATTCCGCAGGCAGAAGGCCGCGTACAGGACGATCAGGAGGGCCAGTGAAACAAGAACGATGCGCAGAGCTCTGCCGCGCCGCGGATGCTTTTCTTTTGTGCTCTTCATAAAGACTCCTTTTGGCTTTTCCGGCGGGAATGAAATGCTTTATCACACAAAATACAGCTCCGGGAGGCGAATTGTTGCAGGGAGGATTAAAACAGCCGCACTCGGAAAAAGATACAATGATTCAACCACCCAAAACGGGCCGGAAAAGAACGCCTCCGTGGTATGTGGTATGGCCGAGCGCGCCCGAATAAACTCTTCGAATGCCCATTGAGACGACCTGACATTTCTTGTAATCCGGAAGGTCGTCGAACGGGCTGAGAAAAGTTTTATCGTGGCAGCGAGGCCGACAGCCAGGCCCACAATATGGGCCGGAAAAGAACCGTCCCCATGGCACCATCTCATGGCACAACTTTCTGGTTCAGTGTGCCTCCAGCCAGGTTGCACCAAAACCCACTTCGGTGGTGAGCGGAACGGCGTAGTTCACGCACCCCTCCATTTCTTCCTGTAAAAGACGCCCCGCCTTTTCGGCCTCCTCCACCGGCGCCTCGATGATGAGCTCGTCGTGCACGGTCAGGATCAGGCGGCTTCGCATCTTTTCGGCCCTAAGGCGTTCCCAGACCCGCACCATGGCGAGCTTGATCACGTCCGCCGCGGTCCCCTGGATCGGGGTGTTGCGGGCCATGCGCTCGCCGGCGCTCCTGAGCTGGAAGTTCGTGCTCTTTAATTCCGGCAGAGCGCGCCGTCTCCCGAAGAGCGTGGTCGTGTAGCCCTTCTCCCGGGCTTCCTCGATCACGTTTTTCATATACTGATCCACCTTCGGGAACGCGGCCAGATAGCTCTCCAGGAAGGCTTTGGCCTGCGGAATGCTCACGCCCAGGTCGTTGCTTAAGGAGAAGGCGCCTTTCCCGTACATGATGCCGAAGTTGATGGCTTTGGCGCCGGTCCGCTGGGCCGGTGTGACCAGGATTTCCGGGATGCCGTAGATCTTCGCGGCGGTCGCCCGGTGGATGTCCGCGCCTTCGTTGAAGGCGGCCTGCATGTTTTGATCGCCGCTCGCATGCGCCAGGATGCGCAGCTCGATCTGGCTGTAATCCGCGTCCACAAGCGTGCAGCCCGGCGCCGCCGTGAAGAAGGCGCGCATCTGGCTGCCCAGCTCGGTGCGGATCGGGATGTTCTGCAGGTTCGGTTCATCGCTGGAAAGCCGCCCGGTCCGGGCTTCGGTCTGGCGGAAGTGCGTATGGATGCGGCCGTCCGGCCCGATGGCCTTCAACAGCCCTTCCACGTAAGTGCTTTTCAGCTTCTGGTAGGTCCGGTACTCCAGGATGTCCCGGATAACGGGTGCTTCGTCCTTCAGTTCCTCCAGCGTGGCGGCATCCGTCGCCCAGCCGGTCTTGGTCTTTTTGCCGTGCGGCAGCTTCATTTTTTCGAACAGGATCTCCCCCAGCTGCTTCGGCGAGTTGGGATTGAAGCGCTCACCGGCTTTTTCGAAGATGCGCGCCTGCGCTTCCTCCGCCATCCGGCTGATCTTTTCGCCGAAGGCTTCGATGCCTGCTTTATCCACCAGCACGCCGAGACGGCTCATGTCCGCCAGCACGCGGGCCAGCGGGAACTCGATGGTCTCGTATAATTCGTCCTGCTCCTGTTCGCGCAGGGCGGTCTTCATTTTTTGAAAGAGATCGGCGATCGCGCCGGCTTCCGGGAAGGCTTCGCAGGAAAACGCTTCGCGCGCCTGATACGCAGCCGCAAGGCCCGGCAGCTCGTAGCGGTTCGCGGCCGCATCCAGAAGATACGCGGCCAGTTTGCCGTCCCAGACGATGGCGCTCCCCTCCCCGCCGTGCGTGAAGGCAAAGGCATAAAACGGCGCGCTGTCAAAGACCTCCAGCTTTACGGAAGGGGAATCCAGAAGCGCCGCCAGGTCTGCTTCGGTAAGCGTACAGACCTGCTTTCCCTGCACGGCAAAGCAGCGGGCGGGATCGGCGACGGCGGCGCTGTCCTTTTTGTTTCCGCCTTCTCTTTGGCCTTCGGCCAGCAGCCAGGTCCCCGCGGGCTGATCGGGAAGCAAAGAAGGGATCACGGACGGCAGCTCGGCCGGCGTCTTTGCTTCGGACAGAGGGCCGTCTTCCGGCCGGCCGGCCCGGGCCGCCTTTTCCCGCAGACCCAGTTTTTCTATCATTTTCAGCATTTCCAGCTGTTTCAGTCTTTCCAGCGCCGCCTTCGGATCGCCTTCGCCGACCCGGTACGCCTCCGTTTCCGTCGGGATCGGAGCATCGGTGCGGATGGTTCCCAGCACGCGGGAGAGCTCGGCGCTGTCCCGGCAGGCGATGAGGTTTTCGCGCTGCTTCGGCTTGATGAAGGGATCGTCGATATTGGCGTACACGCCTGCCAGATCCCCGAAGCGCTGCACCAGGCCCAGGGCGGTCTTTTCGCCGATGCCCTTCACGCCGGGGATATTGTCGCTCGCATCGCCCATCAGGCTCTTGACCTCGATCAGCTGCGGGGGCGTGACGCCGTATTTTTCCCTCACGGCGGCTTCGTCCATCACCTGCGTCTGACTTTTTCCCATGACGGTGGAGGCCAGAAGCACTGTTACGGACGGGCTGATCAGCTGCAGGGAGTCGCGGTCCCCGGTCGCCAGAAAGCACCTGTCGCCGCGGCTCTCGCAGGCTCTGGCCAGCGTGCCCAGGATATCGTCCGCCTCCCAGCCGGCCTGTTCCACGAGCACGTAGCCGAGGTCCTTCAGGAGGTCTTTTAAGACCGGCATCTGCTGGGCCAGCTCCTCAGGCATACCGTGACGGGTCGCCTTGTAGCCGTCGTACATCCGGTGCCGGAAGGTCGGTTCCTTCCTGTCAAAAGCCACGGCGACCGCGTCCGGCTCCGTTTCTTTTAAAAGCGACTGCAGGATATTGAAAAAGCCGACCAGGGCGTTCGTGTAGCGGCCGTCCTTCGTGGTCAGCAGCTTGATGCCGTAAAAAGCCCGGTTGGCGATACTGTTTCCGTCAAGAACTAACAAGCGCATAGGATACCTCCCAAATATGTCTTTATCATACGGGATTTTGCACTTTTCTTCAAGACCCGCGTCATTTTTCTGAAAGCTTTCCGCTTCGGATTGACAAGCCGATGTCTTTTCAGTACACTGTTTTCATGAAGACTTTTCCCGAGGAGGTCCGTACAATGAGAAGAGGATTCGCCTTTCTTTTAGCAGTCTGCCTGATCGTTTCCCTGGCTGCCTGCGGCAGTGACGTCACGATTCCGACACGCTCCCCTGACAATACGAAAAATGCTTCGGGAACGGATGCCGCGGCAAACAGTTCCCAGGCCTCGCCGAACGGTACGCAGGCCGCTCGGCCGGCGGAGTCTGTGCCGCCTGAAGCGACGGCGGCGGTCACGGAACCGGAGACCGAAGCACCTCACATTCCGCCCAAAACGGCCGAGAAAGCGCCCGCGCTGACGCTTGCCGGTCTGCCGAATCCGCTGGGAGAGGGGACGCGTGAAACGGATCCCGAAAGCGGCGCGGTCACGGTTCTGGTGGAAGATCTCGGGGAGGACGGTCATACGTATACCCGGAACTGCTTTGACGAAGCAGGCAATCTGCTTTGGTATGAGTGCTTCGAGTACAATGATGACGAGCAGATCGTCTGTGTCCTCCGGAAGGATGCGGAAGAAAGAAACCTCAGCCGGGATCTTCTGATCCGCGAAGGCGGTGTTCTGATCCGGAAGGAGCATTATGACTGCCTGGACTATGTGGAAAACGTTCCCGCGGATGATCTGGGGTTTACGGAAGATTACTATCCGAACGGTCAGCTCGCCGCCCGGACCGCCTACGGTTCGTATGCTGCGAAAGGCGCCGCGAAGGAACTGACGGAATACAGCGAGGACGGAAAAGAGACGCATCACGCGCTCTATGACAGCAAAGGAAAGCTGCTGGAAGAATACGTAGACGGGAAAAAGGTCATCCTTGTCCCGGACAGCGTGGTGGAGATCTTCCGGCTGCTGAACAATGATACCCCGGATGAGGAGTTCGAAGAAACGTGGGAGGCCTGTCTGGCGCATATCGAAGAAAAAGGGCAGACGGAATCCTGGGAGAAGCTCTGCCATACCTTGAACGGCATGATGGACGAATATAACGGAAGCTCCCTGTACTGGCTGCGGGAAGTGTACTGGCTGAAACTGTTTAAGGACAGGACCGGCGGCTACTGGCGGGACAAGACCTATGCCTCCGACACGCTGATCTGGTATATGCAGAACGAAGCCGTCAACCCGCTGCTCTTTGCCAAAGTTTACCGGATGGGCTGCTATCTGGACTTCGGCGGCACCGTCTGGCTGCCGATGGAGTTCAGCATGGCGATGTCGGACGAGTCCTTCGGGGGACTGATCCCCTCCGATGACGGCTCCCGGCAGCTTTTGGACTGGTCCTCCAACGATCTGCGCGCTTTTATGATGAACCGCTTCGGCTATGATCCGCTGCCGGATTATAAGGCGGCCAAGGAAGCCATCCCCGAGGACGGGATGGACTACGGCGTGTTCTGCGATCAGCTGACCGAAACGGTGGCGCAGCAGGCCGGAACGGATGCGGAAACGATCCTGGAGAGCTATCAGGCGCATCTGGAGGAGACGGCAGATGAGGTGAAAGCCGCCGCCGTCCGCGCGGAGGGAGACCCGATCCGCATCCTGATCCTCGACGCGAGCGAAACGATCATGGGCGATGCCATCACCCGGGAGATGCTTTCTTCGCGGGCCAACACCGAATACGAAAAGATCGTCGATCGGGCGGAGACGATCTACAAAGGCCTCTTCAACGGCAGCAATAAAGCGAAGGTCGTCCTGACCAGCTATCCGGAGCTGGCGGACGTGGTGATCGAGATCAGCACGGAATACCCGTATGCCGGTCAGTATAAATATTCCAGCGGCACCATCGCAGACGTCTGGAACACGGTCGTAACGCTGAAGGCTTACGATATGAGGAACGGAAGGGAAGTCAGCGCCGTTTTCAAACATCTGGCCGGCCAGACGGTCTCCGTCTCCGGCGGCGTCCGGATCTACATGCGAATTCCGGATCTGACGAAGGAAGAGTACCTCGGCGACGCGCAGTCTTTCGTTGCTGCGATCTTTTCCTGGTTCCCGGATCTTCCGCAGTAGATCCCGCGCGAAGGGAGGTTATCCGTGAAAAGGTTTTTGCTGTAATTCTTGTTTTGCTGATGCTTCTGCAGCTGGCCGGCTGCGGCGGCGATACCGGCAGTACGACCCGTTCCCCGCAGCAGAAAGAAACGACGGCTTCGGCGGGGACCCGGGCGCCTTCGACAAGCGCCCCGCAGACAGAGCCCGAGACCGAAGCGCCGCACATTCCGCCGCAGACGGCCGTTCTGCCGCCCGCGCAGACGCTGAAGGAACTGACCCATCTTTCCGGTGTCATGGATACCTGGTTCGATCCGGAGTCCGGCCGGGAGTACAGTATCTGGGAGGATCTCGGGGAAGACGGCCATACACGGACGATGAACTGCTTTGACGACGAGGAAAAGCTTGTCTGGTGGGAAGCCTACGAATATGACGGGAACGAAGAGATCGTCCGGAAGCTGCGCTGGAATCCGGATAAGAGCCTGCTGCTGAGCCGCGAGGAGCTGTACCGGGAAAACGGTACGCTGGTGCGGATGGAACATTACGACTATACGTATCCGGACGGCACGCCGACGGACTGGTATCTGTCGGCGGAAGAAGAGTATTACGCGAACGGAAGTCCCGCGCTCCGGAAGGTCTATTATCCGTACTGTTTCTACGGCTTCTATGCCGTCGAGCATCAGTATGAGTACGGTGAGGACGGGCAGGAGCTTCATCATCTGGTCTATGACGAGGCCGGCACGGTGATTGAGGAATATGTGAACGGGGAAAAGCAGGTCGTCGTGCCGGACAGCCTGGCGGACATTTACAGACTGCTGAACGAAACGTCTGCAGAGGAATTCGAGACGGTCTGGGAAGCCTGTCAGACAAAGATCGCGCAGAAAAACATGAGCGATAAATGGGAGAAACTCTGCCACAGCTTTTCCGCGCTGATGGACGAGTATCACGGATCCCGGCCGGACGGCATCCTGCTGTACCGTCTGCGGGAAGAATACGGACTGGGCCTGTTTCGGAGCGCCTCGAACGCGGGAGGCCTTTACCGCAGCAATACGCCTTCCCTTTATGACGTCTGGAACAGTGTGACCGAGGGAGAAGTTAATCCGCTGCTTTTCGCGAAGATCTACCGCCGGGGCTGCTGCCTGGATTTCGGCGGAACCCTCTGGCTGCCGGAAGAATTCAGCCGGGCCGCATCCGCCCGGAGCACGGACGGCCTTCTTTTCTCGGACGAGGGAACGCAGAAGAGTCTGAACTGGTCATCGAACGATCTGCGCGCGTTCCTTCTGAACGGCTATGGCTATGATCCCCTGCCGGACTATGAGGCGGCGGGGGAGCAGATCCCCGATGACCGGGCGGAGTATTTCGCTTTCTGCGTCCGGCTGACGGAAACGATCGCGCAGAAGCTCGGCACTGACGCAGAAACGCTTCTGGAAAGCTACGAAGCGCATCTGGACGCCACGAAAGCCGAACCCGACGCCGCCGCACCGCGGCAGGAACGCAAGCCGATTCGGATCCTGGTCGTGGATACCAGCGCCACGATCCGGGGGGATGAGATCACCCCGGAGATGCTCATTTCGGAGGATTCGGAAGCGGAGAGCATCGTGGAGCGGGCGGAAACGATCCTTAAGGGGCTGTTCAGCGGCGTTTCCGATTACGTGATCCTGACCAGCTATCCGGAACTGGCGGACGTTGTGCTGCTGATCGATACGACCTACCCCTTTGCCGGCCAGTACAAATATTCCAGCGGTACCATCGCGAACGTCTGGAACACGGTGGTGTCGGTCACGGCGTACGAAGTAAACGGCGAGCGCGAGGTCAGCGCGGTGTTCAAACACCTGGCCGGCCAGACGGTCTCCGTCACCGGGGGGACCAAGATCTACATGCGGGTCCCGGAACTGACAAAAGAAGAGTATGCGGAAGATGCGCACGCTTTTACGTCCGCCGTCATGTCCTGGTTCCCGGATCTTCCGCTGTAAAAAAGAGAAACAGAAAAATCGGCCGGAACGGTTTACAAAAAGCGACGGTTTTGATAAAATAGTAGCGAAAATCATATGTCACGGACGATCCGGACATTAAAAAATGGAGGTATTTACCAATGGGAAAACTTGACGGCAAAGTCGCCATCATTACCGGTTCCACTTCCGGAATGGGAAGAGAGACTGCTTATCTGTTCGCAAAGGAAGGCGCTAAGGTCGTCGTGACCGGACGCAACGAAGCCCGTGCCAAGGCAGTTGTGGACAAGATCAAAGCCGAAGGCGGCGAAGCCATGTATATTCTGGCCGATGCCAGCGACAGCAATTTTGCACAGGTCATTTTCGACAAGACCATGGAAGCCTACGGCACCGTCGACGTGCTGATGAACAACGCCGGCATGCTGTCCCTGGCTCAGTTCGCCACGATCACCGAGAAGGAGTTCATGGATGATATTTATATCAACGTCACCAGCGCTCTGATGCTCAGCCAGAAAGTGGCTCCCGTCATGAAGGCGAAGGGCGACGGCCATATCATCAACGTAGCATCCATCGTCGGCTGGGCCGCACACTGGGGCTTCGTGGCTTACGTCACCAGCAAGCACGCCATGGTCGGTCTGACCAAGGCCATGGCCAATGAACTGGCTCCGACCATTCACGTCAACGGCATCTGCCCCGGCGCGATCAAGACCGCCATGCTGGCTTCCGTCGGCGGCGAGGACGTGTTCCAGCCGATGATCGACCGCACCTGCCTGCACCGTCTGGGCGAAGGCGAAGAGATTGCGAAGGTCGCTCTGTTCCTGGCAACCACCGATTCTTCCTTCGTTGACGGCCAGCTGATCCGCGTTGACGGCGGCGTCGATGTCTGATCCGCAAAATGCCTGAACCGCTCCGCAGCGAGGCTCCCCTGGCTGCGGAGCTTTTTAAATGGCGCGGCCGAAAGAAAACAGTGCCAAAAGGAACCGTCCCCTTTGGCACTATTTCTGAAAAAACGTTGTCAAAGCGAAGGAAAACGGCTATAATCTTTTCCGTAAGCTTTTGGGGCCCGTCCCGGAAAGGAGCAGGGGATGTCCTTCTGGCAGGTTATCGGCAAAAATCTTTTAGGCTTTGATCTGATCATTTTCATCGTAGCCGCTTTCAACGGCGTCTGCTACTATCTGACGCGTCTCTACACGGATCAGTTATATAAAAAGCTGAATATGATCGTTTTTGTTCCCTCCCACCGGCACGATCCGGAAAAGGTCGCGAAAACGATCCGCGATCTGGATGAGGGCGGCATCGTAGCCCTGCGCAAGCGTTCGGAAGGCTTTTACAGCATCTTCGCGAATGTGACCGCCATCTTCCCGCTGCTCGGGATCCTGGGAACGGTCGTTTCCCTGCTGCCGATGGTCGCGGAGCTTTCCGACATGCAGCAGAACTTTTTCGCGGCGCTGACCTCGACTTTCTGGGGCCTGGTCTTCGCGATCCTTTTTAAGCTTCTGGACGGCTTTTTAAGCGCGCGTCTGGAAGATAACGACAAGAACGTCACCCTGCTTCTGGAACGGCGGGATCTCTTAAAGAAAGAGGAACAGGCGTGAAGAAGCGGACGATCTTTATCGAACTCACCTCTTTGCTGGACGTGATCCTGATCATGATCTTCGTGCTGCTGACCCAGGCCAGGGCGCAGACAACGGAAGCGATCGAGGACGCGGCCGCGGACCGCGCCGCCTTAAAGGAAGTCCGGCGGGAGCTGAAGGAAGAACAGGCTGCCGCCGCAAGCCGCGAGGCAGATCTGGCTGCCGAGATCGGTTCGCTCGAAAGCAAGGCGGCCGATCTGGAAACACAGGTGGAAGAGCTGGGCCGGCAGCTGATCACGCAGGACCTGGTGATGGACAATTCGCTGGTGCTGACGCTGAGCGTCGCGGCGGACACCTCAATTTTCCTGGAGGTCAGGGACGAAGAGAGCATCCGGATCCCGTACGACTGGGCCGACAATACCTACGCCGTCAACCGGCTGCGCAGTCTTTTAAGCGAACAGCTCGGACAGGCGGGAGAGCGGACGGTCTTTCTGGTCTTCCAGTATGACCGGACTGCGATCTATCACGCGGAATACGATACGATCCTGCAGATCGTGCAGGGAGCGAAACTGGAAGCTTCCCAAAAGGAGATCCTCCTGAGCTTCATCGAAATGGACGTCAGAGAATAGAGCCGGCGGCGCCGGGGAAAGGACAAACAAATGGCGAGAGAAGAAGAAAAGAAGAAAAACAACCATACCGGTTCCAAAGTCGTAGGCGGAGCGATCCTGCTGGCTCTTCTGGGCGGGGGCGGGTATTTCGGTTTAGGCATCGGCAATCCGAACGGCGGAGCCCTGCCCATCAACGGAACGACCGCGGGACACGAGACGCAGGCGCCGACGCAGGAAGAGACGGCACCGCCCACAACGGCGGAAGAGACCGAGGCTCCGACCGAAGCGAACGAGCTGGTCATTACCGTGAAGGAAAGCGAGATCCTCTATCAGGGCAAAACCGTGACGCTGGCCGAGCTGGAGACAGCGATCCTGTCCGAGTTCAAGGACGGCAAGACCGTCAGGCTGGTGGATGACAAAGCGATCGAGGCGGTTTACAGCGACGTGAGCGCCTTGCTCGCCAAGCTGAACATCCCGTTCGAAAAATAAGCAAAATAATGAAAAAAGGGCTTGAAACCGTCTGCAGGGCGTGCTATAATCCCCTTTGCTCTTAAGCGGAAGTGCTGGAACTGGCAGACAGGCATGACTAAGGATCATGTGATCGACGATCGTGAGGGTTCAAGTCCCTTCTTCCGCAGGAAAAGCGGATATAGTTCATTGGTAGAACACCAGCTTCCCAAGCTGGATAGGCGGGTTCGATTCCCGTTATCCGCTTGCAGAAGCAAAAAGCCGGGGAAAGCCCCGGTTTTTTCATGTTTACATTCTCCGTATGATATGGTACAAAAAAGACAGAAATAAGCGGAGAATCACAGGAGTCAATGCATGAAGAAACAGAAAAACGGCGAGAAAAAAGGGAACGTTTCCTTCAAAGACAGATTTAATTACTGGTTTGACAACCGGGTTACAAAAGGCTCCCTGGGCCTCATCAGGGTGCTGATCGCGGCGTCGGTCGCACTGGCGGTCCTGATAGCCGGCCTGATCATCCTGTTCCGCTTCAATGAAGAGGGAGAGATCGGATCCGTCTTCTGGAACAGCATCGCGACGGTCATTAATGCCTGGATGCCCTACTTTGACGAGGGCAGCCCCGGCTATCTGATCCTGATGTCGGTGACAGCCATCGCGGGCGTGCTCTTCACCAGCGTCCTGATCGGTATCATCACGAGCGCTATCGAGGAGAAGATCGTCGAACTGAAGCGGGGCAATTCTCGCGTGCTGGAAAGCGGACACACGGTGGTGCTCGGTTTCTATCCGGGCGAGTACACGCTGATCCGCCAGCTGATCCTGGCGGCAGCCGAAAAACCCGAATGTATCGTCGTGGCGGACGACCGCGAGCGGGAAGAGATGGAGCAGGAGATCGGCGACAATATCGACGTGCCCAAAAATGTTAAAATCATTTGCCGAACTGTGGATATCACGGATCCGTCTTCTCTTGAAAAATGCTCTCTCGAAAGCTGCAGGACCGTGATCGTGAGCCCGACCGACGATACGAAGACGACCAAGATCGTTCTGGCGGTCTCGGCGCTGCTGGAGGAAAGAGAGATCTCCGGCGTGCAGGTCAACGCCATTATTTCGAAAAATGAATACCGTTTCCCGCCGTCGCTGGCAAAAGCGCACAATATCTCCACGCTGCAGACCAATGAGATCCTGGCGAAAATGATCGCCCATTCCTGTACGCAGACCGGTCTTTCCGAAACCTTCCGGGAACTGTTCAATTTTGAAGGTTCGGAGTTCTATCTGATCGATCTGCCGGAGGCGGTGGGGGGAAGCTTTGAGAATCTTATGCTCCGTCTGAACCACGCCGTTCCGGTCGGCGTCTTTTCCGACGGCCTGATGACCTTAAATCCGCCGTCCGATTATCAGATCGGGGAAGGCGACCGCATCCTGGTCTTCTCCGAGGAAGATGATTCGGCGGTGTTCGGGGAACTGCAGGAAGACGATCTGTTTGAATCGGAGATCAGACTGACGCCGGAAATGCCGGAAGAACAGACGGAGACCGTTATCCTCGGCTGCAACGAGATGCTGCCGAGCATCCTGAAGGAACTGCCGGAGAACGTCTCGCGGGTCTTCCTGGCCGGCGCCGAGCTGACGGAAAAAGCAAAAGCCGCCCTGGAAAGAACGGCAGCCAGGCGCGAACTGACGCTGAATTACTGTGAAGGCGATCTGCATGAGGAGGATTTCCTGATCGATCTGGCGAAGATGGCGGAGCATATCGTGATCCTGAACGATCATGGCCGGGACGAGGAAACATCCGATATGGAGACCATTTTCCGCCTTTTGAATCTGCGCGACATCCGGGACCGTTTCGGTCTGAAATACAATATCACGGTCGAAATGCAGAAGGAACACAACCAGTATCTGGTCAGCCGGGGGGATCATACCGATTTCCTGGTCACCTCCAGCATGTCTTCCCTGTTCCTGGCGCAGCTGGCCGAGAGCCCCGAGCTCTTCGACGTCTTCCGCGAGATCCTGTCCAATGCCGGCAACGAACTGTATTTGAAGCAGGCCGGCGCCTTCGGCCTGTGCGGCTCTTTCAGCATCCGTGAGCTGCGCCGCCGCTGCCTGCAGCTGGGATATATCCTGCTGGGGGTCGTGGATGCCGACAAACACAGCCGTTACAACCTGCCGCTGGAGGAAAACGTCATGCTGGCGGAAGAAGACGAGATCATCGTGCTGGGAGAAAAATAGCAGTTTAAAAACCGGGTGAGAACAGGATAAAAACGGATTTGCGAAAAAGCTGCGGAATAAAAAGCGAAAATCCTGCGTGGTAAAAATATAAAATGTTGCGGAACGGAATTGCCAAATTCTGCGGAACGTGATAGAATGAGTTCGGAAAAGCAGGAGAGGTGAGTCTGACATGAGTATTGCAGAGAAAGAAAAATACAGATCCCGGGTCATCGATGAGCAGGTGGAACGTTATCTGAATCATTTCGGCGCCGTCTGTATCGAAGGTCCCAAGTGGTGCGGAAAGACTTGGACATCTTCATTCCACAGCAAGAGTGAAATCATGCTGGGGGATCCAACGGGGAATTTTCAAAACCGAGCACTGGCGGAGACAGCACCGGAACTTATTTTGAGCGGACCGTCCCCTCGGCTGATCGATGAATGGCAGGAGGTGCCTTCTCTGTGGGATGCTGTCCGTTATGCTGTTGACCAAAGTAATCAGAAGGGGCGCTTCATCCTGACGGGGTCTTCAACACCGCAGAGGAAAGGGATCCTTCACAGCGGAGCCGGCAGAATCGGAAAGCTCCGGATGCGGACAATGTCTCTTTTTGAATCCGGTGATTCCAGCGGAGCGGTTTCTCTCAAGGAGCTTTGCCAGGGATGTCTGACGCCGGTAATGACAGGGAGTGTCCGCCTCCCGGATCTGATCTATTTTGCGGTGCGCGGCGGATGGCCCGGCAATCTGGGCAGTGACCCGCAGGAGGCGCAGATCCTTCCCGCAGCCTATCTGCAGACGATCCTTGACGATGATATCGGCCGTATTGATACGGTGCGTTATGATTCACACAAAATGGAACTGCTGCTGCGTTCCCTGGCAAGGAATGAGAGCACCACGGTATCGAACAGCAAAATAGCCGGCGATATTGCGGCATTCAGCAGCGAATCGGTCGATCGGGGAAGCATTGTTCAGTATCTGGATGCTTTATCACGATTGTTTTTACTGGATAATCAGCCGCCTTTTTCGAGCAATGTACGGTCGTCAGTGAGAGTAAAGCAGGCAGAGAAGAGACATTTCTGCGATCCGGCGCTTGCCTGTGCCCTTCTCAAAGCATCGCCGGAGCGTCTGCTGAATGATCTCAGCACTTTCGGCTTCATCTTTGAAGCACTTTGCGAAAGAGATCTGAAGATCTACGCAGAGTCTTTCGACGCAAAACTGTATCACTATCAGGACTATAAAAACCGGGAAATCGATGCCGTGATAGAACTGGAAAACGGTGAATGGTGCGCCTTCGAGATCAAGCTGGGAGCCCATCAGATCGATGCGGCAGCAGCAGAGCTTCTCGCTGTTCAGGAGAGTTTCCGAAAAGAAAAAGAAGAGTCTGCGCCGAAAGTCCTTTGTGTGATATGCGGGATGTCGAATGCCGCCTATCGCCGTCCGGACGGTGTGTTTGTCGTCCCGATTACGGCCCTGAAAAACTGAGATATGTGTTGGATCAGCGCATTGATTTGTGGAAATATTTCCACATATCAATGCGCCTTTTTCTTTACAGGATGGCAGAGCGCGAGTTATAATATATTCATCATACGATAGCAGGTCATTAGAATGAACAACCGCGAGAGGATTATACGAATTGCAGAACTTTTAAAAGAAAAGACGGATGAGAATCATACTATCTCTTCGTCCGAAATCCTCTGTGCTTTACAGGCCCACGACGAAAGAAAACCTGACCGCGGAACGGTAGCAGATGATATAAAAACACTGATTGCCTGCGGTATGGATATTGAAATAATCCGCTCGACGCCCAATCGGTATCGATATATCGGCAGAGACTTTGATCTGGCGGAGCTGAAACTCTTGGTAGATGCAGTACGGTCTTCCCGTTTTATCACAAAATCCAAAAGTGAAGAGTTGTGCCGGAAGATTAGCCGTCTTGCAGGGCCTGCTGCGGAAACACTTTCAAGGCATGTAGAGGTTGAAAACCGTACTAGAAATGGGAATAAGAAACTGTTTTTAGTGATTGACGTTATTCACCAGGCTATTGAAAAGAATAAACAGATATCTTTTCTGTATTTCAAATATAATGAAAATAAGGAACAAGTATTGATTCATAACGGAAAACCGTATCTGTTCAATCCATTCTTCCTTGTCTGGACCGGCGAATATTATTATATGGTTGGCTCTTATGTAAACCATCCGGAAGGAATCGGTGCGTATCGGGTTGATAGAATCCCTAAAGTGCCCGTCATTCTTGAAGCAAAGCAATTGCCTAAACCGGCTTCATTTGACCCGAACCGGTATTTGAATGGGATAATTCATATGTTTGGCGGTGCTGACTTAAAACCGGAGGAAATACAGTTGCTCTGTGATAATAGTACAGCGAACGGGATCATTGATCGATTTGGATTGGATACACCAATGAAAATTTATGACACAGAGCACTTTATAGCAACGGTTTCTGCGGCTCCGACCAGTGTATTCTATGGTTGGGTATTTGGCTTTGGCGGAAAAGTAAAGATTCTTGAGCCGGAGATAGCAGTGAGAGAGTATAGAGAGATGGTAAAAAGAGTAGAGGAAGACTCTTTATGAAAACTACGGAATATCTTGCGCATATAAATGAAGACGGTAATTGTCAAACGGTTCTTGAACATCTTCAGGGAACCGCAGAGTTGTGTGCAATTTTTGCAAGTCGTTTCGGGGCGGAAGAACAGGGCATGTTTATTGGACTGTTACATGATATAGGAAAATGCTCGATAGAATTTCAGAACAGACTTCGAGGAGGACAAATTGTAGATCATTCGACGGCGGGGGCCTACGAATCTGCGAAAAAAGATGCTCTTTGGGCAGCAGGTTGTATAGCAGGACATCATAGTGGACTTCCTGATTATGGAAACATGCGGAATAACACAGAAGATGACGCAACTCTATTTGGACGGCTGAAAAAAGCGCATTTGGGGAAAATCCCTCATTATGATTGTCCCGTGCAGATTGATTCGATTCAAGCGCCGCCTGGATTCGGAAATAGTTATCTAACTGATTCTTTTGTGATTCGTATGCTGTATTCCTGTCTTGTCGATGCGGACTATCTGGATACGGAACAGTTTATGAATCGGAACAGCTTAAGACCATCACTTTCGCAGGATCTGGAGATTCTTTTAGACAAACTTAACCGATATATTCAGCCGTGGTGGAACCCGACGAAAGAAATCAATAAATGGCGCTGTCAGATACTTCGAGATTGTATTGAAGGAGGGAAAAAAGAAAAAGGCTTATTCACCTTAACTGTTCCAACTGGGGGCGGAAAAACGGTTGCATCAATGGCTTTTGCTTTAAATCATGCAATCAAGCATGGAATGAACAGAGTCATATATGTGATTCCATATACTTCCATCATTGAACAAACGGCGGATGTTTTTCGCGCGATTTTTGGTGATATAAATGTGCTGGAGCATCATGCAAATGTTTCCTTTGAGGTGAAAGAAGGAGGAAACAGTATACAGTACCACCTAAGTCAGGCCACGGAAAACTGGGATTGTTCTGTGATAGTTACCACAGCTGTTCAGTTCTTTGATTCGCTATATGCAAACCGATCCTCCAAATGTCGGAAATTGCATAATATTGCTAACAGTGTTTTGATTTTTGATGAGGCACAGATGATTCCGACAGCACACTTAAAACCGTGTGTTGCTGCAATTGCCAAGTTAGTAGAGGATTTCGGATGCAGTGCAGTGCTTTGTACGGCAACACAACCGGTTTTAAATGATCTGTTGAAGAAATATGCATCAGAAAAAAGTGTGTACGAATTATGCACCGATTTGGACGGCATGTTTTCCCGATTCAGAAGAGTATGCTTTACAAATATTGGCGAAATCACTGCGGAAAATCTTTCTGCGCAATTGTCTGAAAAAAAGCAGGTCTTATGCATTGTAAACAGCAGAAAAGCAGCGCAGGAGATTTATTGCCAACTGCCAAAGGATGGAGCATTTCATTTATCAACATTAATGTTTCCGGCTCATCGGCGAAGTGTGTTAGCTGAAATTCGCAGTCGATTAAAAGATGGAAGAATATGCAGAGTTGTTTCCACTTCCTTAATTGAAGCAGGTGTTGATGTTGATTTTCCTTTTGTATATCGAGAAATGGCTGGATTGGATTCTATCCTTCAGGCCGCCGGAAGATGCAATAGGGAAGGAAAAAGGAAAGCGGATGAAAGCATTGTAACGATTTTTGAAGGGGTTTCCAAGGTTCCGCAAATGCTCCAAGTTAATATTGGGGCAGCAAAAGAAGCCTTGGCAGATGGGGCTGATCCATTGGATCTACTGACTGTTCAACGATACTTCAAATCGTACCGATCTTTTGCGGGAGATGCACTGGACAAATATAAAATTATCGATGCGTTTGAAAAAGGTATTTCAGGCTGTTTACTTCCGTTTAAGTCTGTAGCGGAACGGTTTCATCTAATTGATGATGCATCTAAGACTATCTATATCCCGATAGGGGAAGGCAAGACGTTTATTGAACGGTTGAAATGTGGAGAAAAGAGCCGGGAACTGTTCAGAAAGCTGGGACAATATAGTGTAAGTGTTTATGATCAGCAATTCCAGGTTTTATCTGAGATGGGTAAATTAGAAATACTGTCGGATGACAGCGCAATTCTATTTGATCCTGATAATTATAATCTGGAAATGGGACTGATTGTAGGAAATAGTAACAAGATTTTAATAATCTAATAAGAAAGGGGGAATGCAAATGTCAATTCTTGTAGAAGTCTGGGGCGATTATGCCTGCTTTTCCAGACCGGAGATGAAAGTCGAAAGAGTCAGCTACGATGTAATGACTCCATCTGCAGCGCGCGGTCTGCTCGAAGCGATTTATTGGCATCCGGGTATGCGGTGGATCATAGACAGCATTGTAGTATGCAATCCGATTCGGTTTACCAATATTAGACGGAATGAGGTTACTGACGTAGTTCTTACAAGCAGTGCTCTCAGTGCAATGAATGGCGGAAAAGATCCGTTATATTTGATTGCGAGCGAAAAGATTGCTCAGCGTGCTACTATGGCCCTGCGCGATGTCAGGTATGTCATTAATGCACATTTCGTCATGACAGACAAAGCAAACGCAACAGACAGTGAAGGCAAGTTCTGCGACATCATTCGCAGAAGACTGAAAAAGGGGCAAACGTACCATCAACCCTGTTTTGGAACGAGAGAGTTCATTGCACACTTCAAGCAATGCGATTCTATTCCAGAGTGCCCTGAAGAATTGCGCGGAGAAAAGGACCTTGGATGGATACTTCTTGATATGGATTATTCCGATAAGGAAGATATTAAACCTGTTTTTTTCCGCGCCGTGCTTCACGATGGCGTCCTGACTGTTCCGGATCCGAAAAGTGAGGTGACAGTAAGATGATCCTTCAGTCACTTGTAAAACTCTATGAGGATCTTGCAGCACAGGGCAAGATTGCACCGGACGGATGGGGATCTGTGAAAACGAGCTTTGCGGTATGTCTTGACGAAAACGGAGCAGTAACCCAACTTATTCCACTAGTTAAGGAAGTAGTAAGAGGAAAGAAAACTGTTACGGTGCCGCAAGAGCTTAGATTACCTGCTCCTATTACCAAAACATCAGGAAAAGCATCAAATTTCCTGTGGGAAAATGCCAACTACCTTCTTGGTATTCCGAAAGATGAAACGGAGAAAGGATGCAAGGACGCTTCTGAACGTTTTGCTTTTTGCAGAGACTACCATCATTCACTGTTGAATGATGCGGCTTCACCGACAGCTCAAGCAATACTGCAGTTTTTTGATACATGGGATGTCTTAGGGGCAGCGGATCATCCGGCAGTAAAAAACTTGATGGATGACCTGCGCAAGGGCGGCAATCTGACGTTTCGGGTAAACGGTAAGTACGCATTCGAAGATCCGGTACTTGCTGCCGTCTGGGAGGAGCATTATTTCAAAAGTAACGGAGAAACGATGCAGTGCCTTGTTACGGGAAAAGAACTTCCGTATGAATTGACACATCCGAAGGTCAAAGGTGTGAATGGAGCACAATCATCAGGCGCTTCCTTGGTTTCTTTTAACGCACCGGCATTTTGCTCATATAACAGGGAACAAAATGCAAATGCGCCGGTAAGCAAATACGCCGCGTTTGCTTATACTTCCGCACTGAATTATTTGCTTGCGGACAGAGACAATGTTCAACATATCGGCGATGCATCAATAGTGTGTTGGGCAGACGGTGCGGATCCGGCTTATCAGAGTTTTTCTTTTGAGGCGTTATTTGGCGATGAAAGGCAAGGATATGACATAGATGCTGTACGAGCTGCAGTTGCAAGGCTAGCGCAAGGTCTGCCTGTTGAAGAACTGGGACTTGAGCCGGAAAAAACATTTTATATCCTGGGTCTTTCTCCCAATTCTTCAAGGCTTTCCGTAAGATTTTTCCTAAGGGATGCTTTCGGAAATATTATGAAGAACGTTAACGCTCATCATGACAGAATGGAGATTATTAAACCTGCAAATGATCGATTCTCCACGATACCGCTGTGGGCGTTACTGTCAGAGACTGTGAACCCGAATTCCAAAGATAAAGCAGCGAGTCCGGTTCTTGCAGGAGCTGTTGCACGTGCCATCTTTTCCGGCGGCCCGTATCCGGCGTCGCTGCTTGAAAGCGTAATGCTTCGTATTCATGCGGAGCGAAACATAACCCGCGGAAAAGCGGCTATCATAAAAGCGTATTATCTAAAGAATCAAAGCGAGGGCTGTCCGAAGGAGGTGTTGACAGTGAGCCTGAATGAAAACAGCACAAATGTTGCTTATAACCTCGGAAGAATGTTTTCTGTTTTTGAAGCGATACAGGAGAAAGCAAATCCCGGGATCAATTCGACAATTAAGGACAAATATTTTAACTCAGCAGCTGCTTCTCCGGCAACGATTTTCCCAGTTCTTGACAATCTGTCTCAGAAGCATCTTCGTAAACTTGATGAGCGTTCACAGGTCTATTTTGGGAAAACCATAGGGGAACTTAAAGACAAGTTTGGCGAAGCATATCCGGCTCGTTTATCTTTACCCGAACAGGGTTCATTCTACTTGGGATATTATCATCAAACACAAAAACGTTATACAAAGAAGGAGGAAAACTAATATGGAACCTATTAAAAATCGTTATGACTTTGTCGTGCTTTTCGATGTTGAGAATGGCAACCCCAACGGTGATCCGGATGCTGGCAATATGCCCAGAATCGACCCTGAGACTGGATACGGTATCGTAACAGATGTTTGCTTAAAAAGAAAAATACGCAATTATGTTGAGACTCTGAAAGAGGATGCTCCGGGGTATAGAATCTATATCAAAGACGGTGTACCGCTTAACCGGAGCGACGCAGAGGCCTGCGCATATGTTGGGGCTGCACCGGAAAAGCTAAAGGAGGCAAAAAAAACAGATCCGGATATTGAAGTTAAGATTCGTGATTTTATGTGCCGTAATTTCTTTGATATTCGCGCTTTTGGTGCAGTCATGACAACTTTCACTAAAGGAGCACTCAACTGCGGTCAGGTACGTGGACCGGTTCAACTCGGCTTCTCAAGGAGCATTGATCCAGTTCTTCCGCAAGAAATTACAATTACTCGTATAGCTATTACTACCGAAGCAGATGCCGATAAGAAAAACACAGAGATGGGAAGAAAGTATATCTTGCCGTACGGATTGTACCGTTGTGAAGGTTACATTTCCGCTAACCTTGCCCGTAAAACGACAGGTTTTTCTGAAGAAGACCTCTCTTTACTGTGGGAAGCGATCCTCAATATGTTTGAGAACGATCATGCCGCCGCACGGGGAAAAATGGCCGTGCGCGCGCTGATAGTATTCAAACATGATTCTGAACTTGGGAACGCCCCTGCGCATAAACTTTTTGATCGTGTTAAAGTTGTTAAAAAGCCAGGTGTTGTAACGCCCAGAGCTTATTCGGATTATTCCGTGACAGTAGATGATGGAGATCTGCAGGGCGTCGAATGTCTGCGGAAAGCATGAGTTATAACGAGGACGACTATCTGCAGCTTTCTGGCATCCAGCATTTTCTTTTCTGCCGCAGGCAGTGGGCACTGATTCATATAGAGAATCAGTGGAAAGAAAATTTTCTGACTACGGAGGGGAATATCCTTCATGAAAAAGCGCACAATGAAGGCTCCACAGAATCCAGAGGCAGCACTCTGATTATGCGGGGCCTTCGGGTGAGCTCTTCTTCGCTTGGTATCAGCGGGCAGTGCGATGTCGTTGAGTTTCATCGGGATGAAAAGGGAATCCAGCTTTCCGATCATGAGGGGACTTGGAGTGTTTATCCGATAGAATACAAGCATGGAAGCCCAAAACCGGAACGGTATGATGAGGCGCAGCTTTGTGCGGAAGCTATGTGTCTGGAGGAAATGCTTAGGACAGAAATCTCTTGTGGCGCTTTATTTTACGGTGAGGTACGCCGGCGGACAGAAGTGGTTTTTTCGAAGAGCCTGCGTGAGTCGGTCGCAGCGGCAGTAAAGGAAATGCATGAATACTATTCCCGGGGTTATACGCCAAAGAGCAAAACCGGCAGTTGGTGCAAATCCTGTTCTTTAAAGGAGGTTTGTATTCCAACCCTCATGCGTAGACGTTCCGTAGAAGAGTATGTGAAAGGAGCGTTATGCGAAAACTCCTGAACACACTGTATATCACAAGGGAAACGGCATTTCTGTCTTTGGATGGTGAGAATATCGTTATAAAAGAGGATTCTGAAGAAATCGCCCGCTTCCCGCTGCACATGCTGGAAGGCATTGTATCCTTCTCTTATTTGGGAGCCAGCCCGGCTCTGATGGGAAAATGTGCAGAAATGGGAATTGGCCTGAGCTTCTGTTCTCCGTACGGCAAGTTTCTGGCTCGCAGCGAAGGGAAAAGCAGGGGAAATGTTCTGCTGCGCCGAGAACAGTACCGAATCGCAGATGATCCGAAATGGAGTGCGGAGATTGCCCGCATGATGTTGACAGGGAAAGTTTACAATACCAGATGGGTCGTAGAGCGAACGAAGCGAGATCACGCACTGCGAGTGGATGAGAGTCGGCTGGAATCGACAGTTAACGAACTGAAAAAATCTCTGACGGCGATTCAGACGGCGGAAGACTTGGATTCATTAAGAGGAATCGAGGGAAGTGCGGCGTCTGCTTACTTTGGCGTATTTGATCAGTTGATTCTCCGCGATAAAGAAACGTTTTGCTTTAAAGAGAGAAACCGTCGGCCGCCCAAAGATCCCTGCAATGCGCTGCTATCCTTTGTCTATATGCTTTTGACCAGCATGTGCGTTAATGCAGCAGAATCTGTTGGGCTGGATAGTTATGTGGGCTTTTTGCACTGTGATCGTCCGGGAAGAACCTCACTCGCATTGGACTTAATGGAGGAACTTCGGCCGTGTATGGCGGATCGTTTTGTTCTGACATTGATCAATAACAAGGTGATTCAGCCGGCAGATTTTACAAAATCTGAGAACGGAGCTGTGAGCATAACGGATTCCGGAAGGAAACGCATTTTGCAAGCATGGCAGGAGAGAAAGCAGGATGTTATTACGCATCCATATCTGAGTGAGAAACTGCCGTGGGGGCTGGTTCCGTTTATTCAGGCTCAATTGCTTTCCCGGTTTATTCGGGGAGATTTGGATGCATATCCGCCATTTTTGTGGAAGTAAATGTACAATGTTGGTACTGATCACATATGATGTAAATACAGAAGACAAGGCCGGGAAGGGGCGACTGAGAAAGGTCGCAAAGCAGTGTGTGAATTATGGGCAGCGAGTTCAGAACAGTGTTTTTGAGTGCCTGCTGGATGCTTCCCAGGCGAAAATGTTGCAGAATACGTTGCTGAAACTGATCGATAAAGAGAAGGATAGTCTACGGTTCTATTATCTGGGTGAGCGATACGCGACAAAGATTGAGACCTTTGGCGCCGGAAACAGCTATGATCCCAAGGATACAATGATTGTATGATGCGAACCGGCAGCATACAGGTTTTTCCTGAGAGATTCGCACGAAAAAACGGTTGAATCAGGAACTCGTGAAGTGTTTAAACGCATTTCAGGAATGAATGATTACTACATACAGGGCTTGCAGTATTGCCCGATACAAAATATTGCGGTCGCTCCCCGCGTGGGGAGCGTGGATTGAAATCTTCACACTTTCATAATAGCTTGTGGCGTCCGTGTCGCTCCCCGCGTGGGGAGCGTGGATTGAAATCATATCATTCTGGTCGACGTTTAATTCGAGGTTGTCGCTCCCCGCGTGGGGAGCGTGGATTGAAATGATCAGGACACAAGTCAGATTATCCGTGCTGTCGCGTCGCTCCCCGCGTGGGGAGCGTGGATTGAAATAACGATTATTTTGTGGTAGACTTTGGAGACCATC
>JAFZRH010000006.1 GCA_017619975.1 Lachnospiraceae bacterium | reverse complement strand
GAGGAAGTGATCACGGAAGGCGCGGAGCCCATCCTGACCTACCGGGAAGAAGCGCAGCCCGAAAAGCGCCGCAGCTTCAGCCTCAACAATTTGCTGCAGTAAGCCTATGATCATCAAGTCAGCCGTTTTGGAGACGGTCTGCGGCATCACCAGCCGTCTGCCGGAAAACGAACAGCCGGAATTTGCCTTTGCCGGCCGCTCCAACGTGGGAAAATCCTCCCTCATCAACGGTCTGATGAACCGCAAGTCCTTAGCCCGCGTGAGCGCGGAGCCGGGCAAGACGCGGACCATCAATTACTATCATATCAACGATGCGTTTTACTTCGTGGACCTGCCGGGCTACGGCTTCGCCAAAGTCTCCGAAAAGGAGAAAGCCGCCTGGGGGAAGATGATCGAGCGTTATCTGAACACGAGTAAAGCCTTAAAACAGATCTTCCTGCTGGCCGATATCCGGCACGCGCCGAGCGCGGCGGATAAGCAGATGGCGGACTGGATCCGCGCATCCGGCCGGGAACCGGTGGTGATCGCCACCAAACTGGACAAGATCAACCGCTCCCAGCGGGCGGCGCAGCAAAAGCTCATCCGGGCGGAGCTGGCGCTTTGCGCGGAGTCGAAGATCTTCCCGTATTCGGCTTTAAGCAAGGAAGGACGGGAAGAAATCTATCAATATCTGGAGGAATGCTTATGAAGGACCTGATCGAACTGAAAAAGATATTCCGCGATCCGGCTGCCTATGCCGGACGCAGGATCACGGTGGGCGGCTGGGTCCGAAACCGCCGGGATTCCAAGACCTTCGGTTTCATCATGCTGAATGACGGGACCTTCTTTGAATCCCTGCAGGTCGTCTATGACGATTCCATGCCCGGCTTTGCGGAGATCTCGCACGTCAACATCGGCGCGGCGCTGATCGTGGAGGGAGAGATCCTTTTAACGCCCGAAGCCAAGCAGCCCTTCGAGATGAAGGCTTTCGGCATCAGCGTCGAAGGTCCTTCGACGCCGGATTATCCGCTGCAGCCCAAGCGCCACAGCGTGGAATTCCTGCGCACGATCCCGCACTTAAGACCCCGCACGAACCTCTTCTCCGCGGCTTTCCGCATCCGTTCCCTGGCCGCCTATGCGATCCATCAGTTCTTCCAGGAACGGGGCTTCGTTTACGTGCATACGCCGCTCGTCACCGGCTCCGACGCGGAAGGCGCCGGCGCGATGTTCCAGGTCACGACCCTGGACCAGCAGGATCTGCCGCTTGCTGAGGACGGAAGCCTCGATTACGCGAAGGACTTCTTCGGCAAGAAGACGTTCCTGACCGTCACCGGGCAGCTGCACGGCGAAGCCTTTGCGCAGACGTTCCGCAACATCTACACCTTCGGTCCCACCTTCCGGGCGGAAAACTCCAATACCACGCGCCACGCGGCGGAATTCTGGATGATCGAACCGGAGATCGCCTTCGCGGACTTAAACGACGACATGGATCTGGCGGAGAGCATGCTGAAGTACATCATCCGCTCCGTGCTGGAAAACGCGCCGGAGGAGATGGCTTTCTTAAACAGCTTCGTGGACAAGGGGCTGATCGAGCGGCTGACCCATGTGATGAATTCGGATTTCGGCCGCATCAGCTATACCGACGCGGTCGCCCTTTTGGAAAAGCACAATGAGCGCTTCGACTATAAAGTCAGCTGGGGCTGCGATCTGCAGACCGAGCACGAGCGCTTCCTGACCGAGGAGATCTTTAAGAGGCCGGTCTTCGTAACGGATTATCCGAAGGACATCAAGGCGTTTTACATGAAGCAGAACCCGGACGGAAAGACCGTGGCGGCGGCGGACTGCCTGGTGCCCGGCATCGGCGAGATCATCGGCGGCAGCCAGAGAGAAGAAGACTATGACAAGCTGCTGGCCCGCATCAAAGAACTGGGCATGAAAGAAGAGGAGTACAGCTTCTATCTGGATCTGCGTAAATACGGCACGACGCGCCACGCGGGCTTCGGCCTGGGCTTCGAGCGCTGCGTGATGTACCTGACCGGCATCGGCAACATCCGCGACGTCCTGCCCTTCCCGAGAACAGTCGGAAACTGCCTGCTGTAGTTTTCCGGCAAGTCACCCCTGCCTTCCCCTTTGGGGCGCAAGGTGCCCAGTGGGCACCTGCTTTGCGCCGACCGGAGCGAAGCGGAGACAGGGGGACCGCCGCCGCAAGGCGGTGGTGGATGAGGTTTCCCCTTTGGGGAAGCTGTCAGCCGAAGGCTGACTGATGAGGTATCACGATGTCCGTCCAACAATTAACTGAGATCCTGCGAAACTCGAACAACGTCGTTTTCTTCGGCGGCGCCGGCGTTTCCACCGCCTCCGGCATTCCGGACTTCCGCAGCGCGAACGGCCTGTGGAACCAGAAATACAAACGGAACCTGAGCCCGGAGGAGATGGTCTCGCGCAGCTTTTTCGAGCGCGATCCGGGGGATTTCTTCGCCTTCTACAAGGACAAACTGATCTATCCGGAGGCAAAGCCGAACGCCTGCCACTACGCGCTGGCGAAGCTCGAAAAGATGGGGAAGCTCAAAGCCGTCGTGACGCAGAACATCGACGGTCTGCATCAGATGGCGGGCAGTACCAATGTTTTTGAACTGCACGGCTCGGTCCTCCGGAATTTCTGCACCCGCTGCCATGCGTTCTACGGCGCGGATTTCATCCTGAAGTCCGAGGGTGTGCCCCGCTGTCCCAAGTGCGGCGCCGTGGTGAAGCCGGACGTGGTTTTATACGAGGAGATGCTGGATGAGGACGTCATCGACGGGGCCGTGAAGGCTATCGCGAAGGCGGACGTTCTGATCATCGGCGGGACCTCCCTGATCGTCTATCCGGCGGCCGGCTTTGTCCGCTATTTCCGCGGCAATAAGCTGGTCGTCATCAACAAATCCTCCACGCAGGCGGACGACTACGCGGATCTCGTGATCCACGAGGACATCGCCTCCGTGATGGATCAGGCCGTGAAAGCTTTAGAGGATCTTTAAAAAGCGATGAACGACAAAAAGAACGATAAAAACAACGACAACAAGAATAAAAACATTCTGAAGATCCTCATCGTCTCGATGCTGGGTCTTATCCTGTTTTCTTTCTTCTCCCGCAGCCTTTTGGCCGGACAGACGGGCTCGCTGAGCTACGATGAGTTCCTCAAGATCCTTGAAACGAAGGAAGTCGTGGAGGTCACTTTCAACGAGATGTACAACCGCGTGAGCGCGGAGGTGAAGGAAGACGGCCGCACGCAGGTCTATACCACGGCGATCGTGGACAAGGACGCGGCGCTTCAGATCATCAACGAGCGCGGCATCAAATATTCCGGGACGGTGGTCTCGTCCAGCAACTGGATCTCCATCGTGCTGTACGTGGTCTTCGCGGCGGTGATGTTCTACTGGATGTTCAGCATGCGCAGCGGCGGCGGGATCCTGGGGAATCTGACCAAGAGCACCGCCAAGATGTACGTGCAGAAGGAGACTGGCGTGTGCTTCGCAGACGTCGCGGGGCAGGACGAAGCCAAGGAATCCCTGGTGGAGATCGTGGAATTCCAGAAAAATCCCGGCCGCTATGCCGAGATCGGCGCGAAGCTGCCGAAAGGCGCTCTGCTGGTCGGCCCGCCCGGTACCGGCAAGACCCTGCTTGCCAAGGCGGTTGCCGGCGAGGCGCAGGTGCCGTTCTTCTCGCTGGCCGGCTCCGATTTCGTGGAAATGTTCGTGGGCATGGGCGCGAGCCGCGTCCTACCGGTCAAATTCCGCGATCGCCCGCTCGTCCCGCGCGAAAAACAGGGCAACGATGTCCCGCTCGGTCATGAG
>JAFZRH010000058.1 GCA_017619975.1 Lachnospiraceae bacterium | reverse complement strand
TACAGCCCTTCACGGTGGAATAGGCTACCAGGCCGGCCTTGGTCACGACGTCGGTGTACCACTGTGCAAAATCCTCTTCGCGGGAAGTGATCGCTTCCACAAATTTTTTCTTGTCTGCCATGATGATCTCCTTCATTCTTGCCCTCCCCCGGACGTGAGGGAAAGCTTCCAGCCGCCCCCTCCTGCCGCCTTCGGCGGCACCCTCCCCCGCTTCCGGGGGAGGGCAAGGGGAATGCTTCACGTCGCCCTCATCCGCCCTCGCTTTGCTCGGGCACCTTCCCCCGCGTCCGGGGGAAGGCAGGGGTTAGATAAAACAAAAACCGGGGCTTGCGTCCCGGTTTCAAAAGCGGATGTACGACCCTAATTTGACGCAGGGGCAGCCGTAGTCTCCGCCTCGGATGGCGCAGGCTCGGAAGCGGTATCCGCCGTCGTTTCGGGTGCTTCTGTGGTCGGAGCTTCTGTCGGTTCGGCCGTTGTCTCCAGAACGCCGGCGATATCCTCCAGGATCATCTCTTCACGGTTATAATCCGGACGGGCCTGGATCCGGTCACGGATCGCGTTATAAGCCGTAATGCCCAGAGCCACCAAAAGACCCACTGCCAGCACGCAGCCGACGATCTTCCAGATCAGGGCGTTGCGCTGTTTGGTTTTCTTTTCCTTTTCCAGCTCTTCCTTACGGTTCTTCTTGTACTCTTTATATTTGTCAACTTTTGCCTGGCTCATTGTGTCCTCCTTCAAAGCCCGCCGATGCGGACGCTATGGTATTTTACCGAAGAACCGCAAAAAATGCAAGCATTTTTATAAAAAACATTTCATCATTTGCCGAAACTGCGCCGGACAGTCCTTTCAGACGCCGTAGGTGAAGCAGACGACCTCATTATCGTCGATCAGCTCCCGGAAAAGCTCCTTACAGCGCTCCAGATCCTGATACATGTCTGCCTCGGACCAGTTTTCCCCGGTGCTGTACCAGGGTGTCTTGATGCTCACTTCGATCCACACCTGCCCCATGCTCCAGTACACTTGTATATTTCTGGGATTATATCGCTGAATCAGCGTCTTTTCCTCCTCCGTGAGCGTTTCCTTTGCCTTGAGGGCCGCCAGCTTTTCTTTGATCTCCTCAGCACACTGCCCCAGATACATTCTCGTTCCGACACCTTTTTCGACTTTGTATTTTGTCCCAAGCCCGAGTGAGGCGAGCTCCGCAAGGCATTCCGGATCCTCCGGATCGGACAAATAGATCGTCAGCAGCTCGCTGTCGGTGTCGCTTATCCACTCAGTGATTGTTGTCTGCCTCATGCCGGCAAAGCACTCTTTCAGCCGTTCGCTGCTCGCGGGACCGGTCACATATTGAACCAGCGTATTGTAAGCATTCCCCGCATCCATATAGACTGCCTGCTGCGATTCGGACAGGGCGGAAAGACCGAGGACCTTTTGTTCCTTTGTTCCGGCAGCCTGTTCGGTCCCGTCAGGACCGGCGGGGACTTCCGTCTGCTTTCCGGCCTGCCCGCAGGCAGCAAGCAGCAGGGTCAGCGCGAATAATCCGGCCAGAATTCTTTTCATGATCGTTTCCTCCCGTTCCCACTTGGGGCTTCTGCCAATAATACCGGACAGCTTTCAAAAAAGTTGCACGAAAGTTCCGTAAATGTTTTTCGGGTCACGGCTTTTTCCAGGAGAGCCGGTGCAGCGCTCCTTCGCTTTCCAGCCCCGCAAAGTCCAGCTGGCGCAGGGCTTCGTAGAGCACGATCGCCGCCGAATTGGAAAGATTCAGGGAGCGGTTGTCCTTCACCATGGGGATGCGCAGGCAGTCCGCTTCGTGTTCCACCAGCAGCTCCTCCGGCAGGCCCGCCGTTTCCTTGCCGAAGATCAGATAGTCTCCGTCCCGGAAGGCCGCGTCCGTGTAGCGCCGGTGCGCCTTGGTCGTCAGGAAATATTTGTGACCGTCCGGATTCATCGCCAGAAAGTCGTCAAAATCCTCGTACAGCGCCCAGTCCAGCTGCGGCCAGTAATCGAGACCGGCCCGTCTTAACTGCTTTTCTTCCAGCGAAAAGCCGAGCGGCTTGATCAGATGCAGCTTCGCTCCCGTCGAGACGCAGCTGCGGCCGATGTTGCCGGTGTTCGCCGGGATCTCCGGCTCCAGCAGGACGATGTTGAGTGCCACGGCCGTCCCTCAGCTCATCAGCGCGGCGATCAGGGAATAGGCGGTCGGGATCACCATCGCAAGGATCAGGATCACCACGATGACCCAGATAAAGATCTTGCGGTTCTTTTTATTGTTGAAATCAAACATGTCTGTCTCCTTTGGGTGCCGCCTTTTCGGTGGCTGAAATAATATTATACGTCTATCTGAGAAAGATTGCTACTCTTTTTTCTTTCCTTCCTCCGGACGCGGAATTCCTGCCTTCCCCCGGACGCGGGGGAAGGTGCCTGAGCGCAGCGAAGGCGAATGAGGGCGACGTGAGGACACCCCTGTCTTCCCCCGGACGCGGGGGAAGGTGCCTGAGCGCAGCGAAGGCGGATGAGGGCGAATAGAGGAAGTCCCTACACTGACGAAGAGCTGGCCCCTCCGTGCGGGCAAAGGTCCCGCAGGAAGCATTCCCCGCAGCGGGGCTTCCGGGCCGGGCAGAGCGTACGCCCCAAGCTGATCAGATCCAGATTGATCAGGATCCAGTGATCCTCGGGGATCTTCTCCATCAGGTCATATTCTACCTTGACGGGGTCCGTGTTTTCGGTCAGGCCCAGATGCCTCGCGATCCGCCCCACATGCGTATCCACCACGATGCTCGGGATCCCGTAGATATTGCCCCGCACCACATTAGCGGTCTTGCGGCCGACGCCGGGCAGCGCCGTCAGACTTTCGATGTCCCGCGGCACCTCGCCGCCGTGACGCTCCAGCAGCGCCTGCGCGCAGGCAATAATGTTTTTCGCCTTATTATGGTAAAAGCCGGTCGAAAAGATATCCTGCTCCAGCTCTTTGATATCCGCCGCCGCGAATTTTTCCAGGCTGTCATACTTGCGGTACAGCTCCTTTGTGACCAGATTGACGCGCGCGTCCGTGCACTGCGCGCTCAAAATGGTGGCAAACAGCAGCTGCCAGGCATTTTCGTGCTCCAGATAGGTCCGTGTTTCGGTCCCGTACCGCGCATCCAGCCGCTCCAGGATCTTTTCTATGCGTTCCGATTCTTTCATTCCTTCCGTTTCCTTCCGTCCGGCGGCCCTGCTTTTTCTTGACGTGCCTTGCCCGAAATGCTATGATATTTATACAATTTCACTGTGTATTTTATCACGGAAAGGGGCTTTTGACCATGGAGATCGAGAGGAAATTTCTGATCCCGCAGCTGCCGGATCATCTTGAAGACTATCCGCACACCCATATCTGGCAGGGATATCTCTGTGCCAGGCCCACGGTCCGCATCCGCCGGGAGGATAAAAAATATACCCTCACCTACAAAGGCAAGGGGATGATGGCCCGTGAAGAATACAACATGCCGCTCACGAAAAAGAGTTTTCTGACGCTGGCGGAGAAGATCGAAGGGATCCCGATCGAGAAGACCCGCTACCGCATTCCGCTGGAGCCTTATACCATCGAACTCGACGTTTTTGAAGGCGAGCACGAAGGCGTCTGGATGGCCGAGGTGGAGTTCCCGACCGTCGAGGAGGCCATGGCCTTCACGCCGCCCGAATGGTTCGGGCCGGAGGTCACGCACGACCACCGCTACCATAACGTCTGGCTGGCGAAACTGTGATACAGGCTGAGAGCAGCATATAAAAAGGAGCATCCGAAACTGTCCGGATGCTCTTTTCGATTGTTACAGCAATTATTTATGACAGGTTTCCGTTTGCATCACAGGTCAGAGTCAGCGAAACGTTCTGCGTTTTAATTACAATGAAGAGGAATTTCAGCTCCATGGTCACGCTTGCGAACGCGGCATTCCCTGCATAAGAAGCATTGTTTACGGCTTCATGCCAGTTTCCGCTGTAGACCGTGGTGACACAGGCTGATGAGGTGCAAAAAGATGTAGTTCCGGTGTAAGTGAAACTGCCTGTAATCTTAGCCGACCACTCTACGACACCGTCACTGTTCTCATATTCATATGTTTTTGAAGCAGTTACATAAGAAGTGGTTCGGGATAAAACGATCAATGGTTTTTCTACCAAACGTGATCCGTCTTTCAATTTATGAATCACATTCTCATTCATAACAACACCGTTTTGTTCCGCTGCTTCAGCCGGAGCATAGCAGCAAAATAATAAAGCAAAAACAATCAATATCGAAACAAATGATTTACGGGGCATTATCAGTATCCTCCTCTGTAATGTTTTTTTCTATAACAATTTCTTTCTGGCTTATTGTTCCATGTGCAGATTTGTGGGCATCTATAAGCGCAATGACTGTTGCAACAGTTAAAGTAATAACAGCCATAGTCAAAAAAGCTATTACAATCCTCTTCACCCAGAAGTCCCGCCGTATGCTCTGCGCCACCTGCAGAGCGGGCAAAGACTCGATCTGAGCGGCAGCTACCGCCTCCGGTTGCCCGATAGAATCAACAAGTTCCGAATAAGTGATATCGGGCGGACAATCCCTGATCTGTGCCTGCACCTGATCCAGGATCCAGTTTTTTTGCTCTTTATTTCCCGGCAGGCATCGCCAAACTTGCCTGAGATATTTCTTGCTGTCATTCATTGTCTGTCTGGCTTCCCTTCAAAACTAATGATATTCCGTACATGACATCGTTAAACTGTTTTGTCAACAACCTAAGATAATCCCGTCCTTTATCCGTTATGCTGTAATATACCCGGTTCATATACTTATCGGAAGGCACCTCATAGGGAGCAATGTACCCATTCTTCCAAAGCTTATAAAGGACCGGATACAGGGAACCTATCTGTGTCTGAAACAAACCCTGACTGCGTCGAGCTGCCTCCTCTATAATCTGCAGGCCGTACATATCCTCCTCCTTTACAAGGGCGAGAATAATCAGCTGCAGAAATCCTCGTTTAAAATTTATACCTTCAAATTCTTCCATAGCCTTACCATCTGATGTAAGAATAACAAAAATCACTCTATGTGTCAAGAAAAAACTTTCTTTTTTACAAAGAAAGTTTTTTCTTGACACGGAGAACTGCTTATGCTATCTTTATAACAAAGAAACGAAAAATGTATTTCAAAGAGGAGTTCATATGTTTAAGATTTCTTTTAGGAAATGGATTGCCCTTCTTCTTTGCGTAATTTTATGTTTAAACCTGCTCACCCCTGCCGCCCATGCAGAGGATATTCCGGAGCCGACCGATGAAGCAGAAGAAATCTTCCGCATGGAACCAGAGGCGGAATCTCCTGAATCTCTTCTCCCTGCTTTAACATCGCTGACAGGTACAGACCGGGATATCCATGTTTTTAACGATACCCCGATCGAACTGAATGACGATACGATCGTAGATGAGCTTCCCGAAAAGCGTGAGATCGGCGCGAAGCATTTCCGTCTGACTGACGGAAGCCGGGCTGCGGTGGTATACGGCTATCCGATCCATGAAGCGGATGCCTCCGGTCAGCTGGTGGAGATCGACAACACGCTGCGTCCCGCAGAAGCAGACGGTAAGACGAATTACATACAGAAAAGCGTTTCCAGACAGACGACTTTCTTCGGAGATCCGGCAGAGGGCCGTCTGCTGCGTTATGACTTAGATGACGGGGTCCTGGAGTGGGGACTTATCAGTGAAGATTTTAATGCCTCACCCACGGTTTCCTATGAACCATCCCATATTGAAAAAGGCAAGGAAAAGCTGGCCACAAAAGCGTTAAGCGGCCTTCTAACCTATGAGGGCATCCTTTCCGGCCTGAACCTGGAATACGGCTTGATCGGTCATGATCTAAAAGAAAACCTGGTGCTGCTTTCTCCGGAAACGGCAGCCGCCAACCCGGAGGGCTTTAGCTTCCGCCTGCATCTGGAAAACTTCAGCGCCGAACAGGCAGATGAAAAACGATCCGAATCCTGAACGCTTCCGGGGAGGAAGAATACACCATCTCCGCTCCGTACATGACGGACGAGGCGGGCGAAGTCAGCAGTGCTCTTACGCTTATCTTAAGTGAAACCGAAGAACCCGGAACCTATCTGGTCCGCCTGCTTCCGGATCAGGACTGGCTGCTTTCGGAAGAACGTGTCTATCCCGTCGCCATCGATCCTTCCATTGCTCTCGCCTACAGCGGCTATTATACGATGCAAAACGCGACGCTTGCCTCCGTCGATCCGACTGCCAATCTGTACGGCTACGGCAGCATGTATATCGGCCGACAGAGCAGCATGGAAAACGTTCGCGGGGCCTACAAGATTCAAAACCTGCCGGTGATAGGCGAGTCGGACATGATCATCCAGGCCGCCGTCAGCTTCAAGGTGCGCTCCTACAGTCAGCTGGCTTCGTCCCACGGCGGCACCGTGGTCATGAACATGTTCCCCTTGACCTCAGAGGTTGCCATATCGGCTCTCAACTGGGGGAACCTGGCCAACTACATGGGCGATTACGTCATCGATACCCAGTCCGTCGAACCGGATGAAGCTGCCAATATCAAGCCCCGCATCACATGGGATATCACCCGGGCGGTCAAGACTTGGTACAACGACGGCACAAATTACGGGATGGTAATCGCTTCCGAAAACGAATCGCCGACGACAGTCCGCTACGTGCAGCTGACGACCGCGACCAACTCGCAGTATATCAACGAAAACAGCCCCATCTTCACGCTGACCTACCTAAACCAGGAGGGGCTGGAAAGCTATCTCACCTATCACAGTTCCGGTTCCGGGACCATGGGGGCCATCCATGTAGGCGACTTCAACGGAAACCTGGTCTATACCTACTCCGATCTGGATATGAGCGGGGCGTATCTGCCTATCAGTATTTCCCACGTTTATAACCACAGCCGAAGGGGAACCTCCGCGCTGGTCGGCAGCGGCATGTACTTTGGGAACGGCATGCGGCTGAACCTGTCCCTGCGCATCGAAAGCTGTTCGGTGAACGGCTATCCGTACCAGCTGACGGACGCGGACGGAACGGTCCACTACTTCTCCTTAAAGAGCGGCACGGCCGGCGCCGTCGGTTCCACATATGAAAAAGAGTTTGAATCAACCACGGTCCTGACAAAGACTTCAACAGGCTATACGCTGGACGACGGCGGGACCATCCAGTATTATTTCAACACGAACGGCTATCTGACGCAGCTTTCGGATATCACCAACAGCAAAACACAGACCCTAACTTACACGAACGGGCGTCTGACGAAGGTCACGGACGGGGCAGGCCGCGAAGTAACGTTAAGCTATAACGGCAGCGGGTATCTGACCGGGATCACCGATCCGGCCGGACGGACAACCGGCTATGCCTATACGAACGGGAACCTCACGACCATTACCCGCCCGGACGGCCTGACGGTTACTCTGACCTATACCCTTACTGACGGCACCTACATGCTGACGAAAGTCACTGACGTAGATGGAAGAAGCATCGGCATCACATACGATACCCATGCGCCGTACCGTGTCAAGCAGCTTCTCGAATTCGGGGCGAATAACAGTGAAGGCCAGCGCCTCACGTGGACGTATTCAGAAGGAGAAACGACCGTCACCGACCGCCAGGGTCGCAGCGAGACTATGCTTTTCGACAACAGCGGCCATACGGTAGCGACAAGAGACGGGGAAGGCCACGCGGTCTACGGCGGCTATGGAGAAACCGACGATAACTTAAAACACTCCCTGCTATACCTGTCGAAGATGCGGGGGAGTGTGCGGAACCTGGCCTTAAATCACAGCTTTGAAACCGGGACTTACAGTCAATGGATTTCTTATTCCAGCGGCAGCGGATCTTTGACAGTGGACACTTCTACTGTTAAAGAGGGAACAAAAAGCCTGAAAATCGTCAACAACGACAGCAATAAGTACTACGGGGTGTATCAGGAGCAGACAGTTCCGGGTATGGCCGGGAAGACCTATACGGTTTCCGGATATGTATATCTGGAGAACTATTCATCTGTCGGCACCAAAGGTTTTCGCCCCATCTTCTGGTATAAGGATACGACGAATCACTGGGTCGCTATATACGGACGGTATCTGCCTTATCAGAGTGGCTGGACCCGCTTCTCATTAACCTGCACCATTCCGGAGAACATCGGTCAGGAAAAGCTGGATTACGGATTTACCATGACGAATCCGGGAACATGCTATATTGACTGTATTCAGCTGGTGGAAGGCGCGGTCTCCGAGTCCTACAACATGCTGGAAAACGGCCACTTTAAGGATGCGGCCGGAACCGTAACACCCAGCAAATGGACGGTCATTTCTTCCTCCACCGGCGACGGCGTCACCACCGGTCATAACGGAAACGGCTACGGTTTAAACGGCGAAGCGACGGTCAACAAGGGGATCTACCAGGTGGTACCGGTCGGGAACGGTCAGGCCGGCGACAACTACGTCTTCGGCGCCTGGGCGAAAGCGGAATCTGTCCCGAGAATCGGTCTCTTCAAAAATGACAACCGGGATTTTGCGGTGCGGATCCGCTTCATCAAGGCCGACAACACGTATGAAGAAAGCGTCTTTAACTTCGAAGCCAAAACGCCGAACTGGCAGTACTTATCCGGTTCGGCAGTAGCTCCCTGCCCTTACGTCAGCATCCAGTATGCCCTGATCTATAACAACCAAAAGAACCCTGTGGTTTTCGACGATGCCGAGCTTTTCCGGGAGCGCTTCGGAGACCGGCTGGACTACGACGATCAGGGGCGGATCATCAAACGGACCGATCCGGACGGGCTGGAAACCACGTATGAATACCAGTGGAGCGGCCGGCCGGAGATCAAAAAGGTGACTTTCCCTGACGGAACCAGTACGAATTACAGCTACAACAGCAGCAACCGCAGACTGCTGACGGTCACCGATGCCAGCGGGAAAGTCCTGACCTATAATTATGATACGAACGGAAACGCGACGTCCGTCAGCACCACTGCGGGCGGCCAGACTATGAGCAGCGGCACGACGGCTTACAGCGGCAGCTATGTGAGCAGTGTGACGGATCCCTTCGGGAATATCACAAGCTTCTCTTACAACCAGAACAGGGGACTTCTGAACAGCTCCACCAACGCGAACAATGATACGACCAGCTACACCTACAACACAAACAACGATCAGCTGACGCAGGTGCAGACCGCATCCAGCAAGGTGCAGTACGGTTATACCAACACGCGCCTGGTCTCGCTGACCCACAACACAACGACTTCCTCTTCCGGAAATGTTGTTTACAACCTGACTTACAACACCTTCGGCACGCAGACCGCTGTCAAGGTCGGCACGCAAAGCCTTGCTTCTTACACTTACGCAGCGAACAACGGCGAGCTGACATGCACGACATACGGCAACGGTCAGTATTCGGAACCGACCTACGATTCGCTTGGCAGAATCATTGCCATGAGCTATAATGGAACCGTAGGGTACCGTTACTATTACGGCTCGGACGGAAGGATCGGACTGGAGGAGGATCTGATCAACAACATCTCCTGGCGCTACGAATACGACCAGAGCGGAAAGCTGCTTGCGGTTTCCGGCAGCAACGGAGAAAGCTTTGTTTACGAGTACAGCAGCACCACCGGCGAGCTAACGGGTCAGACCTTCTACAACGCGGCGAACCCGACCGGGATCCACGACACGTATACCTACGCCAATTACAGTGGCACGGGCGAGCGGATCTTAAGCCAGATCTCAAGAGACGGCGGAAACGCGACCATCAGTTATACTTACAACGGCTTCTACCGGGCCACGAAAACCACTAAGCTGAACGCCGGTGCCAGTGTCACCAGCAGCTATACCTTCCGACCGGGGACAGCTTCGAACAGCACCAGTGTTGTTCCGGCTTCCATAACCCAGACCGTCAAGAATAACGGTGGCAGCACTGTCAGCAGCATTACTTACAACTACACCTACGATTCTCTCGGAAACATTGAAACGATCTCCGAGGGCAGCACCTTGAAAGTCAAATATTATTACGACAGCCTGAACCAGCTGACCAGGGAAAACAACGTCTACCTGAACAAAACGATCACCTACAGCTACGACCTGGGCGGGAACCTGACCAGCGTGAAGGAATATGCTTACCAGACCGGAGCGACGGTTTCCGGAACGCCGACCGTCATCAACAGCTATACTTATGAAGACAGTAACTGGAAAGACAAGCTGACGAAATACAATGGAACAACGATCACTTATGACCAGATCGGCAACCCGCTGACGTATTACAACGGCTACAGTTTCACCTGGACGCAGGGAAGACGCTTAGCCAGTGCGAGCAACGGCACGAATACCATCAGCTACGCCTACAACAATGACGGGATCCGGATCAGCAAGACGGTGAACGGAGTCACGACCAGCTACACGCTGGATGGAACTAAGGTCATTAAAGAGACGACCGGTTCCGACACCATCTGGTATTATTACGATGAAAGCGGCGCACCGGTCGTCTTCCGCCTGAACAGCACTCTGTACCTCTACACCAAGAACCTGCAAGGAGATATCACCGGCATCCGTAATACCGCCGGAACGCTGCTGGTCAGCTATGTATATGATGCCTGGGGCAAGGTGACAGCGACCAATGTGGCAGGAAACACGGAAGGCACGAATCTGATCGCCAAGAATCCATACCTCTACCGCGGTTATCGCTACGATGCAGAGACCAGCCTGTACTACCTCAACAGCCGCTACTACGATCCGCAGACGGGAAGATTTATCAATGCGGATGTATTTGTGAGTACTGGGCAGGATATAAGTAGCACAAACATGTTTATATATTGCGGCAACAACCCTACCTGTCGTGCCGATGATATAGGTGAATGGTGGCATATCCTTGTTGGTGCAATAGTCGGGGTTGTCACTCAATATGTGGCTGATGTTACACAAAACCTCACAGAGGGTAAATCATTTATTGAATCACTGGTACCAACATCTTCAGTTGTTGATTATGGCGCAGCTGCACTAAGCGGCGGTTTAGCTGCCACTGGAATCGGTTTTGGCACCTCTATTGCTGTGAATGCAGCTATTGGGGGAGCAACATACCTTGCAAACTGTGCATTGGAAGATGAAACTCCAGATGTTGTAGATCTCGCAATAGCAACGACTATTGGTGGTGTATCTGGGGCTATTGGGGGAAAAGGCGCAGATGGAAAAAAACTAATAGGGATAACAGAAGTGTCAAAAGATGTGCTAAACAACTCTACTTCCGCTAAAAAGGTGGCAATGTATACTGCAAAAATAACTGCCTGTAAGAAAAAGGCTGTTGAAAGCGGATTACGAACAATTGGGGCGGGATTGTTTTCTAATACAGTTAATAATAAGTACAAAAAGATCATCTTAGGAAGTGAGTATTAGAAAATGTCAAAAAGAAATTATGATGAATTTGTTAGTGAAAGCAATACACCGCACTTAAAAGAAAAAACATTTATAATTGGTGCTTCCTATTTTTTCTTGGGTGTTCATTTTGTGATAGAGTGGCGATGGTGTGTTATGAATAGTGTTTCAGGTCAAAGTAAAAACTATTATTACTTATTAGAACTTGGAATTGTTTTTTTACTGCTTGTACCTATAGTTATTAGAGATAATAGAAAGGTTCACAGAGGGACATTATATGCGTTCATTTCCGCTTCTCTGTACATTTTTCAAGGGGTTATTCTAGGTTTAGCAACTGGGTTTTGGTGGGGGATTATATATTTATCAGAGCTTATAGTTTGTATAGTATTTGTTTTCTTGACTGGAAGTAAAAAGAAAAATCGATAACAGCTTGAAAGTTACATATACCTACGACAGCCTGAACCAGCTTGAGCGGGAAGACAACGCCTATCTGAACAAGACGATCACGTATAGCTATGATTTGGGCGGCAATCTGACCAGTACGCAGGAATACGCCTATCTGGCCGGCTTGCCTCTTCCTGCAAGTGTTTCACTTTGCATGACAAAAGATTCTGATATTTATGAAAAAGCAGTCAATACTATACGAAGATTATGGAAATAAAGAGGGTAATATAAATGCATAAGCCGGTTTTATCTGTTCTTATAATCGTTGTAATTTGGTTATGGTGCAGGTTACTGTTTAAAAAGAAAAAGGGACAGGATATCCGGAGTAAAAAGAAAAAGCTTCTCGTCTGGATGCTTGTGATAGTAGTATACTATTGCACATTAGATTTGATCCTTGCACCGACTATGGGATTTATTATTTCACATTCAGGTATCAGATTACACGACAATCAATGGATCTGGAAGTATGTTCGGGGAGGTGAAGACTTCCGTAAAATAATGAAGGAGTTAGATGTCCCTGATGAAGCACTCAACGATTTGGTCGTAGTTGACGCAGGATACAGAAAAACTCTTTTCGCGGGTCCTTGGAAACCTAATTTATTTATGGCACAGTATACTGCCAACGAAATAGAATTCTACAGGATTATGGATTTGTTGAACAAAGATCAAAAAGAGGTCTTACAGTACGAAATGGGTAATTATCAGTATTATGAAATTGATTATAATCTGGCAATTGCCTACAATATTGAGAAACAGTTGTTATGGATAGTTTACAACAATGCTACATCACCTCCTCCGGCCGGTTCCAGATATTGGATTGGATATTATGATCCGGATATTAGTTGGGAATAGTAGTTAAGCCAGATCTCAAGGGACGGCGGAAACACCACCGTCAGCTATACCTATGACGGGTTCTACATATGATTTCTGTCGGACTTTCCCGCGACAGACCAGCGGCCTGTGAAAGCATCTTGTTTTCACAGGCCGTTGAATTTAATAGATCAGGATGTGCGGATTTTCGTTTTTATCCAGCCAGCGGAACATATACTGGAGGACCCACTCGGGCGCCGTCACGCAGCCGCCGGAGCCCTCTTCCGAATCCTTCTTGACGTGGAAGAAGATCGCGCAGTCCAGTTCCGTACTGATCGGATCCATGTTGTACTGGATCACGATACAGTAATAGTATACGAACAGCAGATCGTAGAGGTCTTCCGCCCCGTACCAGTCCCGATCGTTCCAGGATTCCTGATAAAACTTGTTGTAATATTTAGAGCTCCGGTCCTCGACCCAGTAGTCGCCCTGCTTAATCTGGCGGTAATCCAGGCCGGTCTCTTCATATTCCGCCGCGCCCATGGCCGGTCCCAGGCCGAAGTAGCCCGCGGGAGTATACCAGGACCACCAGCCGGAGTTCGGCGTCACGCCGTTCTTGCCGGTCTTGCCCGGCACGCCCGCGATCTCCGTTTTGGCTGTCCAGACACCGTTTACCTTCTCATACGCATAGATCAGGCAATCCGGTTTCTCGATGGCCTGAACGACGACCAGCTGGGTGCCGACAAGATCCGCTTCGCGCATGCCCGCATTGGCCAGATGCTTGGCCAGATCGGCCGGGAGCTGCGGCACCGGTTCGGTAGGAGGTTCCGTAGGCGGCTCGGTTGGCGGCTGTGTCGGCGGTTCTGTCGGCGGTTCTGTCGGCGGTTCCGTCGGAGGCTCTGTGGGAGGGTCCGTCGGAGGCTGTGTCGGCGGTTCGGTCGGCGGCTGTATCGGCGGTTCTGTAGGTGGTTCTGTGGGAGCTTCGGTCGGCGGCTCCGTCGGAGATTCCGTCAAAGGCTCCGTAGGAGGTTCCGTCAAAGGCTCCGTAGGAGGTTCCGTCACAGGCCCGGCAGTCGTGGCAGCTTCGGACTCGGTCGTCGGTTCCGCCGTCGTCTTCTCCGTCTGCGGCGTTTCCCCGGCTGCCGTTCCCACGGTTCCGAAAATGAGCGGTGAGCCCGGCAGCGTCAGCTCCGCGCTGTCTCTTGTACTTTTCCGGAAAAGGCCGAAGGGATCAAAGCCCCTGCCCTGCGAGGCAGAGACGATCGCGCCGCTTATCAGCACCACGGCCGCGACAGCGGCCAGCACCGGCAGCAGAAAGCGGAACGGGCCTCTTTTTTTCCCTTCCGAACGGCCGTCCATTTACGCCTTCTCCTTTGGGACTTTCAGAGTCCAGTCTCCCGAGATCCGGGCGGTTTCCTCTCCGTCCAGCAGAAGTCTGTCGTCTTCGATCCTGTCAAAACGGATCGTCACCGTTTTCTTGTCCGGGTTTTCCGGTTCTTTCAGATGGATCTGCGCATTTTCGAGCGTGAACTGCAGCTTGTCCGTCTGGCCGCAGTAAAGTGCATCCGGCAGGGTCAGCAGCATCGGACGGTTATATCTGGCGTCGCTTCCGTCTTTGCGGACGACCGTGACCGACAGCGGCCCTTTTTCCGTCTGACGGAATTTCATCTCGAAATAATCATCCTTCCGCAGCGGGATCAGAGAGGTGATCAGCCGGGGAGAATGATCCTTCAGGGACGTCGGGGGCTTTTCGGGGCCGGTCTGCCGGATCAGAGCTTCCAGCGCCTTCCCGACCGTCTGTTCCACCTGCTCGTCTCCGTAACAGCGGACGACAGAGCGCCGCTTCCGGATGGCGAAACGGGCCTGCAGATAGAAGTACAGCGCCGCTCTCTGGTTGACCGGCATGCCGATCCCGTCCCGGTGCAGGTCTCCCAGCCGCAGGGCGATATCCGCAAATTTGCTGTCATACGTCTCATCCAGCAGGTAATGCAGCGTATCCGCGTACAGCTCGTTGATCAGCTTCGCGCAGATCCAGTGGTTTTTCGGAACGCCGTATCCGCCGCGGAACATATCCGCGATCTTGTAGCGGGATTCGTACATGCCGCCGGCCGCCCCGATGCTGAAATAGTAGAACGCCTTTGCGTATTCCGGCTTTCCGCCGTTGGTCCGTCCGTAGAAATAGATATAGCCCAGCGAATTGGCATAGGCGGGCGATTCATCCAGAGTCATCAGTTCCAGCAGAAGATCCCGCGATTTCGTCCAGCTGCAGGCATACGCGCGGTTGCCGCCGTAACACGCATAGGCTTTCGCGTTCATGGCGGTGATATTTTTCCTGGCACAGAGCTCATCTGTAAAAAGGACGTACAGAAGGACTTCGCCTTCGCTGGCCTGCTGCAGTTTTTCGCTGTCCGCATAATAAAGGATATAGTTTTCCTTCACCGGATCCTCAAAGCTTCTGAGCGGCACGGCCTTGCCCCGCTCGGCAATGATCGCTTTCAGTTCCCGCTCAAACGGTGCCGGATCCGGATCTCCGACGGCGATCGCGGCCAGCAGCTTCTCAAAGACCGTCAGGCAGCGGTCCGCCTCACAGGGCAGGCCGTGATAGCCTTCCACGGGGCGGTCCCTCCAGACCGAACGGTCCGTCTGGAACAGCAGCGGGGCCAGATCGACCAGCGGGCCGGCCCATTCTTCTTCCAGCGCGCCTTCCCCGGCCGTTTTCATCTTTTCGATGACCGCCAGAAGGTCTTCCGGCTGCAGCTCAACCAGTTTTTTGGCGGCCACCGGAGCGCCTGCCGCCGACTTGCCGACGATCTTCTGAAAGCTGTCCTCCCAGCGGGCGATCTTTTTGACTTTGGCTTCCGTCAGCAGAACAACGTTTCCTGTTTCTTTTTTCATGACAGTTCCTTTCCCCTACATCCGGAAGCGATAACCGACGCCCCAGATCGTTTCGATATACTGCGGCCGGGAGATGTTCAGTTCGATCTTCTCCCGGATCTTTTTGATATGTACCGTGACTGTCGCCACGTCTCCCATGGACTCCATGCCCCAGATATTCCGGAACAGTTCCTGTTTGGAAAAGACCCGGTTCGGATTCATGGCCAGGAAAACGAGCAGTTCGTATTCCCGGCCGGTCAGATTCACTTCCTCTCCGTTGACCCAGACCTGCCGGGCCGTCCGGTCGATCTTCAGACCGCGGATCTCGATGATCTCGTTTTTCGTTCCCTGTACGCCGGTCAGGCGGTCGTAGCGGCCCAGATGCGCCTTGACCCGGGCAAGCAGTTCGCCGGGACTGAAAGGCTTGGTAATATAGTCGTCCGCGCCGAGCCCCAGGCCGCGGATCTTGTCGATATCGTCCTTTTTCGCCGTCACCAGCAGGATCGGGACGTCCTGCGCCCCGCGGATCCGGCTGCACAGCTCAAAGCCGTCCAGGCCGGGCAGCATCACGTCCAGGATATACAGGTCGAATCCGCCCTGCCGCGCGAGTTCCCAGCCCGTTTCGCCGTCCCCGGCGATCTGCACCTCGAAACTGCTCAGTTCCAGATAGTCTTTCTCCAGTTCCGCGATACTGATATCATCTTCAACGATCAGTATTTTACTCATGCCCGTTTTCCTCCCATACCCGAAGCTCGATAGTCAGCTTCGTACCCTTGCCGGGGCTGCTTTCCGCCCAGATCCGGCCGCTGTGATCCTCCACGATCTTTTTCACGATCGACAGACCGATGCCGTTGCCGCCCGTCGCCGCGCTGCGGGAAAGATCCGAGCGGTAGAAGCGGTCAAAGATATACGGCAGATCTTTCCGGTCGATCCCGATCCCGTTGTCCTCCATCTCCAGCAGGATCATCTCCCGCTCCTGCCGGACGGACAGCCGGATCTGTCCCCGGGCGGCGTTCCGATTCCGGTATTTTACGGAATTCGAAACGATATTGCTGATGACACGGTGGAGCTGTTCGGGATCTCCGACGATCAGAACGTCCTTGTCCACCGTATTCTCGTAGATCAGGTCGAATTCCTGCGCTTCCAGTTCCGGGGTCAGTTCATCGCGGCAGTCGTCAAAGTAGGCCCGCACCGGGATCTTGGTGAAATGATACGGCACCCGGTCGGTATCCACCAGTGAATAAAACGCCAGCTGATCCACGAGCTTATCCATATCGTCGGCTTTATTGTAGATCGTCGTCAAATATTTCCGCTGTTTTTCCGGAGACGAAGCCACCCCGTCCCGGATCCCTTCCACATAGCCTTTGATCGCCGTGATAGGCGTCTTCAGATCGTGGGAGATATTGCTGACCAGGATCTTGCTGTCCTGCTCGTAGCGAAGACGCTCCTCCGCATTCATCTTCAGCCGCTGCCGCATTTCTTCGAAGGTCCCCATCAGTTCCCCGAACTCGTCGTCCGATTCCGGGACCAGTTCGAAATCCAGGTTGCCTTCCGCGATGGAGCGGGCCGCGGTCTGCAGCTGCTTCATGGGCTTCGCGAATTTAAGGCGCAGCCAGCCGAGCATCACGATGCTGCCGCCCGCCAGCGCCAGCACACTGATCGTGACCAGAAAAATAATGCGCGTTACGGAAGGCAGGGAGCCCGAAACGTCGCAGACCAGATAGAGACTGGCCTGCCGTCCTCCGCTCACAAAACGCTGACAGCCGATCAGATACGGGTGGGACAGCCCCGCAAAATAAAGCTTGTCCCTGTCTTCGAAAGCCTCCTGGCCCTGAATATAGCCCAGGATTTCTTCGTTGTCTCCGGCGGCATCGCCGTTGAAATAACATTCCTCCAGATAGCCCAGAAGATAGGCTTTATCCTTCAGAAAGACCTCGTTCAGTTCGGACAGCTGCTGCGGATCCAGCAGCGTTTCCGGCTCACGCTCCGTGATCTCCTGACGCAGCTGGTTCATCAGCGCGTCGAAACGGCGGATCACATTGATATTCATGATATTGGTGTCTTCCTGTCCGTAGTCGGTCCGCAGGGCGCGGGGACGGTAGACACGCAGCAGAAGCAGAGACGCCGTCAGCAAAACAAGCGGGACGATCACCAGTCCCAGCGTGACCAGCACGAGTTTTGTGCTCAGGCGCATGCCTCTCCTCCTCTTGTCCTATTTCAGGCGGTATTTATAGATATGGCTGCCGTCGAACTGCAGGATCGTCCGGGCATTGCTCATGAACATGACCTCGCCCGTCCGGGACAGCTTGCCGCTGTAGCGCACCTTGCCGCTGTAATTCCAGTAGGTGAGCCCCGTATCACTCAGGAACAGGACCCCGTTTTTCTCCAGACTGACGGAGCGGAATCCGCCTTCGGTCTCGCGGTCAAAGCAAAGTCCTCCGTCCGAATTGTAGACCCTGAGACTCATTTTTCCGGTCGAAGGATCCGAATACAGGAAGGCCGCGTGTCCCTGAGCGGATTCATAGACCGAGATCGTGGAAGGCAGCTCCACGCTCTCCAGCAGCACCGGCTTGTTTTCCTGCGCCAGCGAGAAAAATTCCAGGCTGGAATCTCCGACGGCGACGACACGGCCGGCACCGAGATAGTTCACCTGCGGCAGCAGCTGACCGTCATATTTAAAGAAGCCCATGATCCGGTCCGGCTCGCTCTTGCCGACCGAGAAATTGTAGAAAGTCAGCTGACTGTTCAGCGCCCCGGTATTCGAACTGACGAAGGAGATCACGAGGCCGTTTCCGTCCGGAGACAGCGCCATGGCCAGCGGATAGCCGCTCATGGACATTTCAAAGCTCATCTCAATATCCAGCCGGCTGCCGGAGGCTTCATAAAGCTGGATCCGGCTGGTGAGGCCATCGTCCAGCGCCACCGCGGTCAGACCCTTGCCGGAAACGGCAAACGTCAGGATCGGCAGCGTCGTCGTATAATTGCCGCTCAGCCCGTTCTTGGAAAAGACGATGACACGCCGTCCGGCCAGATCGCCGATGGCGCCGTAATCGCCCTGGGTCACCAGATGCGGATCGTTCATGCTGTAGGAAGCGTTCCATTTTTCCCGGCCGTCCGTTCCCAGCAGACTGACGCCGTCCCGGCTGAAGCGCAGAAATCCTCCGCCGAAGGCCGTGTACTGCGCCGCGCCTTTTTCTTCCACTTCACAGGAAGCGGCCAGATCCGCCCGCGAAAAGCCGCTGCGGAATATCTGAAATGCATAGATCGCCGCGCCCGTCAGGACAAGGATCACGATCACCAGCGGGATCACAAAACGGAGACGGCCGCGTCTTTCGGCGTCCCGCAGTTCTTCATCTACTGTTTTCTCTTCTTTATCCACTGTGACTCCTTATCGGGAAGAAGCGTCCGCCCTTTGCTCCCGCAGCAGGCCGGAGAGTGCGGCAAACTGATCCAGGCTCAGCCTTTCGCCGCGGATCATGGGATCCAGTCCCATCCTCTGCAGCGCATCCGTTACCGTTTCCCGGGTTACGCCGAGCTGCGGCGCGGACGAGAGCGCGTTGACGATCGTTTTGCGCCGCTGAAGGAAAGCGGCTTTGACCACGGAGAAGAAATACTCTTCATCCGCGCAGTCTGGAGGCGCTTCTTTTCTTTTGGAAAGCGTCACCACGACGGAGGACACCTTCGGCTGCGGCAGAAACGCGGACGGCGGAACGGAAAGGGCCAGGACCGGGTCCGAAAAATACTGCACGCTCACCGACAGCGCCCCGTAATCCTTGCCGCCGGGCGGCGCCGCCATGCGCTCCCCGACCTCCCGCTGCACCATCAGCGTCAGATCCGAAAACAGATCCGGAAAGGCAAAGAGCCGCATCAGGATCGGCGTCGTAATGTAATACGGCAGGTTTGCGACGACCTTGACCGGGCCGTCCACACCGTTTTCCGCAAACAGCCGCGGCAGATCCTGCTTCATGACGTCTCCCCAGATCAGGGTGACGTTGTCCCGGCCCGAAAGCGTTTCCGCCAATACCGGCTCCAGCTTCCGGTCCAGTTCCAGCGCGATGACCCGCCCGGCGCTTTCCGCGAGATACTGCGTCAGCGTTCCGATGCCCGGCCCGATCTCAAAGACCGTATCCGCCTTCGTCAGACCGGCCGCCCGCACGATCCCTTCCGGGATCCGCGGATCAATCAGGAAATTCTGGCCGTAGCCTTTTTTGACAAAAAAGCCGTGGCGTTCCAGGATCTCTTTGGTTTTGGCGGCATCGGCCAGATACGGCTTCACGCGTTTTCCTCCGTCAGGCGGTAAAATCTCATGGCATTGTCATAGGTGACGCGCTCGACTTCCTCCCGGCTGATCCCCTTCAAGCGGGAGATCTCCTGCACGACAAACGTGAGTCGGCGGGAATCGTTCCGGCTGCCCCGGCAAGGCTCCGGCGCAAGATACGGGCAGTCCGTTTCCAGCAGGATCCTCTCGAGCGGCATATATTGTACCACTTCTTTGAGCTTTCGTCCATTCTTATATGTGACGACGCCGCCGATCCCCAGAAAATGCCCCATGTCCAGAAAGATCTTTGCCGTTTCCTTCTCGTAGCCGAAGCAGTGGTGAACCAGAGAAAGCTCTTTTCCGCCCGCTTCGCGGATGATTTTTAAAGTATCCGCCGCCGCCTCCCGGCTGTGGATGATCCCGGGCAGGCCGCGTTCCTTCATAAATTCCAGCTGAAAGCGGAACCACTTCTGCTGCACCGGCCGCGGGACCTTGTCCGGATAGAGATCCTCGCCGTGATAGTCCAGCCCGATCTCGCCGACGGCCACGCAGGCCGGATGCGCGGCCAGTTCTTTCAAGGTCCGGGCAGCCTCCTCTTCGCCCAGCCTTTCCAGCTCATCCGCGTTGTCCGGATGAACGCCGACGGCAGCGCAGAAAAAAGGGAAACGCTCCGCCAGGGCCAGCGCCTGATGCGAGCTTTTCAGATCCGCCGCCACCGCCGTCAGACGGGTGATCCCGAGCCCGGGCAGGCTTAAGAGCAGTTCCTCCCGGTCCGGATCAAAGCGCGGATCGTCGTAATGGGTATGGGTATCGAAAATCATCTTCCGTTCCTCAGACAAGCTTTTTTTCAGTTTCCTGTCTGTTTATCATAACATAAGAAAGAAGCCGGCGTCATCCGGAAAAGAAAAAATGTTTTTTCTGCAGTCATGCACCGTCTGCGTCTTTTTCTCCCGGTCTCCCTTTACAAGGAAGCGGAAATCTGCTATGATAATACAAACATCATGCGCCGTTTATGATTATCCGACTGACGAGAGCGTTGTCCGGCTGTTTTCGGTTGGTTTTTGTGACCGCGCAAAAAAGGAAGGAGAAAACACAATGAAGAAACTCTTAGCATTCCTGCTGGCTGCCCTGATGATCTTCAGCCTGACCGCCTGCGGAGGGACCAAAGAACTTCGTTTCGTCACCGGCGGTGAGAGCGGCACCTACTATGCGTTCGGTACCGTCATCGCCCAGCACGCCACCAACAACATCGGCGTGAAAGTCAACGCACTGGTCGGCGCCGGTTCCAAGGGCAACGTCAACAAGCTGGCCGATAAGGAAGCCGAGCTTGCCTTCTGCCAGTCCGACGTTATGGCCTATGCCTATGACGGCACCAACCTGTTTGAGAAGGAAGGCAAAGTCACCAACTTCTCCGTGCTTGGTGCCCTCTACATCGAGACCGTCCAGCTGGTCGCCGTGAACCCCGACATCAAGTCCGTCACCGACTTAAAGGGCAAGAACGTTTCCGTCGGCGCTTCCGGCTCCGGCGTGTACTTCAACGCCCTGGATGTTCTGTCTGCCTATGATATGAAGCTGGAAGACATCAAGCCCACCTATCAGTCCTTCGGCGATTCCGCCAATGACCTGAAAGACGGCAAGATCGATGCCGCCTTCATCGTCGCCGGCGCTCCTACCACCGCCGTCGTCGACCTGGCCGCCACCAACAAGAACACCCATCTGGTCACCTTTGACGAAGCGCATCTGAACAAGCTGCTGGCCTCCTCCCCTTACTACACCAAGAGCGTGATTAAGGGCGGCACCTACAGCACCGTTGCGGAAGACATCGTGACCGTCGGCGTCGGTGCCGTGCTGCTGGTCCGCGACGACATCAGCGAGGACATCGTCTATAAGCTGACCAAGGATATCTTCGAGGATCCGGGCAAACTCGTGAGCAGCCACGCCAAGTACGGCGAAGTCACCATCGAATACGGCGCTTCCATGACCTCCGTGCCGTATCACAAAGGCGCTGCCAAGTTCTTCCAGGAAAAGGGCGTTACCGTTAAGACGAAATAATAACGGACTGATCCTGACCGCCGGGGCTGCGGCATTTCGCTGCAGCCCCGCCTTTATAGGCATCTTCTTCCCTGATCCGTTCAGAAAATTCAGGAGCTTTTTATGAGTGAAGAAATTAAAACCGTCGAGACGGCCGCCGAGACCGAAGCCAATCTGGAAGAGGTCATGCGGAAATACGACCGCGAATCCAATACCCGGATATGGAAAGGGACTCCCGCGCTGATCATCAAGATCCTCGCGGCCGTTTTCTCCGTTTACTGCATTTATATGACGCTGTTCTCCAGCGCCAAGACCGAGATCCGTCTGCCTCTGTTCATGGGCTTCATCCTGATCCTCGGCTATCTGACCTATCCGGTCAAAAAGGGATATCCCAAAGTCAATCACATGCCCTGGTTCGACTGGGTCATCATGATCGTCGGGTCCAGCGCTTACTTCTACTACGCGATCTTCTCCCAGGATCTGATCGACCGGCAGAACCGGATCATCACGATCGATATCATCATGGGGATCATCGGCATTTTAGCGCTGATAGAACTCTGCCGCCGCGCCGTCGGTGTCCCGATCCTGTGCGTAGCAGGCGCTCTGCTCTTATACACATTCATTAAGCAGTTCAGCTACGGCTCCTCGCCGTTTATCGTGCTGCGGTCCGTCATCCACACCCTGTTCTATACCACCAACGGGGTGTTCGGCACGCCGGTCAGCGTCTGCTATACCTACATCATTCTGTTCATCATCTTCGGCGCCTTCCTGGAGCGCACCGGGATCGCCAACTACTTCATTTCCTTTGCGAATCGCATCGCCGGCTGGTCCAGCGGCGGCCCCGCGAAGGTGGCGGTCATCTCCTCCGCTCTGTGCGGCATGGTGTCCGGTTCGTCCGTGGGCAATACCGTTACCACCGGTTCCTTCACCATCCCCATGATGAAGAAGACCGGCTACAAGCCGGAATTCGCCGGCGCCGTCGAAGCCTCCGCTTCGACCGGCGGTCAGATCATGCCGCCCATCATGGGCGCCGCTGCCTTCCTGATGGCGGAATACATGGATATTCCTTACGCGCAGGTGGCCTTAAAGGCGATCCTGCCCGCCGTGCTGTATTTCTCCGGCATCTTCATCGCGGTCCATCTGGAAGCCAAAAAGCTGGATCTGAAGGGCATTCCGCGCAGCGAACTGCCCCGCTGGAGTTTTCTCGCGAAGTTCTGCTACCTGATCCTGCCGCTGATCATGCTGGTCTGGCTGGTCTCCTCCGGGACCCGTACCATGCAGTTCAGCGCGGCGCTTTCCATCTTTGCCGCCATGCTGATCGGCTTTATCCACTTCCTGCACGATCATCTGGCCGGTGAGGAAGGGGAGGAAAAACTCGGACTCGGCGCCTCTCTGGCCAGCGCCGGAAAGAAGACCTTCTTCAACACCGTCAACGCGCTGGAAGCCGGCGGCAAGAGCGGCATCAGCGTGGCCGTCGCCTGCGGCATGGCCGGCATCATCGCGGGCTGCATCACCTCCACGGGCCTGGCCTCCACCCTGATCAACGCGATCGTTCAGATGGCCAAGAACGCCAGCATCATCGGTCTGATCCTGACCATGCTCTGCTGCATCATCCTCGGCATGGGCGTGCCGACCACGGCCAACTACTGCATCATGGCCGCTACCACAGCGCCGATCCTGATCCAGCTCGGCTTCCCGGTGGTCGCGGCGCACTTCTTCGTATTCTATTTCGGCATCGTGGCCGACATCACCCCGCCGGTCGCGCTGGCCGCGTATGCGGGCTCAGCCATCGCCAAATCGAATCCGATGAAGACGGGCATCAACGCCACGAAGCTGGCCATCGCCGCCTTCGTGGTGCCGTACATCTTCGCTTACAACCCGGTCATGCTCTTCGTCGGCGAAAACATCACCGCCTGGAATGTGATCCAGACCTCCGTCACCGCGCTCTTCGGTCTGTTCGGCATTGCCGCGGCCTTAAACGGTTACCTGTTCAAGAAGATCAATCCTCTCTTCCGGGTGCTGCTGATCGCCGGCGGTCTGTGCCTGATGATCCCGGAAGGCTTAACGGATATCATCGGTCTCGGCGTGATCGCAGCGGTTGCCGTCGTTCAGAAACTGACCTCCCAGTCTCAGAAGACGATCGCGGCTTAACCGCCCTGTTTCCGACCTGCGCCCGCTCCCCGCGGGCGCTTTTTTGTTTCCGCTTCTCCCCTATAGACTTTTTTGCTTTTTTATGCTTTAATAAGAACAGGTTCGGTTCCCAGCACCGCGCTATGATTTAAGGAGGCATCCCGTTATGTCTGATGATCGTCCGGAGAATATCCCCGGGCAGGAAAACCGTCCTTTTATCAGGGAAACCGTGATTCAGGAAGAATCCAAGACCTCATTCGGGAAGAAGTTTTTGCTGAATATCCTTCTTGCCGTTGTTTTTGGTGTGGTCGCAGCATTCACTTTCGGACTGGTGCAGAGACATCTGCCCTTAACCCCCACCGAGTCGGATACCGCTCCGGTCATCAGCTTTGCCCGGGATGAAACCACGACTGCCGAAGAAAATACGGCCGGCAGTGCCGAGACCTCCGAAGCCAGACCGACGGACCCCGGCGTGCCGGATCTTTCCGCAAACTGGATCGCGCAGATCCAGCGGATGATCGAAAACCGCAGCGTAGGTCTGAACGACTATCAGAAGCTTTCCCGGGCCATCGGCAGTCTGAAAAATCAGGTCGACCACAGTCTGGTCATCCTGACCGCCACACGGCACGAAGAATCTCTTTTTCAGAGCGATTACTCCTATGAATCCCAGAGCTTCGGCGTCATCGTCAGCCGGACCGAAGAGGAAGTCCTGATTCTGGCGCCGTACACCTCTACCATGGCGATCTCGGAAGCCAGCAGCCTGTCCGTGACCTTTGCCAATCTCTTCACGATCGGGGCATCCATCAAGGAGATCGATCATACCACTGACGTGATGATCCTTTCCGTTCCGACAGCCAATCTGCCGGAATCCACCCAGAACTACATTTCCGTGATCCGTCTGGCCAATTCCAACACCTGCTTTATTACACAGCCGGTCTTCGCGTTCGGCGCACCGGCCGGCGGCATCATCAAATCCTTCAACTACGGGATCATCACCTACGTGGAATCCGGACATCCCATGACGGACAACACCGCCCGCCTGCTGTATACCAGTATTCCCGGCGATGCCTCTTCCCTCGGCTTTCTGGTCAATCTGGATGGCAGTCTGATCGGGTGGATCCGGCCGGAAGAAAGCGGAGGCGGAACACTCACGGCGGTAGGCATCTCGGATCTGGAGGATTATATTAAAAATCTCTGGGCCAGCAAGGCGATCGGGTATCTCGGCATCGAAGGGCTGACTTTGACGGAGGAACAGCAGGAAGCGCTGTCTCTGGAGGAGTCCGGCGTTTACGTGCTGCGCTGCGCGGAGGATTCGCCGGCCCTGAAAGCCGGCCTGCAGCGCGGAGATATCCTGATCGATTTCGGCGGCACGGCGATCCGTTCCACCGATGATCTCCGCACCGTTCTTCTGAATTACACCACCGAGCAGACCGCAACGGTTATCGTCCTGCGCAAAGGACCGGGCGGGTATCGGCAGATCGTTTACGACGTATCCATAGAAAGAAGGTAAGCATGCTCAAAATCTCCAACTGGCGCGAAGGCGACGCTGTCAGCGATATTTTCCTCTGCCGCGCAAAAGTGATCGGCAAGACCAAGACCGGCAAGACCTATTACAGCGTCACGCTGCAGGACAATTCCGGCACCGCCGACGGCAAGATCTGGGATCTTTCCAGCGGCATCGATCACTTCGAAGCCCTGCAGTACATCAAGGTCGACGGCGAGGTCCAGCGCTACCAGAACGTGCTGCAGCTGAATATCCGCCGGGTCCGTCTGGCCCGGGAGGGGGAATACGATCCTTCCGACTACGTGCCGGTCAGCCCCTATCCCATCGGAGAAATGTACGACAAACTCTTAAGCTACATCCGCAGTATCGCGCAGCCGCAGCTGCGCGCGCTCCTGGAAGCGTTTTTCGTGAACGATGCGGCCTTTGCGAAGGCCTTCAAGGCGCATTCCGCCGCCAAAAGCGTGCATCACAGCTTTTCCGGGGGTCTCCTGCAGCACACCCTGCGGGTCACGGAATTCTGCGACGATATGAGCCGCAAGTACCCGCTCGTCAACCGGGATCTCCTGCTGACCGGCGCGATCTGTCATGACATCGGCAAGCTGAAGGAACTCTCGCCCTTCCCCGCCAACGACTATACCGACGCCGGCCAGCTGCTGGGCCACATCGTGATCGGCGTACAGATGGTCTGCGAAAAGATCGCCCTGATCCCGAATTTCCCCGAAGTGACCAAAAACGAGCTGTGCCATATCATTCTGGCGCACCACGGCGAATTCGAGTTCGGCTCGCCCAAGAAGCCGGCCCTGCTGGAAGCGCTGGCCCTGCATCTGGCGGACAACACCGACGCGAAGATGCAGCTCATGTGCGAGACGCTCTCCGATCCGAACGCGCACGGCTGGCTCGGCTTCCAGAAGTTCCTGGACTCGAACGTCCGACGAACAGAAACCTGACCCCCTTATACTGTGTCATCCTGAGCACAGACTCTCCCCGGCCGGGGAGAGATGGCCCGAAGGGCCAGAGAGGGGGAAGCGACTTGAAAAGGCGCGAAGTCGAAGGATCTTTATCCTGAACCATGCTGACCAAAAACACAAAAATCGAACTCACTATCACCGATATGACGGAGAACGGAGAGGGGATCGGCCGCGCGGACGGCTATCCCCTCTTTGTCAAGGACGCCGTGATAGGCGATACTGCCGAAGTCACCGTCACCAAAGCCGGAAAGAGCTACGGTTTCGGACGGATCATGCGCATCCTTTCGCCTTCGCCGGACCGCATCCCGCCGCGCTGCCCGCTCGCTGCTCCCTGCGGCGGCTGCCAGCTGCAGGCACTCTCCTATCCCGCCCAGCTGGCTTTCAAGGAAAACACGGTTCGCCAGCATCTGATCCGGCTCGGCGGCTTCGCCGCCGAAACAATCGACGCCCTGACCGAGCCGATCCTCGGCATGGAAGAGCCCTGGCATTACCGGAACAAAGCGCAGATCCCCTTCGGGACCGACAAAGACGGCCGCCTGACCGCCGGCTACTATGCCGCGCGTTCGCACCGCATCGTTCCGATGACGGACTGCGCCTTAAACCGGCCCGGTTTTGACGGCGTGCTGGCTCGCGTGCTGGACTTTGCGCGCAGGCACTCTCTTTCGGCTTACGACGAGGAAAGCGGCAAAGGCCTCCTGCGCCATCTGCTGATCCGCCAGGCCGCAGGAAGCGGCGAGTGGATGGTCTGCCTCATCCTCAACGGACGGAAGCTTCCGCACGCGGACGAGCTGATTGCCTCGCTTCGCGAGATCCCGGGCATGACGGATATCTCGCTTTCGGTCAATACCGCCCGAACGAACGTGATCTTAGGCAGCGAGATCCTGCCGCTTTTCGGCCCCGGCTATATCACGGAGCAGATCGGGGATCTGAAGTTCCGTCTCTCTCCGCTCGCCTTTTTCCAGGTCAATCCGCTCCAGACGGAGCGGCTCTACGCGAAAGCGCTCGAGTATGCTTCGCTCACCGGCCGCGAAAACGTCTGGGATCTCTACTGCGGCACGGGAACCATCTCACTCTTTCTGGCGCGGCAGGCCGCGCGGGTAAAAGGCGTGGAGATCATCGCGCCGGCGATCGACAACGCCAGGGCGAACGCCGTCTTAAACCGTATAGAAAACGCGGAATTCTTCGTCGGAAAATCCGAGGAGATCTTCCCGGATTACTGCCGGAAACACCCGGAGGAGGCACCGGACGTGGTGGTGCTGGATCCGCCCCGCAAGGGCTGCGAGCCCGTGCTGCTTGACGCGCTGCTTGCCTGCCGGCCGCAGCGCATCGTCTACGTTTCCTGCAATTCCGCGACGCTCGCGCGCGATTTAAAGCACCTCTGTGAAGACGGCGCCTACCGCCTGGAGCGGGTCTGCCCGGTCGACATGTTCCCGCAGACAGTCAGCTGCGAGACGGTTGTTCTTTTACGTCGGAAAAATATCTGCGATCATTTAGAGTATGTTTGGACGGATGAAGAGTTCGGAAAAAAGGAGATGTAATCGTAATGAATTACGAAACTCTTTTTAACTTATTTGATAAGAAACATCACAACATTGATGAAAGGAGAATATGATTATGGATAAAAAGATAATGCTGGAAAACCTTGTCCGCGAAGCCCATGAAAAGGGGCTCTTCAACGGCACCTGGCTCTATGCGGAGCACAGCGAGATCATTTCCAAGGGGGCTGTCGGCTTCCGGGACCCGGAGGACAGGCTCCTCATGCTGGAGGACAGCATCTTTGACCTGGCCTCCGTCAGCAAGCAGTTCACCGCCGCGGCGATCGTGCTGCTGGTCCGAAAGGGCCTTGTGGGACTGGAGGACGAGATCACGAAGTATTTTCCCGGGCTCCCGTATCCGGGCGTCACGGTCCGGCAGCTGCTGACCCACACCGGCGGTGTTCCCGATTATTTTGACGACATCAACTGGCTGATCGGGATCTGGGAAAAAGAGGGCAGGATCCCTGACAACAACGACGTGCTCCGCTTCCTGTGCGAAGGCGAAGCTGAGCCCTACTTTGCCCCCGGGGACGGTTTTGAGTAT
>JAFZRH010000057.1 GCA_017619975.1 Lachnospiraceae bacterium | reverse complement strand
GGCCAGAAGCAGCGCGTCGCCATTGCCAGGGCCCTGGCCGGAAAACCGAAAGTCCTGCTCTCGGATGAAGCGACCAGCGCCCTCGATCCGGACGCCACGGATTCCATTCTGGATTTACTGGCCCGGCTCAATAAACAGCTGGGGCTGACCATCGTCCTGATCACCCACGAGATGAGCGTCATCAAAGCCATCTGCAACAAGGTCGCGGTGCTGGAAGAAGGGAAAATCGTGGAGGAGGGCGATGCTTATGAGGTCTTCGCCGATCCGCAGGCCCCGATCACGCGGAAATTCATCCGCTCGGCTTCCGCTCTCGGCAAACTGGAAACACTGGTCAGACGCGGACAGATCAGCACCGAGGACGGGCGGCTCATCGTGCTGACCTTCAGCCGCGACAGCGTGGGAGACGCTCTGATCTCCGCCATCTCCCGGGACTACGGGCTTGCCGTCAACATTGCCCTGGCCAACATCGACATGCTGCACGACGGGGCGCTGGGCCGTCTGGCCTGCGTCATCAAAGGAGAACCGGAGCGGATCGAGTCGGCGCTGGCGTATTTACGGGAAAACAAAGTCGGTGTGGAGGAAGTGAAATATGCCTGAATGGTTTCAGAAAATAGCGCCGAACGTGGTTACGTACTGGGACCGCTTCCTCACCAGCTGCGAGGCGACCCTGCAGATGTTCCTGATCGCAGGCAACATTTCCTTCGTGATCGGGCTGTGCCTGGGCACCCTGCTCACGGTCTGGAAGAACGACGGGATCCGCCCTCGGAAGATCCCGTACACGGTCCTGAACGCGGTCATCAACTTTTTCCGCGCGATCCCCTTCCTGATCCTTCTGATCTTCCTGATCCCCTTCACGCGGGCACTGGTGGGGACCGCGATCGGCGTGACCGGCGCGATAGTGCCCCTGATCTTCGGGACCGTGCCCTTCTTCACCCGGCAGGTCGAGACCGTGCTGGCCGGCGTGGATCCGGGCAAGGTCGAGGCGGCCCGGAGCATGGGGACCGGGACCTTCGGGATCATCTTCCGGGTGTACTGGCACGAAGCCGTGCCTGGCCTCATCCGGGTGACGGTCATCACCGCCATCAGCCTGATCGGCTTAACCACCATGGCCGGCGCCGTCGGCGCCGGCGGCATCGGGAGCTTTGCCGTCAACTACGGCCAGAGCCTGCACTATCAGGATATCGTGAACGTCTGCGTGATCGTCCTGCTGCTCGCCGTTTTCCTGCTGCAGACGCTCGGAAACTGGCTGGCCAAGAAAACCACCAACAGAAAGTTGTTCGGATAAACCTCATCCACCGCCTTCGGCGGTCCCCCTTCCCCAAAGGGGAAGGCAGTTCATAAGAAGGAGTAACACCATGAAAAAACTTACCGGCATTCTTTTGATCCTTGTTCTGGTCCTGTCCCTGACCGCCTGCGGCGGCAGCAAAAAAGAAGCCGTCAAGATCGGCATCCCGGACGACGGCACCAACTTAAGCCGCGCGCTGAAGCTGCTGGAGACCGCCGGGCTCATTACCGTGAAGCCGGAGGCCGGCTATACGCCGCAGATGGCGGATATCAGCGGCTACCTCTACAACGTTGAGATCGTTCCGACCAAGGCCAACACCCTGCCGGCGACTCTGGACGACTATGCCGCCTCCACCATCAACGGCACCTACGCGATCCCCGCAGGCTTAACGCCCTCCAAAGATGCCCTGATCATCGAGAAGCAGAGCGAGAGCGGCGACAATCCGTACGTGAACATCATCGCAGCGCGCAGCGCGGAAAAGGACAATCCGACCTATAAGACGATCGTCGCTGCCTATCAGACCCAGCTGGTCGCTCAGTTCCTGCTGGAGAATTATAAGGAGGCCTTCTTCCCGGCCTTCGCGTACGATTCGAAGTACAGTGCGGACGCGAATTTTGCGCAGGATATTTTAAGCTATAAATCCGACAAGGCCGGCAAGACCGTGGTGAAGGTCGGCGTCTGCGGCGCCAACAACGACCAGTGGATAGCGGTGCAGAAAGTCCTGGATGAGCAGAACGCGGGCATCTACATCGAGCTCGTGGAGTTCGATGCCTACAACCTGCCGAACGAAGCCTTGAACAGCGGCGATATCGACTTAAATGCTTTCCAGCACAAGGCCTACTTAAACAGTGAGATCGCGAGCCAGGGCTACAAGATCGAAGCCATCGGCGATACGCTGATCGCGCCGCTCTCGCTCTATTCCAGGCAGGTAAACAGCCTGGACGCTCTAAAGGACCTGGCCGGGAAAAAATAAGCCGCCGAGCCACGGGCATGAGACACGGCGGGTCCCAGAGCCGCGGCCCGCTTGCTTTTGTTATCAATTCAGTTTATAATAGTCTTCTGTCGGGACAGGAGGCTATTGTTTGTTATGACACTGCAGCAGATCCTATATGCACTCAAAATCGCGGAGACCGGCTCCATGAACAAGGCAGCCGCCGAGCTTTTTGTGTCTCAGCCGACCCTGACCAGCGCGATGCAGGAACTGGAAGCCGAGATCGGACAGAGCATCTTCCGGCGTTCCAACCGGGGCGCCGCCCCGACGGAAGCCGGCCACCGCTTTCTCGGGGATGCACGCAGTCTTCTGAATCAGTATCAGACGCTGATTGACCGATACACGGGAGCCGGTCCGCGCCGCAGTTTTGCCGTTTCCACCCAGCACTTTTCCTTTGCCGTCAAATGCTTTGTCAACATGGTCCAGGCCCTGGACCCCGCCAGCTATAAGCTGGCTATCCGCGAGACCCGCACGCTGGACGTGATCCGGGACGTCGGCAGCGGCATCAGCAACCTGGGGATCCTGTACTTAAGCGAATTCAACCGCAAATACATTCTGAAGCTGCTGGAGGAGGCGGGCCTGGATTTTACCCCCATTACAAGCTGTCAGGCCTGCGTCTATCTGCATCGGGACCATCCGCTGGCGGAGCGTGACGCCTTAAGCCTGGAGGATCTGGCCCCGTACCCCTGCCTCTCCTTCGATCAGGGTGCCGACAGCCTCTTCTATCTCGCCGAGGAGATCCTCTCGGACAACGAATTCGAGCGCAGCATCAAGGTTTCCGACCGCTCCACCGTTCTCAATCTGATGATCGGTCTGAACGGCTATACGCTCTGCCCCGGCGTGGTCTGCGAGGAACTGAACGGTGACGTCTGCCGCGTGATCCCGTACAAGGAGGATGCGGACAATCCCAACCGCCGCATGGAGATCGGGTATCTGACCAAAAAAAACGCGCTGCTTTCCGAGGCCGCGCAGGAATATATCAAGCAGCTGACCGCTTATTTTGAAAACAGCGAACCGGGGAGCGAAAAAACGCTTTCGGGAGAAAAGGAGAACGAAGCATGAGCAAGCCTGTCATCATCACCGCCGACAGCACCGTCGATCTTTCCCGCGAACTGATCGACCGTTTTCAGATAAAGATCATCCCGCTGACCATCATTCTGGGCGATGATACCTTCCTGGACGGAGAGGGCTTTACTCCGCTGCAGATGTACGCCCGCTACCGCACAGACGGGACGCTGCCGCACACGGCCGCGCCGGGCGAGCAGAATTTTTACGATTTCTTCTCTTCTTTCACCAAAGAGGGATTTGAAGTCGTGCACGTGGATATCAGTTCCGAGCTCTCCAATTCTTTTAACGCCGCCCGTCTGGCGGCAGAACGTCTTCCCGGCGTTTACCCGGTGGACAGCCGCATGCTTTCCACCGGCGGCGGCCTGCTTGCGATCGAAGCGGCGGAATGCCGCGACAGGGGGATGAGCGCCGAAGAGATCGCGGAGCATCTCCGGGGCCTGACCGGCAAAGTCTCCACCAGCTTTGTGCTGGACACGCTCACCTTCATGTGGAAGGGCGGCCGCTGCTCCGGCGTCGCGGCCCTCGGCGCCAATCTTCTGAAGCTCAAGCCCGGCCTGAAAATGCATGAAGGAAAACTGGAGGTTTTCAAAAAATACCGCGGCAGCATCAATCACGTGTACCGGCAGTATATTACGGAAACGCTGGAGGGCAAAAAAATACGCCCGGGTCACGTTTTCATCACCGAATCCGGCGAGGTGGAGCATTCCGTCATCGGCGAACTGACGGAACTGGTGCAGCAGCTCTCCGGCTGCCGTGAGGTGCATCACACCCTGGCCGGCTGCACGGTCTCCTCGCACTGCGGTCCCAAAACGCTGGGCGTGCTGTTTATAGAAGAATAAAAGTCTGGCTCACCATCCCCTGGCTCACCCTGCATAATCCCCGATAACGGAAAGACGGTCCTTTCGGACCGTCTTTCCGTTATCGTTCTTTATTTCTTCGGCACCAGTTTTTCCTTGCCGCCCATGTAGGGCTGCAGGACCTTCGGGACCAGTACGCTCCCGTCCGGCTGAAGGTTGTTCTCTAAGAACGCGATCAGCATGCGGGGCGGCGCCACCACCGTGTTGTTTAAGGTGTGCGGCAGATAGGTCTTCCCGTCCGCGCCTTTGACGCGCATCTTTAAACGTCTTGCCTGCGCATCGCCTAAGTTCGAGCAGCTGCAGACTTCGAAATATTTCTGCTGGCGCGGGCTCCAGGCTTCGATATCGCAGGACTTGACTTTCAGGTCCGCCAGATCACCGCTGCAGCACTCGAGCTGCCGCACCGGGATATCCAGGCTGCGGAAAAGCTCCACGCTCCAGCGCCACATCTGCTCGTACCAGGCCATGGAATCTTCGGGTTTGCAGACCACGATCATCTCCTGCTTTTCGAACTGGTGGATGCGGTACACGCCGCGCTCCTCGATGCCGTGCGCGCCTTTTTCCTTGCGGAAGCAGGGGCTGTAGCTGGTCAGCGTCTGCGGCAGCGTTTCCTCCGGGATCATCTGGTCGATGAATTTGCCGATCATGGAGTGCTCGCTGGTGCCGATCAGATACAGGTCCTCGCCCTCGATCTTGTACATCATGGCGTCCATATCGGTCTGGCTCATGACGCCCTCCACCACGTTGCCGTGGATCATGAAAGGCGGGATGCAGTAGGTGAAGCCTCTGTCGATCATAAAGTCGCGCGCATAGGCGATGACCGCCTCGTGCAGGCGCGCGATATCGCCCAGCAGGTAGTAAAAACCGTTGCCGGAGACGCGTCCCGCGGCGTCCATGTCGATGCCGTCGAAGCGCTCCATGATCTCCGTGTGATAAGGGATCGGGAAGTTCGGGACGAGCGGCTCGCCGAAGCGCTCCACCTCCACATTTTCGGAATCGTCCTTGCCGATGGGCACGGACGGATCGATGATATTCGGGATCTGCAGCATCACTTTGCGCAGCTCGGTCTCCACCTCCCGCTCGCGCGCGGACAGCTCATCGATGCGCGCGCCGTCTGCGGAGACCTCGGCCTTCACGGCTTCGGCTTCCTCACGTTTTTTCTGGCCCATCAGTCTGCCGATCTCCTTGGAGAGACGGTTGCGCTTCGCGCGAAGGTCTTCGACCTCCTGCTTGATGGCGCGGTTTTCCGCGTCCAGCTTTATGGCTTCGTCCACCAGCGGCAGACGGAAGTCCTGAAATTTCTTACGGATGTTTTCTCTTACGACGTCCGGGTTTTCCCGGAGAAACTTGATATCCAGCATATTCTGCCCCACAAAGGTTATAATAAAATGATGTAATCCAAATCATAAGACAGAAGCGGGAAAAAGTCAAGACGACTTCTTCCCGCCCGGAAGAGATTCTCTTACGAATCTTACGATCCTTCTTTTTCAAACACCGAATAATCCCGCTCGCGGAGGATCTCTAAAACCTGACGTTTCAGATCCTCCGGCGGGATGCTGGCTAAAATATACTTTTTCACAAAAGACCGTCTTCTGTCTGCGTATTTGTGCAGCCGGTTCGCCGCCTGCAGCGCGGTCCATTCACGCCGCCAGAGCAGCTCCAGCTGATTGGTGAGACGCACCTTTTTGTTCGGTCCGGGCGCCGCCAGCTCGTAGAGATCCAGCCTCGTCCCGATCCGCTCCACGCTGATGACGCCCCAGTACGGCGGGATATGCTCGCGCACATGCAGGGCGTGCGTGCTGCCGACCACCACATAGTTGAAGTCGAAAAAGCGGTCGTAATCCTTCACCTGCCGGGCCAGGCGCTCGTAGGTGTCCGCGTCGCTCTTGATTTCCACGCCGATCAGGGCATCGTTTGTCACCAGCACGATATCCGCCCGCGACCTGCCCATGGTAAGCTCTTCGAAAAAGCGGACCGTACCGTATTTTTCTTCGAAATAATCACATAATGGATCGCGGATCTGGGCATCCTTCAAAGGGGCCGTCATTGTTTTATTCCGGCAGGACGGCAAAGATCACCAGCTCTTCTTCGTACGGATTCGAAACGGAGTGACCGTGCCCCTTCGGGCAGTAATGCACGTCGCCGGCCTTTAATTCTCTCTCAACGCCGTCATCGATGCAGTGTGCCCGGCCGCTGATGATATACATGACCTCATAGTCATTTTCATGAACATGATAGCCGATGGAGCTGCCCTGCACCAGGCGGAGGCGGATGATTTTCCCGGCGTTATCCGCATAGGCCGTCCGGCGGACGATGTCCTCGCCGCCCTTGAAATTCGCCGCATGTACTTCTTCCAGACTGTCAAAATCAACGATCATGATGCTTTCCTTCCTTTTTATTCGTTAATGATCTCCAGTTCCTTTTCCACGCCGACCAGGCGGGCTTTGACCTTCGCCGCCAGCTCCGTGCCTTCTTTGTAGAGCGTCAGGGAATCCTGAAGGGTGATATCCTTTTCCTCCAGTTTCCGGTTGATCTCCTCCAGACGGTCCAGCGCTTCGTCCACGTTGAAAACGCTTTCTTCCTGTTTCTTGGCTGCCATTTTATTCCTCTCCGATCTTCTGTTTCCGGACCTGTTCGACGCGCGCGTCCAGCTCGCCGTCGTGGATGCGGATCCGGATGCCGTCCCCGGGCGCCGCCTCGTCCACGCTCATGAGCGGCCCCTTCTTCGTTGTAATATAACCAAAACCCTTCACCAGCTTCGCCGTGGGCGAAAGGCCGTTTAATGTCACTGTCAAAAGCTCCCAGCGCGTCTGCCGGCTCCGGAGCGCTTCCTGCATGTTTCGGACGAGACGCTCGGCGGTCTCCCGGAAACGATTCTTCTTTTCCTTCAGGATCTCCCGGAAGGCTCGCTCCAGCTTTTCCTGCTCCCGTGTCAGACGGTCTTGCCGTTCCTTTAAGAGCCGCACGGGATCGTGCCCCGCCAGCTGCGCGCCTAAGGTTTCCAGACGCAGGCGCCGTTTTTCCAGCTGGTGCCGCATTTTATCGTCCAGAGAGGCTTTCAGCTGCCGCAGGCGCTTCACGTCGCCCATCACGTCCGGCACGGCCTTTTCCGCCGCTTCGGACGGCGTGGCAGCCCTCTCGTCTGCCGCAAAATCGATCAGGGTCCAGTGTCCCTCGTGACCGACTGCAGAGATGACGGGCGTCTTCGCCGCATAGACCGCGCGGACCACGGCTTCGTCGTTAAAAGCGTCCAGATCCTCGCTGGAGCCGCCGCCCCGCCCGACGATCAGCGTATCCGCGCCGATGGCATCCATCTGCCTGATGCCCGCCAGGATGCTGGGGACCGCGTTTTTCCCCTGCACGTTCACATGATACAGAATCAGCTGCACGTAGGGGTCGCGGCGGGCCGAGACCGCCCGGATGTCCCGGATGGCCTGACCGTCCTTGGAAGTGATGATGCCGACCGTCTTGGGATGCTTCGGGATCGGTTTTTTATGCTCCGGCGCGAAAATGCCTTCCGCTTCCAGCTTGTTTTTCAGCTCCAGCAGCGCTACGGCGGCTGCGCCGGCGCCGATATTTTCGATCTCGCTGACGATCAGCGCGGCTTCGCCGCGCGCTTCATAAAACTCCAGCCGGCCCGCGAGAGCGACCTGCTGGCCGTTCTCCAGCTTGAATTTCAGCGCCGTCCGGGCCGTTTCCGCCCAGAGGCGGCAGGGAAGCGACGCCTTCGCATCCTTGACGGAAAAATAATAATGCGGCCGGGCGACCCCGTTATAATTTACGACTTCGCCCTTGACCAGGATGTGCCGAAACAGCGAGGTCGCAAAGAAAGCATCCGCGATCAGCGCGTTGATCTCGGAAACGGTCCGGTAACGGGAGGCGCCGGGCAGCGCGTTTTCCTCCCCGAACAGCAGCTCTTCCCGTACCAGATCCGAACGGGCCGGCGCGCTATAACCCGCCATCGGCGAGCTTTTTTTCACCGCCGGTTCGGCTGTCTCTGCACCGTGATACCAGGGCTTTAACGCCTCCGTGAGCTCTTCGCAGTACCAGAACTTGCCCACGGGGTTCCAGCGGGCGCCCAGGGCTTTCACGGTATCTTTTTCACGGTAGGGGACTTCTAAACGAACCATACAACCATATTATTCCACGGCTTCACGGAACAGCACGTCCAGCGCATCCCGGAAATCGCGGTAGTGCGGCGGGAAGGACATGTATCCGTGCGCAGAAATGTTCTTTTCTTTTTCTTTAAACCCGACACTCAGGGAAAAACTGGTGCCGTCCAGCACGTTCGGATTGCTGACGGAAAAGCCGTCCCAGGCAGACACCTTGTACTCTTCCAGCAGCGCCAGCAGCTTCTCCAGAAAGACGGGATCGCAGACCGCTGTTTTGGCGCTTTCATAGGCCACACCGTCCGCCTTGTACAGGATCAGCTTCTTTCCGGTCGGCTCCCCGCCCGCATCCAGCTCATCCTTCACTTCATATTCGACGCCGGCATTGATATAGGTGCCGGTGGTATAGAAATCGAAGCGCTGGATCTCGCAGTCGCTCAGATCCCTGGCCGGCCGGTGATTGTAATACAGCGTTTTCAGTTTCAGTAAGATCGTTTGCAGCAGATTCACGTCCAACTCCAGATGATAATTCGAAGGGGCTTTTTCCCACTCAAGGCGAACGGACTGAGAGTCGCCGTCCATCACGTCCCCGCTGTCTTTTTTGTCCCGGACCAGTTTTTCTCCCTCCAGGAGACTGATGATGCCGTCCCATTCCGATCCGGTGATCTCCGCCTTCTCCTCGGCCATTTGGGCCCTGGCCTCGTCCCAGGACGTGTAGGTCAGGCTGTAGGCGTCTTTGGAGGATCGGCTGAGCAGATAAGACCATGACTGATCCTGCAGCGAGCTGCCATAGGCGATCCGAAGCCCGGTGATCTCTTCCATCTTCGGATTTTTCCCGACAATATATTGCTTCTTCGTGCTGCCGCCCGCCGTGCCGCCGGTCTCTTTCCCGCAGGCACACAGGAGGAGCATCAGGCAAAGCACGCCGCCCAGGATGTAAAGGCTTTTCGTTTTCATGTGCATCTCCTCTGTGATACGGCAGGTGATGCGTCTCGCTGCCACGACGAAAACTTTTCTCAGACCCGGTCCGCTTCGCTTCCAAGGGGCAAATCCGCAAGGCCCGTGAAGCGGGGCGTGCGTTACGGAAAAGTATTGTCGGGCGCGCTCGACGCTGCCCCACTCAGATTGAAAAGGCGGGCTGTGCCGAATCACCACACAGCCCGCTCCTGCTTCGAGCGATTAAAAGCCGATCAGGCCTGTGCCTGAAGAGCCGTGATAGCCACCACGCCCACGATATCCTCGGCGCTGCAGCCGCGGCTAAGGTCGTTGACGGGCTTCGCCAGACCCTGGCAGATGGGGCCGTAGGCTTCGGCGTTCGCGAAGCGCTGCACCAGCTTGTAGCCGATGTTGCCGGCATCCAGATCCGGGAAGATCAGCACGTTGGCCTTGCCGGCGACCGGGCTGTTCGGAGCCTTGGAGGCGCCGACCTTCGGAACGATGGCCGCATCCAGCTGCAGCTCGCCGTCGATCAGGTACTGCGGATATTCTTCCTTGGCCAGCTTCACGGCTTCGACGACCTTGGTGATATCGTCATGCTTGGCGGAGCCCAGGGTGGAGTGCGAAAGCAGGGCCACGCGGGGGGTCTTGCCGACCATCTTCTCAAAGGAAGCGGCGGAAGAGCCCGCGATGGTGGACAGCTCGGCGCTGGTCGGGTTCTGCACCAGGCCGCAGTCCGCGAAGACCAGCGTTCCGTTCTCGCCGTACGGGCAGTTCGGCACGATCATCAGGAAGAAAGAAGAAACGGTCTTCACGCCCGGCGCAGTCTTTAAGATCTGCAGGCAGGGGCGCAGCGTATCCGCCGTGGTGTGGCAGGCGCCGGAGACCATGCCGTCCGCATCGCCGACCTTGACCATCATGACGCCGTAATAGGTGTAATCCTTCTTCAGAATGGCAAGGGCCTGCTCGAAGGTCATGCCTTTGCTCTTTCTTAATTCCGCGAAGGTCTCGGCATAGCCGGTCGTGCGGGGATCGGTAAACGGATCCACGACCTCAACGCCGGACAGATCATAGCCGACGGCATACTTTTCCAGATCTTCCTTCGAAGCGATCAGGACCAGATCGGCAAAGCCTTCCTTCTTGATCATCTCGATGGCGTCGTAGGTGCGCTTGTCGTTGGATTCCGGCAGCACGATCCGCTTTTTGTCGGCGGCGGCTTTGGCCTTGACTTCGTTGATGAAACTGCTCATGGGACTGTTCCTCCTGATATTTTATTTACAAGCTTTGAAACCCGGGCTCCTTTTTTGACGCCGCAAAGCGGGACGCCGGGCCGGGACATTCTTCGCTTATACTGTATCAAATCACGCAAAGAAAAGCAAGAAAACCGGGGCAGAAAGTCTGAAAAACATACGGGTTCCGACAAGCGCCCCGGGCTTCTCCTCTCAGCGCAGCCGAAGAAGCAGACTGATCAGGAAGGCCAAAAAAGCGACCGCGCCGAAGCTGATCAGCCAGCCGTACTTCCCGCCGCCGGCAAAATGATAGAAATCGTCCCAGCGCTTTCCTTCCGGCGCCAGCAGGACCCGGTACATATAATAACAGCCGTAGAGCAGCACCGGCAGAATGCCGAGCAGCACGATTCCGAAACCGCCGGCCGGCCTGTCCCAGGCAAGGAGCGAAAGGATCGCAAAGAGCGGGCAAAGCACGTGCAGGAACAGATTGGTGCCGGTAAAGAGGCCTTTAAAGTCCTTGAGGATGGGCCAGAGATAAAAGACGGTGACCAGCAGCGTGACCGTGACCGCCGCAGTCCCGACGTGCTTGAGGATCAGCACGCCGTTCGGAACGCCGCCGGCCAGCCGGAACAGAGCCACCGGCAGCGCGGTCAGCGCGCATAAAAGATTCGAAAGCACCGTAAAAAAGCGCAGCAGATACGCGACCCCGGCCTTTTTGATGTCGATCCAGACCGTAACCGCCGTGCAGAGCACGATAAGCAAATTGAAAATAATCGAAGCAATCATTTTTTATTTTCTTTCAGTCGCAAAAAGACCGTTCCGCTCTGTTACCCTTCGGTTTTCTCCGCTTCCTCCCGCAGCCTTCTCTGCTTTGCCGCAAAGAAAAGCGGTATGAAGGTCAGCAGGATCAGCCCCGTCGAGATCAAAAACAGCACGTGCGTCGGCAGGAAGGCCTCCATGCCGTCGCTGTCGATGATCTTGCCGTTGTTCTTGATGATCGGGTTCGCGATAAAAGGTGAGACCACCCAGGGGATCAGTACGAAAAAGATGATGCGGAAGCCCTCGAACTGCCCCTTGGCCTCCTCCGGGAAGAGCTGCTTCATCCAGACACTGAGCACCTGCATGAACATGATGTAGCCGCAGCCGAAAAGGAACATGCCGATCAGGAGATTCCAGTTGAAGATCGTGGTCGGATCGACGTTTTCCGGCCGCCCGACGATGCCCAGCACGCCGACCCCGATAACGGTCAGGACTACAGCAACGGTCACGGCCGGGACGAACTTGTTCTTATTGAGGAGCTTCGAAGCGGGGATCACGGAAAGCATGCCGAAGATGAGAGCGATGCCCTGCACCAGGCCGATGCTGTCCGGTGAAAAGCCCAGATAGTAGATCATGTAGTTGCCGACGTGCGGGTAATAGACGTTGAAGGAGACAAAATAGAAGGCCATCATCAAAAAGACCCAGAGAAGCTCCTTCTTCTTTAAAAGTTCTTTCAGGTTGAACGCGCTGAAAAGCTGCTCCCAGAAGCCGCCCTGACGGCTGGGCTTTAGATCCGGCGCATCGTCCAGCACGAAGAGCGTCAGCACGCCGCAGACGATGACAAGCCCGCCCATTACCAGGAAAAGCCGCATGTAGTTGTCTTCCTTGCCGATCAGCATGCCGCCGACGACCGTCCCGATGATGGTGCCGATGATCGGCTGCGTCGCGAGCGCCGCGCCGATCGCGCTGCGGTTGGAATCGTTCATCTTGTCGTTCAGCCAGGCGTTGAAGCCCGCATCGTTCCCCATGGAGCCGAAGAAGGACATGAAGGCGTCCGCCAGCACGACCGCGGTCGCCGCTAAAAGCAGCAGTTTCGCGGTATTCCCGCTCCGGCCGGCCGTAATGAACTCTGTGGTGCCGAAGAGGATCGTAAAGACGCCCCAGATGATGTAGCCGAAGGCGATGAAAGGTTTGCGCTTTCCCCGCCGGTCCGAGAGCGTCCCGAAGACGAAGGTCGCGATCGTCGTCGCGATGGAAGAAATCGCGACCATCCACGAGATAATGGTCGGATCCTTCGCGATCTTTGCATAGACGAAGGTATTGAACCACTGGTTTTCGATATTCCAGCACAGCTGCCCGGCGATGCCGAGCCCCCAGACCAGGCCCCAGAATTTAAGGCCCGAAGACGCGCGTTCTTTTTTCATGTCGTATTTCCTCCCGAAAGCAGTTTCAGTATATCAATTTTGCCGCCTGAGAGCAATTGTTTTACGGAAAAACCTTGCCGCCGGCGACACGGTCCGGCGGCTGCCTGTTGCTATTTACGGCAGAATCTGATATAAGAAACATACGAAAACATAAACCTTTGTACAGCAATACTTTTCCGAGGACAAAATGAAGCTGCTGAACCAGTACCGCGGGCTGCGCCGCGAGATCTACATACTTTTTTTCGGGAGGATCGTCACCAATTTCGGAAGCATGATCTGGCCCGTTATGACCATGATCCTCAGTCAGAAGATCGGCCTGACGGCGGAAGGGATCGCGTATTTCTTCATTGCCTCGGGTCTGGTCATGCTGCCCGCCAATCTCATCGGCGGCAAGCTCGCCGACCGCTGCAACAAAAAGTGGCTGATCGTGATCTGCGACAGCATCAGCATTCTCTGCTTTTTCATCTGCGCGGCGATTCCGCTCGGAATCGGCTCCATCGTCATCTTCGTGCTCGCGGGAGCCTTTCAGAGCATCGAATATCCTTCGTACGAGGCTCTCTTTGCCGATCTCTCGACGACCAAGGACCGGGAGCGCGCCTATTCGCTCGAATATCTCGGCGTCAACCTTGGAATGGTACTGTCTCCGACGATCGCGGGGCTTTTGTTCAAGGATTATCTCTGGCTCAGCTTCCTGATCAGCGGTATCTCGATCGGGCTCTCCACGATCCTCATTGCCGTCCTTATCAAGGATATCACACCGGTGGAAGACAGCGGCGAAGAGGCGGCCTATCAGGAGAAAAAGGACAGCGCGAGCCTCTTTGCGATCCTGAAGGAGAATCCGCTGCTGCTGCTCTATCTTCTCGGCGGGGCGCTTTATTCTGCCGCCTACGGGCAGTACACCTTCATCATGCCGCTCGACATGGCTGCCGTCCACGGCGATAACGGCGCCGTCATCTTCGGAACCGCCTCGAGCCTCAATTGTTTGACGGTCATCATCTTTACACCCCTCATTACGAAGATTTTCGTTAAGATCCGGGAGACCGGCAAGATGCTCACCGGCCGCCTCCTTGTCTGTGCCGGCTATCTGATCTTCCTGCTGGTCCTCGGCTTCATTCCGGGCTACTATCTTTCCATGCTCATTTTCACCTGGGGCGAGATCTTTTCCACCGTCTCGGAAGGTCCCTATATCTCGACCCGCATTCCCGCCAGCCACCGAGGCAGAATCAACGGTCTGATGAGCGTCGTATATTCGGTGGTGGTCGGTATTATCGAGCTTACCGTCGGCAAACTCTACGACCGCGCCGGCTCCACGACGACCTGGACGTTCATTCTTGCCATCGCACTGATCTCGACCGCCGCAACGGTCCTTCTGAAATCTCTGGACCGGAAGGCCTATCCGAAACTGTACGATCCCCGGGAAAAAACGCCCGACGGCAGCCGGACGGCGGAATAAAAAACCATGGAATACACGTATCAGTATGCGCAGCGGCTCGGCGAGCGCTGCTATAAAGAAAAAACAGCCCGCGGGGAAGACCCGTATCTTCCGGTGCTGGAAACGCTGCTTGCCGGAACCGGCCCCCTGTCCGAGGAGCCGCTCGGCCTCCGGGAGATTCCTCTCGAGCGGGTGGAAGGCACGGTTTCGGACGGCAGGCGGCAGGCTTTTGCGGCCAATTTCATGCCGCTCATGGAGCCTTCGACGGAATTTGCCGCGAAATATCAGAGCCTGATCACGGCGCATGAGACCGAAGGCATCCGCGACCCCGTAAAGGTCTGCGAATACCTGCACCGCTATTACGTTACGGAGGGCAATAAGCGGATCAGCGTGCTGAAGCTCTTCGGCGCCGTCACGGTCTCGGCGGAGGTGACCCGGATCCTGCCGGCCCCTTCCGAAGACCCCGCCGTCCGTCTGTATTATGAATTTCTGGCCTTTTACCGCATCGTTCCCGCGGACTATCTGATCTTCTCGAAGCCGGGGGATTACGAGCGTTTTCTCGCGCTTGCCGGCTGGTCCGCGGAGCACGTTCCCGATGAATCCGATCTGCGGCAGCTGCGATCCGGCTTTATCCGCTTCCGCCTGGCCTACCGCTCGCTGGGCGGCGATAAGCTGAAAGGCCTGACAGAGGCGGACGCCTGGCTGATCTGGCAGGAGATCTATGGCCGGGAAAAAACGGCAAACGCGGTGCCGGATGAAATCCGGAAAGATCTGGAGAAGATCTGGGGCGAGTTTGAACTCCGCGACAGCGGGGAAAGCGTCAGGCTGGTCACGGACGCGCAGGCGGAAAGAAAGCCGAGTCTGCTGGAAAAGATCTTCGTTCCGGAGAAGGTCCTGCGGATCGCCTTCCTCTATGAAAAAACCCCCGAAACGCTCAGCTGGACCTACGGACACGAACTGGGCCGCCGCTACATAACAGAAGTTTTCGGCGAAAAGATCGTCACGAACGTATACGACAATATCAGCGCGGAAAACATTGAAGAAAAGATTGCGGAAGCCGTCGCCGACGGCAGCGACGTGATCTTCGTATCGTCTTCCCGTTTTCTCAACACCTGCCTGAAGGCTGCGGTGACCTATACGGACGTGAAGATCCTGTGCTGTGCGCTGAACTACCCGCACCGCTACCTGCGCACCTATTACGCCCGCAGTTACGAAGCCAAGTTCGTTTCCGGCGCGGTCGCGGCAGCGCTGTCGGATGGCGGCAGCATCGGTTACGTCGCGAACTGCCCTTTTATTGCCAACATCCTGAACCTGAATGCCTTCGCGGGCGGCGTCAAAATGATCCGTCCGCAAGCCAAGGTCCACGTCGTCTGGACCGACGAGATTGGCGCCGATCCGCGCATCACCTTCTGGAACGAAGGGATCAGCCTGATCTCCGGCCGGGAGCTGCTCGCACCTGTAGAGGAATATCACCGTGAGGTCGGCCTCTACCGCTATACCGCAGAGCATAAGCTGGAAAACCTTGCGATGACGCTCTGGAACTGGGGCGAGATCTACCGCCGGCTCATTGAAAGCATCCGAAGCGGGCAATGGGATGCCATCGATAAAAAGAGCGGGCCCCGCGCCTTGAATTATTTCCTGGGCTTTGATGCCGGCGCCATCGATCTACGGATTGAAAAAACCGTGCCGGACAGCGTTTCCTATCTCGCCCGGCATCTGATTTCCGGCGTGAAACGCGGCGAGCTTTCGCCCTTCTACGGAATCGAGGACCCGCAGGATGAATCGGCCGATCCCTTCCTCCGCGGCGCACGGATCATGAAAGCGTTAAAAGAAAAAGGCTGGCTGCTGGACAATATCGCCGGACATATTCCGTCCTTAGAGGAACTGCGGCCCGGTGTCCGTCCGCTGGCGGAAGCACAGGGTCTTCCCAGCCTTCCTTTTTAAGGAGATGAAGCAGGACCCGCGAGTCGTTTTTTTGCAGCCGAAGATAACGAAAAACTCCGATGCCGTGCCGAATCAGAGCACGCATCGGAGTTTTTGATAAAACAGCACCGTCTGCGGACCGGGCCGTCAGACAGGCTCCTTCTTAATAGTTTTCTGCGTTGACTTCAAAATAAGCCTGCGGATGTGCGCAAACGGGGCAGATCTCCGGTGCGTTCGTACCGACTACGATATGACCGCAGTTGCGGCATTCCCATACCTTGACTTCGGACTTGGCAAAGACCTGCTGCAGCTCCACATTCTTTAACAGCGCGCGGTAGCGTTCCTCATGATGCTTCTCAATCGCGGCAACGCCCCGGAATTTGGCTGCCAGCTCCGGAAAGCCTTCTTCCTCCGCCGTTTTCGCAAAGCCTTCATACATATCGGTCCACTCATAATTCTCGCCGTTCGCCGCCGCTTCCAGATTTTCGGCGGTGGATCCGATCCCGTTCAGCTCTTTAAACCAGAGCTTCGCATGTTCTTTTTCGTTGTCGGCCGTTTTCAGGAACAGTGCTGCGATCTGTTCGTAGCCTTCTTTTTTTGCTTTGGAAGCAAAATACGTGTATTTATTGCGGGCTTGGGACTCTCCCGCAAAAGCAGCTTTAAGATTTTTCTCCGTCTGTGTTCCGGCATATCGATTGCTCATAGGGACTCACTCCTTTATATTTTTTTATGACCGAGACCTGTATTCAAGTCTGTTGTTGTGCGGATGCAGATAGATCTCGCTGAGGTAGATCGGCTTATCTTCTGCGTCATAGTAGACCTTTTCGATCTTTACGACCGGCGTGTCAGCCGGCAGCATAAGGTGCGCTGCGATCTGCTTCTCAAGACAAACTGCATTAAACAAAGATTTCGCATAGTCAATGTGTACATCATAGTGTGTTTCCAGCAGCTGATAGATGGAAATATCGCTCCCGAAACAGCTCTCAATGTCGGGGAAACGATCCAGCGGGAAGTAGGAAACGGTATAATTGCTGGGTTCTCTTCCATGGCTGTTATAATTCAGATGAATATACTTTATGGCAGCAAACCGGGTGCTTTCATTCACTTTCATCCTGTCACAGATATGATTGATTGCCGTTCCGTCCACCGTTTCAATGGAAATCGTTTCCTGAATATGGCGCGGATCACGCTCATACCAGATCTTGGTATAATCTTCAATATACAGGGTCCGGCTTCTGACAAAGGTTCCCCGGCCCTGCAGACGGACCAGCAGACCGTTGTTGCAGAGATTTCCGACTGCCTGCCGCAGTGTGGCGCGGCTGACGTCGAAGAGCTCCATCAACTCGTTCTCCGTCGGGATCTTCTCTCCCACAGCCCACTCGCCGTCCATGATTTTTTTCTTCATATACCCTTCGATTTGGTAATACAGCGGTATTCCTTTTTCTATCAGCTTCATATGCAATCCCCATTATCCATTGTATATCAATATAATATATCAGAGAATAATGCTTCTTTCAAGTACAGGCTATCTGTCAGACACAATTTCCAGCCGAATCCCACAAAAAAGCTCAACTCTGTCTTCGGATCAGGGAACCGCCTTTCCCCGTTTTTTCAAAAGGGAAACCACATATAGAACCGCGGCGCCGCCCAAAATGCCTATGATATCCGTGAGCGTATCCGGCGTGATCAGCAGCAGGGCCAGCGCGATCAGAATCCCGGCAAAGACCGGACCGATCGGCTGACTGAAGCAGCCCACAAAGCGCTGAAGGCCGTAGGAAAGCAGCGTCGCCCCGATCAGCGCCGTCACGATCGTGCCCAGAATCGTTCCGAAACTGCCGATCCAGAGAAGCGAAGGCGCAAAACAGAACATAAAGGGGACGATAAACGCGCAGATGCCCAGTTTACAGGCTGTAAAGCCGACCTCCATCGGTTTGGCCCCGGAAATGCTTGCTCCCGCATAGGCAGCCATCGCCACGGGCGGCGTGATGGCGGAGATACAGGCAAAGTAAAACACAAACATGTGCGCCTGGATATCGCTCAGTCCCATTTCGATCAGAGCGGGAGCGGCAACTGCCGCGCAAATGATATAGGAAGCCGAGGTCGGCAGCCCCATCCCCAGGATCAGACTCGCCAGCATTGTCAGCAGCAGGCCCAGCATCAGGATCCCATGCGAAGCTTCAAAGACGAAGCTTGCGAATTTGATGCCGGCACCGGTCATATTCAAAACACCGACAACGATGCCGGCCGTGCCGCAGGCGCAGATCATGCCGCAGGCAGAGCGGGCGCCCTGGCTCATGGTATCCAGCAGGAGCTTAAAGCTGAATTTCCGTTCTTTGACAATATAAACCGCAATGCAGGTCAGGATGCCGTAGAAGGCGGCACGGATCGGGCTGTTTCCCAGCACCGTCAGCGTAATAATCAGGATCAGGAGCGGAAGAAGCATATAGATATTCTTCAGCACATAGCTGCGGGAAGGCAGCTTTTCTTTTTCCATCCCCTTCAGACCCTTCTTCGCGGCTTCAATGTCAACGATCATGAAAACAGTAAAGAAGAACAGCAGCGCGGGGATGATGGAAGCCTTCATGATATCCGAATACGGCTTGCTGATCATTTCCGACATAATGAAGGCGGCAGAGCCGAGGATCGGCGGCATAATCTGACCGCCGGTAGAGGCCGTCGCTTCCACTGCGCCGGCAAACTTTTTCTCGTAGCCGACCGATTTCATCATCGGGATCGTAAAAGAGCCCGTTGAAACGACGTTTGCGACGGAGTTACCCGACACCGTTCCGAACAAAGCGCTGGAGATGACCGCCACTTTCGCGGGACCGCCTCGCTTGGAACCGGCCACGCTCATCGCCATATCTATAAAGTACGGACCGGCTCCCGACATGTGAAGGAAAGCACCGAATACGATAAAAAGGAACACCATCGTGGCGGATGCGTTCATCGGGGAAGAAAACACCGCTTCATAGCTGAGCATGTAGCTGATGATCTTTTTCCAGCTGTAGCCCCGATGTCCCAGAGCGCCGGGAATGTATTTGCCGAAGCGGCAGTACAGAAGAAAGAGAATACCGATAATCGGCAGGATATTGCCGAAGATGCGTCTGGTCCCTTCCAGCAGCAGAACGATGATGATCCCGATTGCGATCAGGTCCATCGTTACCGGCGCGGAGCCCATACGGTAGGCCATCCCGGTCGCCTCTTTCAGGCAATAGCCGATCGCAAAAGTTCCGGCAAGCATCAAGAGCACATCATACCACGGTACCGCATTGCTTTTTGATTTCCGGTTCGCTTTGTAGAGCGGAAAGACCAGCAAAAAGCCAAAGAGAATATGCAGACAGTAGAGATTCCAGTGAGAGATGGGGCTGATAACGAGTACATAGATGTGAAACAGCGTCATAATCAGTCCCGCTACATAGATGTATTTCCCCCAGAAGCCTTCAAGTTCGCGCTTCCGGCTGCCGCCCTCCTCGGTTTCAAGTTCTTTCTTTTCTTTGTTCTTCTTACGCCAGAATAAGTTCATGGGATTTCTCCTTTCGCTATTGAAAGACCGACAGAATCAGAGAGAAGCCGGAGAATGCCCAGCTTCTCTCTGTTGAATAGGGGGTTTTCTTATTTCAGCTTATCCGGAATCTTCACGCCGATTTCCTCATAATAACGCAGGGCACCGGGGTGCAGCGGCATGACCATCGTGTCAAGGTTCGCAACGTCAATACCGGCCGCGTTTTTGTCGACCTGCTTCAGCGTCTCAAGATTCTCGAAGGTCGTCTTTACCATCGTATAGACCAGGTCCGCATCCATGTCCGCATTGCAGATCGCTTCGTTCCAGTACGCGATGCAGGGGATATCGTCAGCGTGATTCTTGTAGGTTCCGCCGGGGATCTTGCCGGCTGCCCAGTAAGGCTGATCGGCCAGGATCTTCTTCAGGTCTTCATCGGAAAGCGGAATGATCTTGATATCTTTCGCGGTTTCCAGGTCCAGAAGCCAGGAGGCAGGGATGCCCGTCACGCCGATGCCGACGTCAACGGTGCCGTCTTTCAGCGCATCGCAGGTCGCGGTAGAACTAAGGCCCGTATAGCTGGCCGGCTTAATGCCGAGCGCGTCAAAGACCAGAGGGGCTGCGTCTCCGCTGGTAGATCCGGCTGCGCCGCAGGCAACGCGCTTGCCCTCAACGTCCTGGATCGTGTTGATCCCGCTGGACGCCAGCGTAAAGATATACATGACAGAGCTGTGCGTCGGGAACATGGTGCGGATCGTGTCGTACTTGGTTCCGTTGGCCCAGTTTGTTCCATCCATGCCCTGTCCTGCCAGCCAGCAGGTCGTCAGACCGAGGTCCATGTCTCCGCTCTTCATCGACTGCATGTTCGTGATGCCGCCCGGGGTCGCCTCAATGGACACCTCAACGCCGAGCTTGTTTTTCATGAGCTCAGCCCAGCCGGTACCGAGAATGTAGTAGGTGCTGCTTACGGATGAGGTTCCCATCGCAAGTCTTGTTCCTTTGAAATCAGTCTTGTTTGCGCCGGTGCTTTCCGCGCTGTTGCTGCCGCATCCGACGAGGATAACCATCATGACGATAGCCATGATTACGCTGATGGTACGTTTCATTGTTTGTTCCTCCTTATACCCGTTTTAATCATATTACGCGCCAACCAGTTCGGCAATAGCGTCTTTTTCAAGAGATGTGATGCCCAGACGGGCCATGGTGGTTCCTGTTTTGCGGAAATCCCTTTCCCGCACAAGATTGGCCACGTCGATCAGCAGATCGGTGACCGGCGTCGGTATGCCGAGTGCGTGTCCCATCTCACTGACCAGGATCATGTTCAGCGGAACGTCCTCATCGATAAAGCGATCGGGGACCTGGACCGCGTTTTCGGAAACGATCTTTTCCTGCGCGATCGGGACATAGTGAACGTTGTTGTAGCAGATTTTGGCGGCTTCCCGGTGAGAGAGCGGGGTCAGACCGATCTTTTCCATGACTGCCATCCGCTCTGCGTCGTACAGATCCGCAATACGGTCCGTGGTTTTGGTGTTCCATGCATGGAAATCGCTGTCCTCGGGACGCGGCGCTTCGACCTTGCCGATATTGAAGAGATAGAACGGAACGTGTCCGGCCGGATTGATGTTGTTCATGCCGACGCTTAAGGCATCGCTCCAGAGCGAAGTCTCCGGAATGGCGGGATTGATAGCCGCAAACAGTTCCTCATTTCTCCGGGCGGGCAGCGCTGCCATCGGAAGCGTATTCTTACGGGCTTTGATCCCGGCGTGCGCCGGTCCCAGCAGCCGGGTTGCGTACGGCATGCTCAGCGTTTCACCGATCAGCGGGAGATCCTTGACACCGCTTTCGATCAGCGCACGGCGGAACAGGAGAGAGCTGCCGGCATTGCCGGGGATCAGAAGCACGATATCGCTTTCCCGTATATAAGGCGCCATCTCTTTGGCAAGCTGCGGATGGAAATTGCCGACAATAGTCACAAGGAACACGTTTCCCTGCTGCATGGCATCCTCAAGACTCTCCGTGGGATGTTCGATCGGAGCGAGGCCCTGGATCACCGGGCCGCTCATCCTGATGCCTCCGTTCGCCGCGATATCGCGGATCGGAGCAGGATTTTTGTCATAAATAGCTGAAACCTTCGTGCCGCGAAGGACCATATCTCCCGCAAGAGACTGTCCCCCGTTTCCGGCGCCGATAATTACATACCTGTAATCCTTCATAGCATTCTCCTTTGACTTTGCTTTAAATGATTATAACGTTTGGTTGTCGTATCGTTATATCATACGTACGATATAACGTTTATGGCGCTACTTTAGCATCAAAACGGACGGCTGTCAACCCCTTTTTATATTTATTTTGTTTTTCTTTTCGGTTTCTTCCTTTTCCATTGATTTTTTTGCCGCTGAACCGCTATACTGAAAGACAGATAAAACGACCGCAAAAAGAGGGATCCAATGACAGCACCGCACAAAAACCGGTGGAGAGATGACACAGCTCTGGCGCTTGCTGGAAAAAAGACGAAAAGTCAATAAAAAAAGCGTATAGAACGCTGAAAAAAAAGGAGAGAACGCGCTATGATCTATGTTTGCGAGATCTGCGGCTGGGAATATGATGAAGCCAGGGGCCTGCCGGAGGAAGGCATTGCCCCGGGAACCAGATGGGAAGATCTTCCCGACAAATTTTACTGTTATCTCTGCGGTGCGGTCAAAGAACAGTTCAGCCAGGCCGGCACGGCAGCGGATATCGTGCACTGAGTCCGGATTTGCTGATTATCTATTTCTCTATCAAGTCTTCGATTGTACAGCCCAGCACCGTTGCGATTCGGTAGAGGGTTTCAACGTTCGCCTTATTGATGTCCTTGCGCCGCTGTTCATACATCTGGATAGAACGAAGTGTTACGTCGGAACGCTTCGCCAGTTCCGCCTGCGTACAGCCATAGTTTATACGCAGTTTTTTCAGCTTGGTACATTTATAATATTCCCGTATTCTTTCCTCTGCAATCTGAACGAACTTCGTAACATCCGCTTCATGGAGCGGATTGTACATCGCCACAAGTTCTTCAAAAGGAATCGCCTGAAAGATTTCACTGTAGCTTCTGGAAGAAAACCACTGATAATAACAGACGGCCCATCCGATCCAGTATTCCTTCGAGCGGCTGAAATGTTCTTCTGCCGCTGCTTCCGGCAGTTTACCCGTGGTTTCAAGCAGCGTATCCATGGCAATTTCGATTCCGCTTTTTCCGGCCAGATACGCAGGATCTCCCTTTTCCATTCGCTTACTGACAGAGCTGACAGAAAAAAGCCTGATAAAATCAGCGCCGGGAATGCCGAAGTCATGAACAGCATACTCAAAGGCATCGCCCAATGCTGACTGCGCTTTACTGAGATATATTTCTTGGTATGCGCGGATCATTGTTCGTAATACCTCCTCTTATAATGTCCTGAATATATAAACCGTCTGCTTCTTCCTCCAGGATATTCAGGTACATCCGGGCCGCCTCATCGTTTCTTGCCTTGCGAAGCACATAATAGCGATCCTTCTCAGCCACCTCAAAGCCTTCATATTTTATCTTTGAAAAGGCAAATTTTGACTTGATGACAATCTGTTCACCCAGTTTTCCGAGCTGCATTGCGTGTGACAGCTGCTGAACGGTAATCCCGTTATTCAGAAAAGCTTCTGCGTAATCAAAATAGGAATCGTCTGCTCTGTAACCGATGATCAGATCGTAAGCGTTCACATTAACACCGAAGTGTTCCGTTAAATATTGCTTTGCTCTTCTTGCTACAGGCATCCTGATACTGAAAACACGGTGCTCCACAAGGACAGCCATCCAATTGAGTATTGTATAGGAAGGGCTGTTCAGCTTCAGAATATTTAAATGCTCCGTATCCAAGGTATATCGGTTGGAAAAGCCGCTGTACAAAGAAGAAACCGCCCATTCTTTCGCAAGATCGTTGCTCTCAGTACAGTAAAAACCCATTCCATAATCGTTATTTTTTCTCCCTGCGCCAAAAGTCGGACTCTCAACGATTTGTTTTGAACCGTGATAGATAGTGATTATCTTATCCATGACTTTCCCTCCTCCCACAAGCATTATATCACTGTGGTGATATAAGGTCAAGCGTAAAAAGTCTGAATCCGGATCAGAAGATCGTAGAAATATTCCCGTGCAGCGCGAGCCGGATGAATCCGATCACAAAGAGGTGGGCCGGATAATACAGGTAAAACAGCCACTTCATCCCCTTCCATGCGCCGCGCTCCCCGTTATACTGCGCCAGAATGGGGATTGTCAGGAAGGTAAACATCTGCAGCGCACCGTACAGCTTGTCCAGGAAGATAAAATAGACCGCTGCATAGATGAACGACCAGATCACGATATCCGCCGCCTGCTTCTTAAAATCGCCTCTGTGCGCAAAGAGGAAGAAGGGGCACATAACGGCAATGCTGGACCAGTCGGAGGGGAAGGTAATGAAGCAGACCGCTATGATACCGAGGATCTTCACCCACTGCGGCAGCTTTTCCTGCCGGCAAAGCAGAATGAGGACCGGTGCAAACGCCAGCGACCACATCACGCTTGTCTGGTTAAAGATACCGGTCGACAGCGGCAGGAACGGGATGCCGAAGGCAAGATCATAGGCGAAGTGGGAAATAAGGGCAAACAGAAACAAGCGTCCGATGTATTTCCCCATATCATGCGTATAATGACAGCCCTCCGCGATAAAGAACCACATGATGGGGGCGGTCAGCCGCCCGATGATATGCAGTGCAAAAACATACCAGACCGCCTGAGTTCCCGGGAAAAACGTCCAGGTCAGGTGATCGATTGTCATGGCAATGATTGCGATCAGTTTGATTTGATTGGAATTGAGTCTTTTCTTCATCATGATGACAAATGCCTCTGCTTTTCTGTTTGCTTGAAATCAGTTCGAAGCAAGGCCGGTGCCGCCCCGGCACGGCTTATATGCTGCTGCCCGCAGCCAGTAAGCCGGCCATATCCGCCGGAAGCGGCGCGGAAAGCGTCATCTGCCGGCCGTCCTCGGGATGAGGGAAGCGCAATTCGGCGGCGTGCAGCGCCGTGCGGGAAAGAACGTCTTCAAAGCGGTGATTGATTTCTTTGTCCCCGTATAGAGGATCTCCCAGCAGCGGATGTCTGATGACTGCCATGTGCGCGCGGATCTGATGCGTGCGTCCGCTGCCCAGGCGGATCTCAAGCAGGGCATAGCCGGGAAAGGCCCGCACCACCTGATAAAGCGTGAGCGCCGGCTTCCCGGCCGGGTCTGCTTTCATGCGGATGATCCGCAAGACCGGATCCCTCTCGGGTGCCAGCGGAAGCGAAACCGTTTTCTCTTCTCCCGCGGCAAAATCTCCGGCTGCCAGTGCCAGATAGGTTTTTTCAAAGCCCCCGCGGGCTTTTTCTTTTTGCAGCTTCTGCGCGGCGTGCGCGTTTTTGGCACAGAGCACCAGGCCGCTGGTATCTTTATCCAGCCGACCCGCAAAATGCACCCGCGCCGCCGGATCGCGCGCATCCAGATAGGCGCGCAGCTGATTCGCCAGCGTATCCGTCCGGTGGCCTCCTGCCGGGTGCATCACGAGCCCGGCCGGCTTATTGACAACGATCAGGCTCTCGTCCTCATACACGATCTCCGGCATCGAACCGCCAGTCGGCGCCGCCGGCTTAAGCCTTTCCGTCCGAGCGGGCGGATCTTCGCGAAGGACTTCCAGCCGGTCTCCCTCATGCAGGATCACCGACGTCCTAGCCTTCTTCCCGTTTACGCAGATTCCCTCCGACGCGAATTTGAGCGAGCGGATACGGGCCCCGGAAAGCTTTAGCTTCCGGCGCAGCAGTTGCTCTATACTCAGGCCCTCTTCGGCCGAAGTGACGGTAAGGGTGATACGGTTCATGCCCGGAGCCATCCTTTGCTCAGTACAGGTTTTCAAACAGCGTCTTGATGCTTTGATAATCGATCCCGTCGCTGCGCTTCCAGCAGTTGACCGGATAATCAAAATAGGTCCGGGAGCTTAAGGGATACGGCATATCCAGATCCGCCACGAACTTTTCACGGATCCCGACCGTATCTGCCGTGTGCAGGATATTCAGATATCCCAATGCGTCTATGAAAAGATCCGTCTGTTTTTTGGTCATGGACAGAAGGCCTGCTTTCTTCCATAAGATCTGCAGACCGCGCGCCGTGGTTTCCGGCGGAGCAGACTCAATTTCTTCTATCAGCTTTTGGAAAAATGTATAATCCTCCTGCCGGCAGGAAGGCCGGGGCAAGCGAAGATATTCTTCTAAAAAAATGATGGCCCGGCCAAGATCTCTCAGGCCCCAGATCCTGCCGCCGTCAAAATAGAATTGACAAAGAACCGTGTTTATCTTGAGAAATTCCATCTTGGGAACATCATCCGACTTGTGCTGATAATTGCAAAAGGAACAGGCTTTGTCATAATACACTTTTACTTTGCCGCTGGGCGTCAGCGTCGTAAAGGGGGAAAATGCATGCTCAGGCAGGTTTTTGATATAAAACCAAACCGGAAGCGCCGTGCGGTATGCCGCCTCGTTGTGGGCTAAGCCGTAAAGAAAATCCCGGGCCAGCTGCTCCTGCGAAAGACCGGCGGCAAGTTTCTTTGCATAGCTAAAAGCCTCGTCATGCGACAGATATCGGGGGAAAAGCCGCATCGTCCCTTCCCGGACGGCCGGGAGATATTGATCAACGGACGATACCCAGAAATCGTGAAAATCCGTCCTCCGGAACTTTTTCAGGAGACGAAGACTCTCCGCCTTTGTACAGGGAGGCGGCGGCTCCTTCCGATAGGCGGCAAGCTCCGTCTCATAAGCCTGATTGATTTCAGCAGATTCCGGTCCTTTTTTCTGTGCACTCGCTTCAAAAATATTAAAACGTTCCAACTCTCTTCCCTGCTCCTGTTTTACGGTGCCTTTTCGATGCTTTCTTTCGTCCCGAAAAGATAAAGCGCGTTATTCGCAGCAGGGACGCCGCTTCCGTCCTCACGGAACATCAGCAGCCAGTCACCGGGAAGCGCATCCACCGTGCAGTAATAATAATTTGTCTTACCGTCCGGCGTGTAGGAGAAGGCCACCACTTTTCCGATCGCTGCGGGAGAAGCGATCTCCAGTTCTTTCAAAAAGGTTTCAAAAGCCTCGCCCTGCACCGATCGGTGTGACAGATAGATCTTCCCTTCCAGAATGAAAGAAACCTCTTCGGGATCGCGCACGCCGAGATCGGTGAGTCCGGTCAGATCCAGCGAAAAGCGATGCTGCTCCCGATAGGCGTGCCGCCAGCTGATAAGCAGCACGGCTGCCGCCAGGAGAAGCATTATCAGCGCGATCCCCCTGACAGTCCGGCGGTCGCGGACTGCTTTTTGGCTGATCGATTCGTCGATAACCGATTTAATGGCCTCCTCTGCTTTTTCTTCTCCCATTTGAGCCTCCTGCTGTACCGCTTTTTCAGCCCTCTCCCCCAGTATGATTTCGGCAAATGTCACGTTCAGCACTTTGACCAGCGGCTCCAGCATGGAAATGTCCGGCAGACTGCGCCCGTTTTCCCACTTGGATACTGTTGTCGGAGAAACCATTAAAGATGAGGCCAGTTCCTGCTGTGTCAGCCCCTTTTCGGTTCTAAGTTCCCGGATCAGTTTTCCCGTCTTTGCCGCATCCATCGCGCGCTATTCCTTCTCTCTTTTCCCGATCTTTTTCAAAAGATAAACGACGTCCGTGATCAGCCATCCCACGGCATAGCCAAGGGCGAAGCAGCCTATGACAAGGACGAGAAATTCGCCCATGTAACTCCGCAGATTTTGTTCTCCGATCTCACAGGCGAGCCAGAGGATTATGGCGGCCAGTGCCGGCCAAACGCGGCATTTCTTATTCTTTCGGTGCAGCAGCACGGCAGCAGCGATCCCGATTGCGCTAAAAACAATCAAGTCACTGGTAAACAATTCTTCAAAAATTCCCAAACGGTTTGGCCACCGCATTTCGCTTGTTCCCCTCTCCGTGTTTTCCTGATATCGCCAAAATGTTTCTTCTTTCTGCTAAAGCAAAGTATAGCATAATAACGCAGAATAAGCTATTGACTGTCATTCAAGTCGCTAAGAAGCGCAAAAGAATCGAAAAAAGGCTGTAAAAACGGATGTGTGTCATCCTGAGCGAGCGAAGCGAGTCGAAGGATCTTTCACCCGAAGGGCGAATTTTATTCCTGTACAGAAAAGAATCTTCGACTCTGACAGGAAGAGTCCGTCGTCGCTTAAGATGACACACTTGAACGTTTTTCAGCCTCATTTGAAGATTTGCGGCAATTATCCGGACCGGAAAAGAACCGTCCCCCGATGACTCTTCATACATAATGTTTTCAAAAGAAAACATGCTGTCTCAGTAATTCTTTCTCTCCGACAGTGCCGCTCCTCATTTGACGTAAAAATAGCCGCCAATCAGCCTTCGCTCGTATCGATCCTGATCTTGGACGCGCGAATCAGAAGGAAGGTTCCGATACCGGCAAACATCACCGGCCCGGCAATCAACGGTCCGATCTGATCCGCACCGCCCTCGGTGCCAAGCGCGGTCGCCAGGCCGGCGATCAGAGCGGCCGCCGCCATGAAGAGCAGCACGATCCCCCAGATCTTGAGGATCTTTTTCTTCCGCAGCGGAGAATCCTTCCGTTCCTGCTTCTCTTGTTTCAGCTGCTCCGCTTCCGCATCGACCGCGGACCACTCCGCCAGCTGCGCCGGCGTCGGCGTATAGGCAGTCCGCCCCGTCTCCAGACGGGCCAGCGCATCCTTCCGTTCCGAAAGGATCCCCAGTTTGTTCGCGGCCTTCTTCATCTTGCCAGCGCGCGGAACCGTCACGGTGAAGGCCAGAACGATCCACACAGGCGGCACGATCAGGAACGCGTACATCCACAGGCAGTTGTTCCAGCGCTGTGCATGGTACTGGAAATCCTGAAAATCGGCTTTGGAGAAAGAAGCGCCGCCCGTAAAGTGCCACGGGCGCAGGGCGTAATACTTTCCTTTTTTCATGGAACCACTCTCCTTCCTGACAAATGATACAGGCGGTGAATAAGCGCGTGCTTACTCACCGCCTTCAACAATTCTTCTATGCCGCGGGAGACATCAGATCTTCATCGCGATGTCCCAGGCACCCCAGATGACGCTTCTGAGGTTTCCAACCTTCTTGCAGTCGCCCAGGAGGTGAACGGTCTTGCCCTCTTCCACGAGCGGCGCGGGCTTGTAGCCGACGGACATGATGACCGAATCGGCCGGGACCTTGGTAAGGCGTTTGTCCTTGCCTTCGACCAGCACGTAGTCCGGACCGATCTCCTTCGTTGCGCTCTCCAGGAACACCGGAATGTTGTTGGTCTTGAAGCAGTCCCTGAGGTAGCTCGCGTTGGCAAGGCAGAGGTTCTTCACCGCCATCAGGTCGTTCATCATCTCCACGATGGCCGGATGTTTGCCCTTGCGGAACAGATCCAGCGTGATCTCGCAGCCGGTGAGGCCCCCGCCGATGATGACCACGTGATCGCCGACTTCCTTCTCACCCAGCAGGTATTCGGTCGCGTCGATGGCGCGCTCCACGCCCGGGATCGGGATCTTCTTAGGGCTGGCGCCGGTCGCGATGATGACTTCATCCGCCAGCAGGCTCTTGATATCCTTGACTTCCGTGTTCAGATGCACCGGGATGTTCAGATCCTTCATCTGCAGCTTGAACCATTCGATGAGCTTCTTATCGTTCTCCTTGAAGGACGGAGCTGCCGCCGCGATGAAGATGCCGCCCAGCTTGTCGCTCTTCTCGTAAATGGTCGGGAAGTGGCCGCGCAGCTTTAAGACGCGGGCCGCTTCCATGCCGCCGATGCCGCCGCCGATGATGGCCACGCGCTTCGGATTCTTGGTCTTTTCGATCTTATATTTCTTGGACTGCATGGAAGGCGGGTTGATGGCGCAGCGGCACATGCCCATGGTATCCGAGAAGTCCTGATCGTTGCCGGTGCCGTTGTGCTTCGAAAGGTTGAAGCAGGCGGCGTGACAGCCGATGCAGGGACGGATCTCCTCTTCCTGATCGTTTAAGAGCTTGGTGACCCATTCGGGGTCGGCCAGGAACTGACGGCCGACAGCCATGGCGTCGATGCCGCCCTCTGCGATGGCCTTCGCGCCGTCAGCCGGCTGCATGCGGCCCGCACAGACCACGGGGATATCCACGAATTTCTTGATATGCTCAACGTCTTCAAGGTTGCAGTTGAGCGGCATATACTGCGGCGGATGCGACCAGTACCAGGCATCGTAGGTGCCGTTGTCGCAGTTGAGCATGTCGTAGCCGGCATCCTGCAGGTACTTGACAGCCCATTCGCTCTCCTCCATGTCGCGGCCGATCTCGATGTAATCCTCGCCGGGCATCGCGCCTTCGCGGAAGGCCTTGGTCTTGGAAAGAACGGAATAACGCAGGGAAACGGGATAGTCCTTGCCGCATTTTTTCTTGATCTCCTGCACGATTTCGACAGCGAAGCGGTAGCGGT
>JAFZRH010000056.1 GCA_017619975.1 Lachnospiraceae bacterium | reverse complement strand
GTCTCCGGCACCGGCTGTACGGCCCGGCTGGATGAAGAAACGCTGAAGGCCATTGCCGCCGCTGCCTTTGCCGATACAAGCGGACGCGGAAGCATCAACGGCTGGGAATATAAAACCGCGCCTTGTGAAGACGGACTTCTCGTCTCCTTCCTTGACGCGCATTCTTTACGGAAGGAGAACGCCGAGACCGCTCTGCTTTCGCTGGCCGCTTTCGCGCTTGCCTTCGGTCTTTTTGCCCTGATGGCGCGTTTTTTATCCCGCGTCATCGTCAGACCGGTCGAGGAAAATGTGGAGGCGCAGAAGCGCTTCATCGCCGATGCCAGCCATGAACTGAAAACACCGCTGACCGTGATCGACGCAAACGTCTCCGTGCTGGAGCAGTCCATCGGAGAAAACAAGTGGCTGGGATATATCAGGGAACAGTCCGGACGCATGGCCGGACTTGTGGGCGAGCTGCTGCAGCTGTCCAGTCTGGAGGAAGACAGCTCGGGCAAGACCCCGCAGATGCGCGAGCCTTTTGATGCGGCGGAAGCCGTGATGCGCGCGGCTCTCCCTTTTGAAAGCGTGGCCTTCGAACGGGGCCTGACCTTAGAGACCGACATTCCGGATTCGGTGGAAGCACTTGGCAGTGCCGGGGAACTGGAGCAGCTGACCGCGATCCTGATCGACAACGCCGTCAAACATTCCGCGGAAGGCGGGACCGTCAAAGTTTCCCTGAATCCCCTGACGGACAGGCACGGCCGGAAGGAAGAAACAAAGCTGGAGCTGCGTGTCCAGAACACCGGTGAGACGATCCCGCCGGAAGCGCTGCCGCATATCTTCGACCGCTTCTACCGGGCCGACGGATCCCGCACCCACAAGGACAACAGCTTCGGGCTCGGGCTGGCGATTGCCAGAAGTCTTGCGGAAAAGAACAACGGCATCCTTACGGCTGCCTCACAGAACGGTGTGACAGAGTTTATTTTCCTGATGCCGCTCAGATAAACCGAGAGACGACCGATGCCGTTTTTCAGCTCCCCGTCGATTCATAGCGGCGCTCGCAGAGTATCCAAACCCATACGGCGAGGGCAAAGAACACGGCGGCGCAAAGGATGATCGCAAGGCAAAGCAGCCACGGATCGTGGGTACCGTAGAGCAGCGTATCGACCGGCAGCGAAATGAACAGGCCGAACGGCAGCACGAAGATCAGCAGCAGCCGGATGAAAGCCGGATAGATGGCCAGCGGGTATTTCGCATAGTTTGAGAAATTGTAGATGATCTGCAAAAGCGGCCCGCTGCGCTTGAAGATGAAGGCCAGCGCCGCCATCGCGACTTTCAGCGAAGTGATGATCACGGCACCGAAGACGGCTCCGACGCACAGCACGGCGACGGCCCCGAATGTGACGCTCACCGTGAGATTCGCCGCACAGACGCTGATCAGCGCGACGCCGAGGATCAGCTCGCCGAAGCCCTCCGGCTGGAAGGTCTCCGCAAACATCTGGAAGATCACCGGCACCGGACGCAGGAAATGCATGTCCATATCTCCGTCCTTGACACGGAAGTAGGCCACGAGCCAGAACTCGTCGCTGAACAGATGATCCAGTGCGATCGGCAGCATCGAAAAGCCATAGAAGAATCCGACCTCCGGCAGTGTATAGCCCGAAAGAGCCGGGATGGACTGCAGGATGAAATACAGCGCGGCCAGAGAGCACAGGTTGGAGAAGAAGAACGAAAACAGGGCGATGATCGTGTCCTTCTTGTATTCGAGCCGGGAGATCATGCTGCGCCTGATGCAGGTAAAATACAGATGAACGTAGCGCATGTCAGCCTCCCTGTACCGTGACCTTGCGGACGGCGCGCGAAAACAGAAACTTTGCGAAAAGCTCCAGCAATACGATCCAGGCCGCCGATACGGCAAGGCATCGCAGCGACTCGGCCAGGTCGTATTTCATCATCAGGATCAGGACCGGGTTCTGACTCATGCCGGCAAAAGGCATCCATCTCACGACTTCCCGCAGTCCCGCAGGGAAGAAGGCCAGCGGCAGGAGCGTCCCGGAAAGGAAGGCGACCAGCGTTTCTTTCAGCGAATTGAGTCCCCAGCCCGAGGAGGTATAAAAGCAAAGCACGCCGAAGATGTAGGCGATCACATCGTTGAGGAGCGATGCGCACAGCCCGGCCAGAAGGAACAGTCCCAGATGGGCAAAGAAGGCCGGGAAGCTCAGGTCCGGCAGAAAGCCGAGGCTGCCAAGCGTCACCAGGGCAGCGGTATAGAGCGGCAGGCCGAACATCAGCGTCATCGTAAGCAGGCTGCCGAGGCTGGTCGCAGCAAACTTTCCGCGGTAGCTGATAGGCTTGATGAGATAATTGCCGACCGTGCCCTTCTTGATATCCGTGTTGATGTTCCACAGCGTGTCGTTGTTGAAGGTCACGAAATTAAAGATGGTCGTCAGCACGACGTAGGCGATCATCTCGCGGTAAGTAAAACCGTGGATCTCGGCATCCATGCCGCCCGCGCTCGAGCGGTAGACCGCCAGCCACAGAAAGACCAGACAGGCCACCTGACAGACCGTGATGACGGCCCAGACCAGGATATTGAAGCGGTAGGCCATCGTGTCGATTGCGCCGGCGCGGAGGAAGGGTCTATACTTTTTCAGCATGCTCTGCCTCCTCCTGCTCTAAGATCGTTTTGACCACGTCGCCGATGGAGATCTCAGCGATTTTCATATCCATCGCCTTCAGATCGCGGAACGCATACTGGACCACCTGCTCCAGCGCGACCCTGTCCGCGTCGAAGCGCAGCACCATCTTACCGTCCTCCTCCGAGACGGCTACTTCGGGCGAGAGGACAGGCGCGGCCGCAGCCTTTATTTCCGCCGGGACGGTCAATGTCAGCGTCTTGATGTTGCCGAAGCGGTTCTTGAGACTGCTCAGCGGGCCGTCGTAGAGGATACGCCCCTTCTCCAGCAAAATGATGCGCGAGCAGAGGTTCTCGATGTCGTTCATATCGTGCGTGGTCAGCACGACGGTCGTGCCGTAGGTTTTATTCAGCGCGTGGATCGCGGATCGGATCCTCTCCTTCACCAGCACGTCCAGCCCGATGGTCGGCTCATCCAGAAACAGGATACGCGGGTTGTGGAGCATGGACGCCGCCAGGTCCGCCCGCATGCGCTCGCCCAGCGAAAGCGTGCGCACCGGCTGCGTCAGAAAGCGCGTGATGTCCAGCACCTCCCCGAGGAAGTCCATGCGCTCCGCATAGTCGGCGTCGGAGATCTGGTAGATCTCTTTCAGGACCTTGAACGACTCGACGAGAGGGATATCCCACCAGAGCTGCGTCTTCTGTCCGAACACGACTCCGATGTGCTGCGCGACCTGCTGTCTCTTCCGGTACGGTTCGACGCCGTCGATCCGTACGCTGCCCGAGGTCGGCGTGAGGATGCCGCACATCATCTTGATCGTCGTCGATTTCCCTGCGCCGTTCGCGCCGATATATCCCACGATCTCGCCGTCGGGCACGGTAAAGCTGATCCCGTCCACCGCCCGGACCTCGTCGTATTTTCGTGAAAACAGGGTTTTTACCATCCCGGACAAACCGTTCCCGCGGATCGGCTTCCGGAATATTTTTGTCAGATCATTGACCTCTATCATAGGCCAGCGCTCCCCTTTTTTGTAAATACTGCCGGTCTTTTCCTCTCGTTTTCGCGCTTAAAGCTCGATCAATTCATACTCGCGGCTGCCAAAACCAAGCTCTGCCGCAGCTTCCACAGTATGGATGCCGTGACGGGATTCCACACGATTGATGAAATGTGCCTGCCCCGGATCGTCCTTTGCGGCGTAAATCAGATCCAGACAGGCCTGATCGATCGCAACAGGATCCAGAGAAGCCAGAATGCCGATATCCTTCATGCAGGGATCTTCCGCGACCTGGCAGCAGTCACAGTCCACGGAGAGATTCTTCATCACATTGATGAAGGCGATCCGTCCCGCAAAATGTTTTACGACCGAGGAAGCGGCATCTGCCATGGCTTCGCAGAAGCGGTCCTGTTCGGCATGCTTTTTCCATGCGTCTATATTGCTGTCGGAAACGCCGCCGGAGTGGATCAGCGCTTTGCCGGCCGCAGAGGCGCAGCCGATGGAAAGCTGCTTCAGCGCTCCGCCGTATCCGCCCATGGGATGCCCCTTGAAGTGGGCCAGCACCAGCATCGAATCATAGTTCAGGATGTTCTTGCCCAGCCGGTTTTCCTTCAGCACCTTGCCTTCCGGAATCGGCCAGATGACGTCCGGCCCCGCAGCATCCATCAGATCCACGTCAAAGTTCCTGTACCAGCCATGGTATTTCAGGAGCTTCCGATGGGACTCCGTGTGATCACGTACCCCGCCGAAAGCGTCGCCGTAAGCGGTATTGCATTCCACGATGGTCCCCTTTACCGCCTCGACCATCGGTCTCCAGAAATCGGGGCGAAGGAAATTTTGATTCCCTTTTTCGCCGGAGTGCACTTTCACCGCGACCTTGCCCGGCAGCGTGATTCCCAATACCCGGTAGAGCTCCACTACCTTTTCGGGCGTGATTTCTCTGGAAAAGCAAACCTTTGTACCCATATTCGTTCCTCCCTTTCTTCCGTTCGGATTCCGCCCGGCCTACTCTGCCGTTCCTGACGGTCTTGTTATTTTTTTACATTCGTTAAACCGGCAAAAACTTTCCAGCGTCCGGTCCAGGGCCGCTTCCAGTTTTTTGGTCTGCCGGACGCCGGGTTCCCACCATAGCCCCTTGACCCGAAGAATCTGCTCCTTCCGGTCTGCCGCCGTTTCGATGCGGCCGACAAAGCGCTCGCCATACAGGATCGGCAGCGTATAATACCCGTATTTTCGCTTCGAAACCGGCGTATAGATCTCCCACGCATACTGAAAATCCCACAGCGACTGAATCAAAGATTTGTCCCACATCAGCGGGTCCAGCGGCGCGATAAACGTCATCCTCGGCTTCCGGTCCGCGCTGCCCTCAAGGATCTGCCGCATCAGCGGCTCATCTTCGGCAAGATAATAAAACGGCGTGTTGATGCCTTCCACCGTCACAGAACGGAGGATCCCTTCCTCTGTCAGACGCGCCAGAATGGCTTTGCGGGTTTCCGTATTCATGCGAATGCCCAGAAACGCGGCGCTGCTCTTATCCCACAGAAGGCCAACCGCCCCGATGCGGCGAAGCACGCGCCAGGAAAGAAAACTCTCTTCGTCCCCGCACGGATTTTCCGCTTCCAGGAATTCGGAAGGGATATGCTTCTCGGCCAGATCATAATATTTCCGGCTGCCCTGCTTGTGATGGATGATCAGCTCGCCGTCCGTATACAGCTGCTCCAGCACCGATCTTGCCGCCGGAGAAAGCTTGTCCCAGTTGCCGCTCCAGTGCATGGACGAATGCCAGAAGATCTCTCCTTCGACGGGAAGCGAATCGCTTGAGACCGGACCGTATTGATCAATATAGGCGATCGCCTGCTCTCTTAAACCCTTCAGTCCGTCAAAAGTCTCGCCGAGACGGCGGCTTCGCTCCCGGTAGGAGGAAAAATACGGCCAGTCTTCCGTCGGCCAGATGGACAGCTCTTTATCGGGGTAATCCACGAGAAGCCTGTCTTCATAAAGAAGCTCCCGGAGCATGTCCTTGCGGAAGCCCCTGACCCGGGACCACAGGGTCAGTTCGGCATTTTTCCCGCAGACGTCAACCGGATCATATTGGATGCATCCGGCCTGGCGGACGTAGGCAAGAGCGCCTGCTTTGCCTGTAAAACGATATGTACCGATCAGCCCCTGCTTTAAAAGAATAAACTGTCTGGCCTGCTGTTTCGTAATCGTAATCATAGTTCAGTTCGAAGGTCCTTTATCCTGGCGGCAGGAAGCATTTATTCATCCAGCTCGATCCACATCGCCGGACGGATCGCTTCGCGGTTATCGACGTTGGTTCCCTGTGTATCGTGATACCCCCACGGGTCGATATAGGAAACGCTGAGGGATCCATAGCCGCCCCAGGACCGAAGGATCCATGCTGCGCCTCCTCCAAGCCCGGGAAGGCAGCCCAGCTTATGCGCAAAGGCTGTCGGCTCGCAGATCCGAAGAAAATGCGTTGTCAGATAAGCCTCGACTTCCTGATTGCTCAGAAGGAAGACAGAATCCTCTGTCCGGATCGTATTCCCCGGCTTTCCGTAGCTGGGGTTGTCCTCAGTAATTACTGGGGTGAGTAAGATCCTGGCGAGCTCTTCATCGCTGAAGGAGCCGGATAAGAATGTCCCGTTCAGCCACTCCCGGATAGAGCTGCTTGCCCAGGTAAAGCGTACAGAAGAAGCATCCAGATACTGATATTCCAACCCGCAGCGGCTAAGCAGCAGCGCCTTGCCATTTTCCTTTGTCAGCACCAGCCATTCGATAGGCTCCGGGCCGTTATCCGGATTCCCGTCCTGCTCATAGGAGCCGAAGGTCAGGATCTCAGGCTGTTCGGCCGGTTCTTCTTCTGCCGCTTCGATCTCACCGGCCAGATAGTGGAGCGCATCAATATAGCGCATCCCCAGGCGGTTGGCGATAACCTTGCGGTCCATCATCACCGACCGGCCGGCAAGCGTAGTCCGTTCAGAAAGCGTTTCTGTCGGCAGACCATCACCCGCGCGGATTCTGTCATCCCGGTAAGCGTCCCAGTTTTGACTGTATGATAAAGGATACAGGAGGCATGCTTCGACTTTTTCAAACAAAGCCGCTTTTTGTTCTTCATATTTTTCCTGATCGGTTTCCCGGCCATCCGAATACCAATGGCTGCTTCCTCCCGATGCAAGCATCTTTTCGCTGTTCAGGACAGGATCCGCGGTGACAGTACTGCTGTCGCTGTCGCAGAAAAGGCGCAGCAGCGTCTCGGTTTCGCGCAGCCAGGCGCCGCCGTTTTCACGCCGGACCGAATAGACATAGAGCGAAGCGCCGTCCGAAAAGCAAACGGAATCGGTCATATCATAGAAATTCATCTGATCCCAGAACACCGGGACGGCAACGGTTCCGTCCTGCGTCTTCAACTCCCGTACGTTCCCTCCGACACCGGTATAAATGACGAGACTGACCGCATCGGAGCCCGGGCCATTCCGCCTCGGGGAAAGAACCAGCATCTCCGGCAATCCGTCGCCGGTCAGATCCCAGAACATAATAGCTTCGTAAATGTTATACTGCTTATTTTGGGAAAAGAAGTAATACGTCCCCCAGGTGGTATCCTTGTTCTCCTGAAGGAAAAGATAATATGCGCTGAAGCATTCTTTCCTGACGTCGGCAGGAACCGTATCCGGTGCTTTTGTCGCAGGGATATCGGCAGATTCCTTGTTTCCGTCGATCAGATCCTGCCAGAAATTGCCGGAAGAGGCCGTCCCGTTTTCTGCAGCAGAATCCGCGGCTGCCTTTTTGCTGTGAGCTGTCGTATCCTCTTCCCGCGAACTGTCCCGGAAAGAGTTGCTGCCGCAGGCTGCGAGAGCCAGGCAGAACAGCAGGCTGAAAACAATCAGTACAAAACGTTTCAATGAGTCACCTCCGGGATCTCCACCGTCACCGACGGAGAACTGTACATACCGAAAGCGTTGCTGGCATAGCCCTTTACTGTATAGGTCCCGGCCGGCAGAGCACTGAGCCTCACGCAGCCGGCTTTCCGGTCTTCTTCGGTAAAGACGCCGTGGAAGCGTTCCTTCTTTTCCGTCTGCGCAAACGCGATGACCTCGGTCAGGCGCTCGCCCTCTTCCGCTTCCATAAAGGCCGTAAAACCGCCCGGGAAGACTTCCGTCCTTACGCGAAGCGCGGTCACGTGGAAATGCAGCGGGGCGCTCTCGGCGCCCTCCTTCCGAAGGACGGCGGTATAAGCGCCTTTCCGGGCCGGCTTAAACGGATAGACACCGGGCTCGCCGACCTCCAGACGTGCCGCTTCACGACCGTCGCCTCCCGTAATGACAAGCTCTTCCCAGCCGTCTTCAAAGACGTTGAATTCCACAGGTTCGCCGAGCTTGTAATCGGCTTTTTCGCCGTAGTCGGTCATAAAAGCCTGATTGTATTCATACGGCGGCAGCTCCGGATCGCCCTCCACCTTCACGAAAGGGGACGGGGTGTAGGTCACCTGATCGATGTTTTTGTAGCGGCAGATCATATAGCCGTTCGGGATCCAGTAGCGTTCGAACTCTTCGGCCGAGAATTCGTTTACGACTACGAGCGGCAGCGTGCTCTCGGAGACGGTCAGACGAAGCACCCGGCCCGTCTCATCGCGGACGATGTCCGTGATTACGACCACATGGCTTTTGCTGAGCATCGTATCGCCCAGCTTCATCTGCTGAGCCGATTCCAGGTTGATCACTTCCATGTCGCCGTAATCCCGCCAGCGGGCGGTGTTTCGGAATTCCGGCAGATCCAGACAGTAGCTGGCGTAGCCGCTGCAGACGATCCCGTACCAGCTGCTCATCCGCGGTCCCTTGCCGGTCCAGTCGCGGGTATAGAGCACGCTCTTCGGATTCTGAAGCGCGGTCATGAAGGTCTCGAGCAGCACATTGGTGCCGATATACTTTTCTTCGTACCTCGCCGACGAATACGGGAGGCCTTTCCGGGGATAATCGGCCGCCCAATGTCCGGGAACCGTCTTTTCGGGGAAGTTGCTGTAGTCGCTGGAGACGCTCTTGGGCATCGAAGCCACAGGGATCCAGCGGACATTTGCGAACTGTTTGGCCCGCTTCAAAACATTGGCCACGCCCTGACTGGCCGGCTGATCATGCGTTTCTTTCATTTCCTTGTCTCCTCGTAAAATAATGTCATTGCCTTTTGACGGCATGGATGATCTGAAGCCCGTCTGTTTCCAGTCCCTTTATTTTTCCATGAAAATAGCGGACCGGCGCGAGCGACAAGATCATAATAAACAGATTGATAGAAAGCGCGGTATTCAAAAAGAATTCCATCGCACCGTCAGCCAGAAAATCCGACTCAAAGGATAATCCGCTGAGTTTCACTGCTAAAAGTCCCGCGGCCAGCAAAAGGGAAAAGACGGGACCTCCCGCAAGAGTCGTGATCAGTTTCGCTTTTGTATCGATCTTCTTTGCCGACGGGGTGAAGAATCCGTCGAAAACGAGCAGATTCACGGTCAGCGCTTTCGTGTTCATAAGCCGTTTCCCCCATCCTACCCGTATGTGCCAATGGCGGTCCTTTGTCGAAAGCATATAACCGGCCGCATGTCCGAGCTCATGCCAGAGGCTTGAGAGGAAGGACACCACCCACAAAGCAATCAGAAAGATTAACAATTCTATTATAACGGCGAGTATTTTTGGCATGTGATCCTCCTCAATGTGAGCGGCAACCCCGCAAACCGGACTGCGTCAATAGGACTCTTTCGTTTCCGGCAAAACAGTAAAGTTCCTGCTGTTGAGAGGTCCCCATACCTCAAGTCTTTCACCGTTTTCATACAGCATGACAATGGTTTCTTCGCCGTATTTTTCCAGCAAAATATCAAAATAATGATGGACCGAATCAGATCCGACGCCTTCCACAACGATCTTTCCATTATTGACGAAAAAGCGGAGATAATAAAACTTCGTACAAAAAATCGTATCGTAAACGCCATGGTTCGTGACGCACATCACGTCAAATGTGAACAAGCCGGAAGTCGGTCCAGCAGAAAGAAGCAGCACATCGTCACTGCCGTCCCCGTCAACATCGCAGACCGCGACAAATTCCATGGAAGACTCATAGGAATCTCCGCCGTTCACATAAAAGATCCTGCAGCTGTAGCGTTCGTTATCTTCATTGATTAAGCCTTCACTATGACCACTGCTTTTGAAACTGTCAAAAGAATATTCCGGAACGGCAAATATCTGTCCGCCGGTACGCTCATAAAAGCCTTCCGGCGTAATGTCAATGGGATGGATCGGGATCTTCGACAAGCTGTTTTCCGGCATCAGGATGGCCGCCGCTTCTTCATACGAGAGTCCCTCCTGAGGGGCATAGGGACTTTTCTGATACCAAGAAACAGAAAACCCACCATCGTCCTCCATGTATTTGGGGAGGATCATGCAGTCATCACGGAACAGGAAATCACTGAATTTCATAGTATACAGCGAAAAGCCCTTGGTTTTCAATTCATTCAAAAAGGAATTGTAGTATTCCTGAGAAACACCGGTATACGCAAACTTGAAATACCAGTTTGAGTACTCCGCCGCATCTGGCAAAGAAAACGGAGGCTCACCGACATTGTTAAAACGGTTGTAATACAAAACATCCCTGTCAGAATTGCGTTCCGACGCATCGACTTCTGAAGACTGTTCCGTCTCCTCACTACTCATGATGTGATTCGTTTTTTCTGTACTCTTTGAATCCGTAATTGTTTCTCCGATACTCTTTGAAGACTGATCTGTTCCTTCGGTACTCTTTTCACTGGTGCAGGAAGCCAAAAACAGGCATATCAAAAGCAAGAATATTAAAAGCGTCCGATGCTTTATGATTCTCTTCGGTTCACGTGCTTTTGTGATTACAGTTGTTTTTTTCATAAGCGCACCTCCCGTTATCACAACTTTCAGAGGTTTTGTTTTCTTAAGCAGATTTATCATAGTATAAAACAAGGCGGGAATCAATAACAAAGGGTCTCTGTTCAGAGGCATAATCGCGCCTGAAGGGATCCGGGCCTTGTTCCTGTCAGAAAACGAAATCTGTCAATCGGTGATCCTTATAACCGACCCCGGTCTTGGCTCTTCGATGATGTTCCCGCGGTCGTCATGTTCCCTGGAATCGCTGATCTCGATGAAACAAAGCTTTTCCCGGTCGTAATCCCAATGCGGGTTGACGTACCAGAAATTCATCAGACCGACATATTTCTTGACTCTCTCCTCCCACGCTTCCGCAGGAAAACCGTATTTCAGATTCCGCAGGAATCTTTCAAAGCCCGGAAGTCTCGGGTCCTCGATCGCGTTGTAGTCGTAATGCTTCCGCTCGACATACAGCCAGTGACCGTTTTCGGCGTGATCCCTGTACCAGCGCCAGGTTCCGGTCCTGTCGGCTTTTCCGACAAAACGGCAGACCGTTTCCAGCTGCCACCATCGCAGGTCTTCCGCATCTTTTGCTTCGTACAGGAGCTTATCCGGACCTCCGCGTTCTCCGTACGACATCACTTTCAGACCGTCCAGATACAGTCCGGAAAACACATCGATGTCTTCCTCCCGGACATCTTCCGGAAGATGCGCCCGTATCCATTTTTCATCCATCTGCATCCGAGCATTCACCGCCTTTTTTCTTTGTTCCGAAAGTTTCCGGCGCCCCTTGTTGCCGTCCACGCCGGCGTTCCTAAAGCTCCGCCTGTATTTCCCGGCAGAATTCTTCTATTTCTTTTCTGTGCTTTTCGACGGCATCCCTGAATTCGATTCCCGTGAACCCGATATGTCCGGCACATTCGATCATAAGATGACCGTAAAAATGCTCTATGCTTTCTATGATCCGATCACACTCTTTCCTGCCCGAACCGGTCCTGAATGCGATCGCGTATCCCTTCTTGCCCGGCTTCAGGGAGGCATGCGGTTCATGCGTGTTGCACCACGGCGTACAGCGATCGATAAAGGCTTTAAACTGCCCCGGGACATCCGCCCAATACGAGGGGGATACACATACAATAACGTCTGCCCGCTCGAATTCTCTCATCAGCAGATCGACGTCATCGCTCTGAACGCACCTTGCCGTCGTGTGACAGCTTCTGCATCCTTTGCAAAAACCGAAGGTATAATCATCGATGCAGACCGCTTTCACAATACTGTTTGAAGAGAATTGTTCCGACACCAGTTTTACGATCTTGGCCGTAGCACCGTTTCTGACCGGACTGCAATTGATCACAAGCACGTTTTTCATGGTCTGATCCCCCTCACATTCGTGTCGGATAAGAGGCCGTATGTTTCCGGGCGGCGGTATTTATCCCCCATGACCTCACGGTTTCGGTGTGTCCGCAGCTGATCCAGATCCAGTTCGGCCACATAAACGCCGGGATCCCCCGGTGCTTCAAACACACACATATCCCGGGAGCCCGGTTCATCCGGGAGCCACGACACCCCGTCGAAAAGCGTTGATCTTCCGTTGCAGTCGGGCTGCCCCTGCGGATAATTGCAGGTCGCCACCGCCAGCATGTTCTCATAAGCTCTTGTCCTAAGAGCCGACAGTCTGTTGATCTCCATAGGGCATGCATTCGGAGCCAGGATCAGTTCAGCGCCTTTCAGCATCAGGATCCTGGCGCTCTCCGGGAACTCTCTGTCAAAGCAGATCATGGAACCGACCCTGACGCTTCCTCTTCCGAAATCCAGTTCCGCGACGGAAAAATCATCGCCGCCGCACAGGACCTTCTCCTCATCAAAAGCACAGATATGGACCTTCGAATAGTGAAGGATCTCTTTGCCTGTCCTGTCAAAGAATACGACCGAATTCAGCGGGGCCGGATCATGAGCTTCCAGAAAAGTAATGCCGATCGCCATCTGAAGTTCAGATGCCAGAGCGCTAAATGCCTGAATGAAGGCACTGCCCTTTCCGACCGCGAGTTTTTTTAATTCGGCTTGATCCTGAGGCAGAAAATATCCGTCGCTCCACATCTCCGGAAATAGCGCGATGTCCGCGCCTTTTTCCTTGGCTTCAAGACAGGCTGTCTTTCCTTTCAACAGATTTTCTTCCAGATTTTTTCCGGGCATGATCTGCAGAAATGCGATTCTTATCTCCATACTATTCCTCTGTCTGTTTCCTGACACCCGATCAGAGTGTCGTTGTTTTCCGGCACGAGTTCATACTTCCTCAAACCGGGATTTATCTGCACAGAAACATGCCGTATTCCTTCGGCAGATCGATCGCCCCGTTTGCCGCATGCGCTTTCAGGATATCCCTGATTTTTTGAACCGAAAGGTCTATAACGGCTTTGAACGAAGCAAGGCTTCGTAAATACGTCTCCAGATCTTCCGCCTCGGTAACGTGAAGAGAATCCTCATAGAATACAGCTGTAATTTTCTCAAAAAATCTGCCGAGTATTTCTTTCCCGTTCTGCATCGTGAAGTTGTGATTCGGCCTGAAATCTTCTCCGCCGAGCCTGAACCACTCCGCAAGCGTATCGGTAAAATTGTGCTCTCCGTAGGTAGCGCAGTAAAAAACACCGCCCTTTTTCAGCACTCTTCGGACTTCCCGAAGCCCCTTTTCGAGATCCGGCACATGATAAAGCATGGAATTGGCGATCACGGCGTCAAAACTGCCGTCCGGGAACGGAAGGTCCTGAATATCCGCTTTCCGATACTCGATATTCCCGCGTTTGCCAAGATTCTCTTTTGCGGTTGCCAGCATGCCTTCCGACAGATCCGTGAGGATCAGCTTTCCGCATTTCGACACGATGCCGTCATGACCGAGCCACAGGCTCCCGGTACCGCAGCCGACCTCCAGTACCGTCATCCCGTCACGGATATCATAATGGGAAACAAGCCATTCGCCGTAGCCCTGTCTGTTCGTGGAATATTTTTCGTGAAACGTCAGCCGTGTATCCAGCCCCTTCGGCACAGCGTACTGGGCTTTCACCGCAGCGGAATCGTTTGAACTGCCGATCTGCATCGACCGGCTTTTGATATACGCCCGGACCAGGGCGGCGGCAAGCTGAGCGGCTTTATAAAACTCGGCAAGGATGAGGTGCTCTCCGGTGGAGTGGTTGTCAAAATATCCGGTGGCGACGCCCACGCTCTTGAGCCCCCTGGCATTCAATACGTTGGCGTCCATCGCGCCGCCCGCGGCCTCAGGCAGAAAGGGCAGATCCGTTTCGGCACACGCCGCCCTGCACAGAGACAAAATGGGATCGTCATCGGGGATGGAGAAGGCCTCGTTGGACATCTCCATGGTAAGGTCCAGTTCCGCCCCGCAGGCGGCGGCAATCTCCTCGCAGTGAGCGCGGAAATCATCCAGATACCGCTGCAGCTCCCCGCGGTCACGGCTGCGGGCTTCGCCCCGGAACTCGGCGTAGGAACAAACGGCGTTTAAGGGAGGCTCCAGCGTGGTGAGGTAGGGAAAATTCGAGGTGGCGCTGGGGCTGAGCCTGCCCGTTTTAGCGGTGCCCAGCATCCTGCACAGGGCGGCAGCGGCGTCTATGCCGGTCTCGGGGGCGATGCCGGCGTGGGCGGAGCGCCCGCGGATCCTGCCGGTGATGAAACAGATCCCCGGGGCGGCGGTAATAAAACGCCCGACGTGACCGGCGGAATCGAAAACAAAGCAGAACTCCGCGCGGCTCTGGGAAAGGTCGAAGGCCTTCGCTCCCCACAGCTCCGTCTCCTCGCCGACGGTAAACAGCACCTCCAGCCGGGGAAGGGCAGGCGTATCATCGGACAGGAGGATGCGCAGGCCGCTTAAAATGGAGCAAACGCCGGAGAGATCGTCGGCAGCCAGGATCGTCGTGCCGTCGGAATACAGCACGCCGTCCCGCACCGAGGGCTTTATGCCGCAGCCGTTGGGGACGCGGTCCATGTGTGCGCAAAAGAGCAGGGCGCCGGGGAGTTCCCCGTCCCTGTACGCAAATAAGTTCCCGCAGTTTCCTCCAAAGGAAGCTCCGGCGTCGTCCATGCTTACACGAAAGCCCATGGCCTCCAGCGCTAAGCGCAGTTTCCCGGCCACAGCCCTTTCGTTTCCGGATACCGCGTCCGTCTCGATTAAATCCACCAGCTCGCGGAGCATTTCGCTGTTATCCATGCCTTAAGCTCTCCTTTGCCGCATTATATTTGGCCATTATTACCATACCATAGCTTGGGTCGGAAAGACAAGTCTCCGATGAGCCAGCAGTGAGCCAGGGGGACGGTTCTTTTCCGTCCCCCTGGCTCACTCAATTCCTGCAGCGCATTAATAATGCGGATTATTGTACCCAATACCCGCCGGCATTGAAGGTGTACGATTTTCCGTCTATGGTAATCGTGCAGTTTTTCGCGTACCAACCGGATTCATCACCATACCACCAGCCCTTGGAATTCTGCTTCCAGGAAGCCTTATACGGGTACGTCCAGGTTCCGTCTTTACTCAGCCAGTAGCCATGACACCATTCACCGGCTGCCATTACTCCACTTGCTTTGAAGAAATAAGTCTTACCGTCAAGGGTCTTCCAGCCGGTCGTCATAGCACCGCTGCTTTCAAAGTAGTACCACTGATTAGAGATCTTCTTCCAGCCTGTCTGCATATTTCCGCCGGAAGCAAAATAGTACCATTTTCCGCTGATTTTCTTCCAGCCGGTCACCATATCTCCGCCGTTGTTAAAGTAATACCACTGATTCGAAATCTTCTGCCAGCCCGTCTGCATCATTCCGTCAGGAGAGAAATAGTACCATTTTTCGCTGATTTTTTTCCAGCCGGTCACCATATCTCCGCCGTTGTTAAAGTAATACCACTGATTCGAAATCTTCTGCCAGCCCGTCACCATATATCCGCTGTCATTGAAATAGTACGTCTTTCCGTCAATCTCCTTGAACTGGCCCTTAACACGACATCCGTCCATGCCGATATAACACCAACGGGAACCGACCCGCAGCCAGTAATTGACCCGCTCCATCTCCGCTTCCAGGAAACAATCATTCCCGTCCTCTTCTATATCAGCCGACAGATCACCGCCGTATACATAAACCGTCTTAAGATCATCACAGAACTCAAAAGCATTGTTTCGGATGAATCTGAGCCCGGCCGGGATCCAGATAGATTGCAGGCCGGAAGCTGAAAACGCGTCATAGCATATCTCATTTACGGCTTCCGGAATGATGATCTTCTCCAGAGCCCTGCAGTCTTTGAAGCAGCCTTCCGAAATCTCTTTCAATTCCCCGGGAAGCGTTACATTCCACAGAACATAACAGCACTCAAAAGCATCTATTCCGATACTGCTCACCGAGCCGGGGATGCTGATTTCTCCGAGTTTTTCACAGGAACCGAACGCACCGTCTCCGATGGCTTTCAGCGTCGTCGGAAGCGTTACATCGTATATTTTTCTTTGCGAATAGAAGGCGTAACTGCCAATACTGGTGACGCCCTCGTTTACCACAACATAGTAGAATGTATCGTCACACCATGGCGAGCTGTGCATACTGAAATCCGTCATAGGACCTTCACCGGAGATGACAAGGGTGCTTCCCTTGATCTTCCAGGTGCAATTCTCTCCGCAGTAGTTCCTGGCATAGATCACAAATTCCCTCTGTGAGTTGGGGCATGGGACCCAGACATCTGCCAAATCATAGTAGAACTCGGTCCTCGTTTCGATCAGATATTCTTCCGGACCGAATCTCTCCGTATCCCATTCCACCCAGATCACCTGATGGCTGTATATAATTGCTTGGGTCATGGAACTGATTTCCTGGAAATATCCCGTCCCATCTCCTGCCCCGGATTCGATCCAGGCATAAACTGTCGCGCAGAATCTCTCTTCGGCCCCCGTCTCTCCGGGGTAAGCGTCAAAGCGAAAAGCTGCTCTTGTACCGGGTGTAACATTCTGATCCGATTCTCTGAAAAACGGTTCATAGCCGGGATAATTGACACTGTCCGCCTCCGCCTTCCCGGATACCAAAAAGATCATAATCACTGTCACCAGCAGTGACAGCAACTGCATCCCCTTTTTCATATGTGTTCCTCCTGCAATGTTTTATAGTGCCTATGTACCTGACAACCAGGCAGGACTAACTGATCCTTTGTCATAGCTGTTAGATTTCCGGGCTCATTTAACCTAAGTCGCGGTGAAGCCTTTTCATCTGTAAATCCAAAATAATATAAAACAGATTCTTCTTGATGTTTTGTATTATAGCATACCCCCACCGGAATAAACAGCCCCTTAGCGTTTGTCTTCTTCCCCCGTGACGGACCCCTGCTGCTGCCTCCGCACGAAAAGCAGCAAAAAGCCGCATACCGTCATCTCACTCACCGGCATCGCCCAGAAAATGCTGCCGGGACCGAACACTGCCGGCAGCAGAAGCACAAGTGCGCCGCTGAGTACCACTCCTCTTGCCGCAGACCCGGCCAGGGCGATCCGTTCTTTCATAATTGCCTGAAAATAATAGGTCGCAAAAATATTGAACGGAAGAAAGAGGAACGATAAGCCGTATACTCTAAGGATGCCCGGCGCAATGGCCAGCAGCTCCGCGGTCGGATCTGTAAACAGGCGAACCAGCGGCTCCGGCAGCAGGAACACCAGCACGGCCGCCGCAGCCCCCAGGACAAAACTTGTTTCTATGCCGCAGCGCAGGCATTCCTTCACGCGGCCGGCCTGCGCCGCGCCGTGGTTTTCGGACAGGATCGGCTGCGCCGCCTGCCCGATCCCGTAGGCAAGACACTGGACGATCGTGGCGATCAGCGTCGCGATGCCGTAGACCGCGAGCGCTTCGGTCCCGAGCCAGATCATGATCTGCCGATTGAAAAGGATGGCAAGGATCCCCAATGCCAGATCATTGACCGCCGTGGGAAAACCGTTTTTCACGATCTCCCGCAGCAGCCCAAGGCGTGCCTTAACCAGACGCAGGGTGTTCTTTTTGCGCAGGAAATGAAGCAGCAGAATCAGATTGCTGAGAACCAGACCTGCCGCCGTGGCGATGCCGGCTCCCCGGATACCCAGATCCAGCCGGTAGATCAGCAGATAATCGCCGAGAATATTCAGACATCCGCCCGCGATCACTGCGACGGCAGGCAGCACCGGCGCGCCGTCGGTTCTCAGGAAGGAAGACCAGATATTGACAAAAATACAGCAAGGCAGGGCAAAGAGGATCCAGGAAAGGTAATCGGTGCAAAGCGGGATCAGCGTATCGTCGCCGCCGAATAAACGCAGCAGCGGTATACGGAAAAAACCGATGATCAGCACGGTCAGCACGGAAAGGATCGCCCCAAACAGGACCGTCACGCTGAAGTATGCCTGCGCGCTTTTTTCGTCCCCTTTGCCGCGGGCATTTCCAAATAGGACCCCGCCGCCCACGCCCAGGAGCAGCCCCAGGCAGTAGGCTACCGCCCAGATCGGACTGAATACGGCAAGAGCCGCGTTTCCCAGCGGGCCGTGGTAGTTTCCGATCATGGCGGCATCTACAATGCCGAATACCGAATATACGAATGCGCTGCCTGTCGCAGCGATCAGATACCGGAAATACATCGGGCGGATTTTGTCCGTTAACAGGTTCATTTTTCCATCCTTCAGGGAATCAGGGAAGATAGCCTTCGACGGCTTCTTCCGGAAAACTGTCCGTAAGTTCCGCCGGGATCCCGTTTTCCCGCAGCAGCCCGACAAAAGTCTTCGCATAGACCGTCGTCTCGTCCCGCTGCAGGAAGCTAAGCCAGAAGGCGTCGCCGAGCGCCGTGATCTGCACGAACAGCGGCGCCGCCAGCACAGTGCACGACACATAAGCCTCTTTTATGTAAGCGGCAAGGCAGCCCCAGTCAAAGCGCCCCGCATAGCTGACGCACATCGTTTCGGGATGCTCTATGATCGGCTCGATGGCCTTTTGGCAGTGCCGACGTTTTTCCTCCGGCATATTCAGCGCGTCAATCTCTTCCGAAAACGCCGCGTACCGCCGTACATGGCACAGTGCATTATCCTGATCCATCTGCAAAATCAGCGATCCCCGCGAGGCAGTAAGCTGTTTCAGCACCGGCATGGCGTCTGTCCGTTCGTCGTAGCGAAGGAACAGCTGCATGAGCTGGTCGTGATAATTGTTTTCGCCCAGGAGGGCAGGCCGGAGCGAATGCGGAACGGCCAGGCAGATCGGCAGCCCGTTCCGGTCCGGGAACAGCCGCCGGATCGTTTCCTTCAAAAAGAAGGAGGTCAGTACGACCGGACTGCCGTCATTGGTCCTGAAAAAGCGTATATAGTTCTCCGCCGGCACCTTCACCAGACAGATATACCGCCGGGATCCCTCCGCATAGCGCCGATCCGGCACAAAGGAATCGGAGAATTTCCAGGTATATAAGGGTTGAAGCTCTGCCGGGATCTCCAGCTTCTCATACGGATCTTCCGTCTCATGCTCCAGCATCGGCTGTCCGGGCAGGCGAATCCCGGCGGGGTCCAGCAGGGGGGCTGCCGCCCGCTGGAGGTACAGATACAGGACCGTCTGGACAAACGGCACAAGTCCCTTGGTATCGCAGAGGTTATGCGACACGTCAAAGTACAGACGGTCGGCTTCATATCCCACCGCGAGATACTGTCCGTTAGCCTCCTCACTGCCGAGGACCGGCGGTTTTCTGCCGCCAAAGACCGGGATGGGCCTGGAGTTGAAGCCGATCTCACAGCGATCGGCTTCGCGCTTTACCGCAACGCACAGATAAGGATACCTCGTCGCCGCGAGCTGCACGGCCGGCTTCAGAATCGACTCCTGCACTTCCCGATCCAGCCGGGCCGTAAAGCGGATCGCCTCCCAGGGGCGGTAGAGAAAGTTATTTTGAAGGATGTTCTGTTTCATCTTAAAAAGCCCCGGGCATCAGTCGTAATAAACATGGATCATCTCCGGAATCACCGCCCGGTTCTGCTGCCGCACCCGCTCCGCAATGGGGGAAAACAGGACTTTTGCAGCAGCAACGGCCTGCTCCGGCGAAGAAAAGACAAATTCCGTCGGGAGCACGGTTTTTTGAAAACGTTTTTCCAGCGCACGGACATAGCGAATGCTCTCCGGCGGCAGATAGTCGAATGTCTCATAGAAGCCGCAGCACTCGATTATGATATGCTGCCCGGCAGGCGGCAGGATCTCTTCCAGAAATGCGTCATAGTCTCCGACCGAGGGGTCGAAGGCATAATTGAAACTGAACGCACTGAGAAAAACGTCAAAGGGCTCCGGGAAACGGGCTCTTAGCTGTCTGTGGTCGCAGAGCGCTGCCGTGACCTTCTCCACGCCTTTGTATTTTTGCTCAAGCATGTGAACCATCGACTCGTAGGCGTCCGTTACGACAACGCGTTTTGCCCGATCCACATAGTAATCCGTGATCCGGCCGGCGCCCGCCCCTGCCTCCAGGACGCTTTTGCCGTCAAAGGAAAATCGGTCCAGAAGAAACTGCCGCAGTTTCCCCGCGGTATCCTCGTGCAGAGAGATGTCGTCAAACAGCGCTGCTTCGCTGTCATACAGTTCGGCATGCGCCGCCTGTATTTGCTGAAGGTTTTGTTTTTCCGCAGCCATATCGGCTTCTCCTTTCGCTTGTATTGCTTTGGAACGTCTGTTATGCGTATGCAGGCAGACCGGCATTTGTTTCCCGGAGGTCTTTCACAAACAGATGATCTGTCCCGCCCCCGTAGTTAACGATATCCTTTAAATATTTATAGCCGTAGTGTTCGTACAGTCCAAAAAACTCTGAGGGGATATAGCTTTTGTCAAATCCCTTTTCTTTCAGATATCGGTTTGCACAGGCGATCAGGTCACCGCTGATCTTCCGCCCCCTGTATTCCTCTGAGACAAAAACAGAGGATACCCAGGGATAAACGTCCGACAGCGGATAATAGTCCGTCTTCGCCACTGATGCCATCCCGACGATTCTGCCGTCGATGACCGCAGCAAACATCGTCTCCCAATCCGTAAAATCCCAGGAGCGGATGACACCGGCGATATGGTCTTTCACCTCAACCCAGGAGCAGTTTTCCACAAAGGTCAGCAGCAACTCTGCAAGCTTCGTCCCCTTATCAACTTTACAGACAACCATTGCTGATAGCTCTGCAGCTCCCGGTTTTTCCGATAAAAGTTCCCGCATTTTCTGCTCCCCCGACGTGTCAGTTCAGCACCTTTTCAGGGGCATGGGCAAAGAAGACCCGTCTGGGGTGAAACGATAAAACATGTTCCCAGTCTTTCTGTAACGGCGCATTCTCCTCATACGCTTCCAGATACGCGAACGGTTCAAGGTCCCCGACAAAACAGTCCCCGTCATCCAGAACCAGAGAAATGCTGTCTTCGCTGTGGCTTGGCGTGCGGATGATTTCGCCGCGAATCCCGATGTGCGACAGGAAATCCCTGCTTCTTTCGCAGGAAATTACCGTCGCCGTCGTTTCATCGATCGGCGAATAAGGAATCCTGTCTCTTGCAAAGATAGGATCCGCGTAGTGGATAAAGTCTTTTTGCACATCCACCACGAGCAGCTTCACGCCCTGCTTCATCAGCCCGCCGATCAGTCCCATGTGATCCGGGTGACAGTGCGAAGCTAAAACATATTTGATGTCTTTTACAGCAATCCCGCTCTGCTTGATCGCTCTATAGAAGGCAGGCAGGCTTCCGGCATAGTCCGTGTCGAACAGCAGACCGCCGCTCTCGCCCGGAATGAAAAACGTATTCGTATTGCCGTATTTCAGCCACATCATTGTTTATCCTCTGCAAACCTTGACCAAAAAATGAGCCGTGTCTCAAATAAAAACCGGTCTGTTCGGCTTTACTGTTTCAGCTCCCCGATTGCATATTCAGCATAGCGTCCGGCAAGGGCGTCATCATAGACGATCTCGGCGCTTTCGGAATACTCGCGCAAGGCGTCTGCGATCAGAGGACGGTACTCGACGGGCAGATGTTCGAGCGCCCAATCGCCGCCTTCCTTTTTCGAAAGCACCAGCCCCTCTTTCTTATAAGCCAGCACCCTGGCAAGGTTCAACGTCAGATACATGGGGTATTCCGTAATTTCCTCCGCCGCTTCCTCGACATCGAACCAGATGGAATCCATATAATCGCTGCTCGGGACCTCCGCAAATACGTCTTCGATCGGTGCGCCGTAAAGACATCTGCCCCTTTTGTTGATGATCGTAAAGTGCGCCGCAAGGTCTTTATCCACACCGTTCATCCGTCGGATATAGTCATCGGGATCCTCCCGGTACCAGTCCAGATGGCCTGCCGAAAAATGCAGTTCATAGGGCGTGGGATAAACAAATGGCTTACAAACCTCCCGCAGAACGATGCTCATCTCGATCCCCTTCGCGGGGCCCATGGCGTTGTACCCCACTGTCATTTCCATGTATGCTCTTTTCACGGGATCCGTCAAAGGCCGATCGACCACGATAATCAGATCGATATCGCTCTTCTGCGGATTAAAGCACCCCATGACCGAAGAGCCGTGCAGATAGACACCGACAAGGTTCTCCCGAAGGATCTCTTTTGACTGTTCGACAAAGCCGTTTATCAGGCTGTTCCGATTAAATTCAAACATAGCATTTTGTTTTATTCCCGTTTCACAACGGATCACTCGCTCCACCCGACCCAGAGCCTCACCGTGACGTATCCCTCGCCGAATGCCTGCAGAAGCTCTTCCTGCTTCCTTGTAGTTTGTATCATATCACAACGCGCAGCAATGCGGAACTCCTGTTTTGTTTCCTTCTGTTTTCCCAATGAAAAAGGGCTGCTTTCACAGCCCCATAATAACTGTCTTCCCTGTTTAGATATAATTCAAATTGAACAGCATGAAAAAGGCAAGCCAGAGCGGGTCATTCACCACCGGAACATCCTCATAAAATGTTTTACTTGAAGTCCAGCAATTCTCATTGACCTGGTTTGCAGATACGGTGTAAAGCGGCATCTTGTCCTGATCCACTATCACATACTCTGCGCCATCCCGCGGGACCTCATCCCCTTCCTGCAGAAAGCTTTGCGAAAAATCCACGCTTCCATTTATATCGAAATGCGTATGGGAAAGAATTCTTCCCTTTTCGTCATAGTCGATCTGACAGGTAAATGCGTTGGTTTTTGTTCCTTCCTTCGATGACTCAAAATATGTTTTCAGCTGTATCTTCGAACCGTGATACAGCGATCTTAACAATCCGCTCAGCGGACAGAAGTCATCTGCTGTATACGTATACACGGTGCCCTTGACATAATTCTCCGTCTTAATCATCCTGTATTCCGCATCATAATAATAAATATAGTTTGTCTTCTCCGTCTTGGTCAGACTCTGAAAGACCGCTCCTTCCGGTGCCCCCTCTGCTGCATAAGTGAACACGGTTTCAAAATTATCTCCCTGCTCGATCCGAACAATGGCCCCACTCTCATCCTTCTGAATACGGAAAGGTTTTTTCCCTTTTGCGCTGAATGTAACGGTATTCCCTGTTTCCGCAGCTGTCCAGAAAGTTCCCGGCTGACTTTTTTTCTCAGAAACGCCTGAAGCACTTGTTCTGACATTCACATAGGACGTATACAGACCGTATTCATTGATGCTGTAAGTGGCTTCGTTCGTAACGGTCTCGTGCGTGTTTCCCGTATAATACTCTATAGCCTCATAATGGGTTTTCATGCGGACAGTTGTCATGTTCTCCGGCAGCGCCGGAGCCTCGGTTTCGGTGTTATCTTTACTCTGATCGGTTGCTTTGCTGCCGGCCTCTTTTGTACTCTGTTCACTGCTCTTATCCGAAGCGTCCGTCGTATGCTTTTTTGTGGATTTCGTTCCCTCTGTTTCACCTTCGGAAGTCCCGCAGGCAGCAAGAGATAAAACCATCCCCAGTATCAGCATCCAGACAAGTATCTTCTTCATGTTTTCTTTACTCCTTCTTATGAAAATGATTCTCCGACTGAAAATCTGTATCAAACAGCCGAATGATTTAGACGTTGTCAGTATAGCGATTTTTCAGATTTTTTCAAGAAGCTGGCGGCAGCCTTTCTCGATGTCCTGATAGGCTTTCTCAAAGTTTCCGCTGAACCAGGGATCAGCAACATCTGTATTTCCCAACAATAAGCGGACTTTTCCTGCCGGCGCTTCGTCAACACATTTTCCCAGCAGACGTTTAAGTCCCCGACGGTTTCCCTCATCCATCAGGATCACAAGATCGTTCTCGGCAAAGTCTTCAGCCGTGATCTGCCTGGCTTCTCCCGGTTCGAAAGGAATCCCATGCGCTCGTAATACACGCTGGGCCCTGTAGTCCATAGGATTTCCGCGTCCCATCCAGATTTCTTCCGTGCTGATGGCCGCCGAAGAGACCTCAAAGCGCGAGGACAAACCCGCGCGTTTTGCAAATGCTTTAAAGATATGCTCCGCCATAGGGGAGCGGCAAATGTTGCCGTGGCAAACGAAAAGTATTTTAACCATGTATGGATTCATTTTTTGCGTTTTCTCCCGCAATTTCCGGATCGTTAAAGTGCAGCTTTTTCCTGCGGCAGCGTTTTGATAATTCAATACCCAAGGAAGCTTTTCAGTTTTTTGTCAGGCAGAAGTTCCTCCCTGCCGAGCCCGAACGAGCAGACCGGAACGATCTCCAGATAGCGGCCCAGAAATTCCTCGTAGGTCTTTGCCTCGAAGCAGTACGGGGTGATGAAAAAATCCCTGCTGCCGCCGGTCGTGCGGTCGCCGGCTGTTACGCTCACTTTATAGTCACCGGACTTCATCTTATAGAAAATATAGCGCTCAAGATTCCAGCCGTGCAGATCGATATGTCCGAATGGAGGCTCATAAGAAGCTACGGTATCATTGGCCTGAAGCGCTGCGCTTTGATAGTCGTACTCCACAGACTCTATGAAACGTTCAGCGCTTTCGACGTCATATACCGAATACTCTCCTTCGTTCCGGTATCTTCTGACGAATTCAAGGTCTCCGTCAACCTTCCGGATGTCGTACTGCCAGCTCTTGCCAAGCATCTTTTTGTCAAGCCAGCGATAATCCTTTTTCACATTGTCGAAGGCTATTTCCAGATAGACATTGATGTCCGTGCCGAACTTGAATTTTTCTTCCGGATTCGCGTTTTTCACGGCGTCGCGCGTATATCTGACCAGAAATTCGATGAACTCATCCGCAGCAGTGCCCTCTGTCCACGGGGTCACGATGTCCGAACCGTCATAATAGTTCCTGCTGATCTGACCGAAAACAAATTTGCCGTGAAGCGGCGCGATCTGCCAGAGGGGCGTTTGCTTCCTCATCATCGGCAGCGTAGCCCAGGAGAATTCCTCACGCAGCTTTTCCAACGCCTTTTCGTAATATACGTTGATATCCGTTCCGTATTTGAACAGCTCCGGATCGGCGGAAGGGTTCTTGTTCAGTTGCTTTTCGCGCTTTTTCTCGTTCTCCCGTTCCACCTCCATCGCAAAAATCTCATCAGAACTGAGCGGCGTCCACGCCCAGACCTTGTCCGAACTGTAGCTCGCCAGCGCCGACGAATAAATAAAGGCGCCCCCGGCTGTGTGCCGCCACTTGTTCCATCTGCCCGCCGCCAGGCTTCCGTCCTTCATGATCAGAAGGCAGAACTGCTCCTCTTTCGGGTTCTTTCTGTCTGCAAACGACTGAAAACCCTCAAACTGAACATTGCGGTCTCCTTCTTCCTCTTCGCGGCCGATATTTATCCAGTTGACTCCTTCTGTTTCAAGGCTCTCCGTCAGGTCATAGCGATCGAGAGAGTGCCATCTTGCCACCTCTTCGACATCGACCGTATCCGCGGTTCCGCGAAGGAAATATCCTGCAAGCTTACGCCTGTCCCCCGACGGAACCCAGCCGCCCGCGGTATAATCTCCCGTTTTCAGCTCGAGAAGGCAGTATTCTCCGTGCTGAGGCATATCCTTGTCCGAAACATCGTGGAATTCGTTAAAAGACAGTCTGAGCTTCTTATGATCGACGTTAAACATGACTCCTCCTCAAACTAATAATTTGTCAAAGTGCGTTTTTGGGACAATTCTTCACGCACTCCATGCAGAGAATGCATTCCGTACCGTTTTCTCTTTTTCTTGAATTGTCTGTCACGTCCACATCCATGGGACAGACACGCCTGCACTTTCCGCAATGCACACATAGATCCGTTTTGCACTTGACCCGGATCAGCGAAAAGTAGCTCATGGGCTTGAGGAAAACCGTGATCGGGCAGATATACTTACAGAACGCCCGATTGTCTTTGAATACGAAGGCAAGGGTGATGCCGATTCCGTAATAGACGATATTGCCCGCTATGAATGCCCAGAACATGATCCTTTCGATATTGCCGACTTTGGCAAGAAACAGGGCCGCCACGAAAATCAGCGACAGGGCAAACGTGATAGTTCGGATCCATCCGATCTTCTTTCTCGGCTGTGCCGGCACCTTATACGGCAGAAAGTCAAGGATCATGGCTGTCCAGCAGGCATATCCGCACCATCCGCGCCCGAAGATCAGCGGCCCGAAAATTTTCGCCACCGCATAGTGGATCGTTGCCGCCTCAAATACGCCCGTGAAAAGATAGTACCAGAATCCCTCTATCTGCATGTTTTCGCGGCAGATCAAGCCGAGGTAGATCAGCATATACAGACCGACCAGCAGCTGAACGATGCGCCGGGCGTGCCTGTATTTTCTGATGAACAGGAAGATCCCAAGCGAGATCGAACATCCGATATAGCTGAAATTGAACAGATAAAACAGATTGTTTTTCGTCAGCCACAGGATCACGGCGACTGCTTCAAAAACAATCAGGATCAGAATCGGATGCAGGTATTTCCGGATGGTTTTCATCTTTTTCTCCACAAAGCCCTGGTTGTCAGGATCGTATCTCTCCCGACAATTTGTATTATACCATAAAGCAACGAGACCTGCTATACAGTGACAAAACCATAGATATAACGTCGTATCCGGACATTTTGTTATTCTTGAGTTTTCGGCATTCTATTAACTTCTGAAAAGCGGCTTCTTTCATCAAGTTTCATGCATAGAAAAGGCCTCCGTGACGGAGGCCGAAGTGCTGCCGGGCATCAGCTGATGTCATGATATGGATACGGAAAGCGATTTAACAAACTAAACTCCAATGCTTCTGAAAGGGGAATCAGCATGGATATGTCGGGAAATGTTTTTCCCCGTTCCCATTTGCTGACGGCTTTGTCTGAAATATTCAGAACTTCCGCAAGATCTTTTTGGGACATTCCGTGTGCCTGTCTCTGAGCACGAATCAGCTTTCCTGTTTTCCCGGCATCCATTTTATCCCTCCTTTCCTGATACTATTGTAATAAACGAGAAAAGATAAGAAAACCGCCTGTCGGTTTACCCCTTCTCCATGAGCAAGAAGGAGCGGGACTTTTGTTAAGTCCCACCCCCACTATTGACATAGAGCCGAAATTTCTCCTCCCTTTGCCCATCGCACATGAGTTACGGAATATAGATCTCTTCGATCACAAACAGCACCGAGTAGCCGTCGAGCATGCCGACCTCTTCCTCATACGCATCTACGGCGAACGCCCTGGGGTTTATCTGACTGTCGTCCCACACGGTCCAGCTCAGGGATTCCAGAGTCTTGGCAATGTCACATTCATCGGACAGCTGTTCTGTGTGTCTCGAAACATTCACATAATCCGTTTCCTTTTTACATCTGACCGTCATCAGGTCTCTGTCTTCCGGGGCCCCGGTAAACCAGAGCGTGATCTTTTCGAGCGTATCTTCATTCCACTGACTGGTGTCATCATAAAATTTGCTGAACGAGTATTCGGTAACGGCCCCTTCCGTCATGTCGATCACGAAACTTGCCGCATCGCTGCCCGTTATTTCATCGTCATAATAGTAAACGACAGGCCGGACCCGGATCTGCGTGGGAAGCTCGTCCCGCATGATCCGGTAGAGTGCGCCGATATCTTCCAGCTGATACTCCTTCCACGGGTCGATCCAGCCGTGCAGGCCTGACTGGACCTCTACCGTGATCGACGGCATGGAAATGACGAACGGGACGGTAAATTCCGGCTCATCCTTGTCCATGTCCGCCCCCGGCTTAAAGAATTCCACCGTGTGGGGGTAGCCGGCGATCATGAAGCCGATCAGAGTAGAGGTGTCGGTGATCTCGCCTTGTTCGTTCCACGTTCCCTGCCAGTTTCCTTTGACGGCCTGCTCGCCTAACGGCGCAAAGCGGAACCGGTACCCTGCGTACGGAGATTTTCCGCCTTTTGGCACGTCCTCGTGCAGCCGGATCGTGATCTTCGTGTTATAAAAATCTTTGATCTTGTTCATGGCCGCCAGCTCCGCCGTTTCGGTCTTTCGGATAAAATAGACCTGGACGCTCTTCAGGATGGCCGGCATGAATCGATTCTTCAGATAAGCCACGTACTCGCTGATCATCTGCTCCTGTTCCTCTGCCGTGAAATCCGGGATTCTCTTGACCGTGACGTTCGGCACGTCGGCAGCCACCTCCCATTGCTGATCCCCGGTGAGGCGGAAGAAGTCGGAGGCATAACTGCGGAAGCCCTCCTCCAGCGCGCGGATCGCCGCTTCGGGATCGTCCGGATCCTTTTCGATCACTTCGATGAGCATCTTCCGCCAGTCTGCCGGCTTCATCAGTTTATGAGCCCAGGTCGCGGAAAAGCCTTCATTATAGTGATGATAAACATAGCCGATGTCTTCCAGCTTCGTGGATTTTGCCTCCTCCGCGAAAGCAGTCAGCATCTTGTCGATGATCAGTACGCCGCCCATACCGACGGAGAGCGCCCCGCTGCCAGCGCTTGTCAAGGCGTTCGCCCAGTAGGTCGTGACCTTGCTCCCCACGTCACGGATCAGATTGAGAATCTCCCCCTTTGACGCACCGCCGCCGACTGTCTCCTTCGCAGCGATCGTCATCAGGCTTCTGGCTGTCGCAATATAACCGAGCGCGGAGAAAAGCGTCTGGTTGGTCTCCGGAATCTCCGTAGAGAGCCAGGAAGGAACCTCGCCAAGCGTCGCGATATTGATGGCATTATCGATCCGGTCGGCCCAGTCAAAGAAAACGTCGGAAGCGTTCGAAACGAATTCCCTGAGTTCCTGGCGGACAGTCGGATCCTCTGCCGCGATCCGGGACGCAAAATCAAGGGTCTGGGCCTGATCCATTTTCAGCCGGGAGTCGTTCACGTTCGTGATAAGAGCATTTCGGCGCCCCTCGTTTTCGACGCAGAATGCGCCGTACTGTGACAGGTGATCGGTATAGATGACCAGTTCCTGCTTTTCAGCATCCACCTCGAACAGGACGTCTTCCCACTCGCCGGTCGCCTCGTTTTTATACTTAGCGCCAACGCACTTCGCGGGATCCTGCCCCTCTTTGCAGTAGCCGGCATCGTACGGGATACGGATCGTGATGTAATCACCCAGTTCATGCATGTCACCGAGCTGAATATCGTACACGTCGATCTTGTATCCCTCCTCCGAATGATCTTCGCCGGCCAGCCGGCTGACAGTCAGCAATGCTTCCCCGTCCAGTACGTATTCACCGAGTTCCACCGTGATCCCGTCTTTTGTCGTCACACTTGTTTGTTCGGGCGAGAGCACGACCTCGGTCACTTCGGTCCTGACATCAGGCGCAGCGGAACTCTGCTCGGATGTTTTCGGCGTTTTTGTCTCGGACTTGGACGGAACGTTTTCCCCTCCGCCGCAGGCACTCAGAAGCATGGATAATACCAGGATCAAGCTTACGATTCGTGCTGCTTTCTTTTCCGCCTTTTTCTCCCATCGTCTGATCATCGTGAGGACCTCCATTCAAAAAACCATATTCTTACACGGATCATCCGGCTTCCGGATACGTTCTTCCCTAAGGAAGCATACTATATTCCTGCTGCAAAAGCAATCTGCAGGAAAGAAAAATGCCGGCGGGAAGGCGGCCCCCTCAAAAGCTCTTGTTATTGACTTTTTGCTTTTTTATTGACTTTGAGAACAGACAAATAAAAAGTGTTTAAAGAGTCGGTTGGTTTTTTGCCCCGAGTATAGTATTATATTTGTATCATTGGGTGAATCGATCTGAGCGGTGCTTTTTATGCTACGGACGAATCAGGAGGGACGTATGGAAATGACTTTTCGCGCTTTCATAAAGAAATACTGGCTGCAGGCGGCAGCCGTGCTCTGCAGCACGGCAGTTTTCCTGTTCTGGATCGCACTGCGCGTCAACTGGGCGGGCATCTCCAAATTCCTGGGCGCGGATCACAACCCCAGCTTTCTTGTGATGAACCTGCCGCTCATGATCTGCGTGCTCATGGGCGTGATCCTGCTGCTTACGATCCTGTCCTT